>NZ_CP036170.1:2172500-2543885 GCF_004295125.1 [Clostridium] scindens ATCC 35704 | reverse complement strand
TGGTGCAGGTATTGTCGCTTCGCCCACTGATATTCAGACTCCAGTCATTCACCAGATACAGCTTACAGGTAACCGTAGACGTATTGGCAGAGACATTCTTGCTCTGCGACCAGTCCACCCGCAGCTTATAGTGGCCGTCCCGGATGGAACCGGAAAAACTGCCGCTGGATGCCATCGTTCTCACCCCTTCCTTTTCTCAGCATCTTAGACTGGACCTCTCCATTTGATCGAAAGGTTCCCATTGGTTCTCGGTATAAAATCAAACCACCCCCGGCTTTCATTGCCGAGGGATAGCTTGTTGCGGATCTCCGCATTGGTAATCACAAGGCTCTGGTTGGAGATATAGGCGATCTTCTGCCCATTCTCTTTAAAGGCCAGTTCCTCGTTGGATAGTTCTGCTGTGAAGGCGTTCCCGACTTTTCCCAGTTCAATCAAAGCACCTTTAAACCGGATATACTCCTCCAAAAGCAACTGGTTCGTAGAGACATTTTCCTTGATTTCATCCGTAATCGTAGTGAAATCCATCCGGATTTCTGTGCTGCTCTGGGTAATGCTGGTTTCAAAATCCTTCTGGAGCGTCTCCATTTCTGAGCGGGAAATGAATTCCTCCCGGACGGACATATTAATCTGTTCCGAGGTTTTCGTGATCTCGGAGTAGCATTCCCGGATGTTTTCCTCCAAAGAAGCAATGTCATCCTCATAACCGGAGAAATTCTGGAAGGTTGCCTGACAGCTGGTGATAAGCGCCATGCGATCACCTCCGGTCAGTTGGATACATCACACTGCAGTGTCAGGATACTGTCAATATCCGCTGCGGAAAGGTAAATCACCTTCCCGGCCTTATCAAATTCTGCCGCATGGCCATCCTTATCCTGCGCGTACCATGTGTAAGTCAACGACTGTTTCTCTGTCGCAACCGCCCAAGCCGAGCCGGAATATTTCATCAGGGTGACCGTCTGCGCAGAATGATCCACCTGATACCAGAAGTCACCTTCTTTTGGATTAGACGGGGCTGTCTCCGAGATACTGCCGAGCAGTGGATCGACTTCCTTCTGATTGGTACGGACGATCACATAAGGCACCACACCGCCGAGATTGTTCTTGACCGTAAAACCTCCGATGGAAAGCATCTCCGATACATAAGGGTCGGATTTATCTTCCACCGTGATCACATCCTCATAGGTATTGCCCTTATAGGTCAGCGTGCAGCGGTAGGACTGGATATTCACGATATCTGCCCCCGATACAGACAGGGTAGAGGAAGTTTCGTCACTAATATCTTCCCATTCACCGCCCGTGTATTTCGCCCACTGATAGGTAGCTCCTGTCGTAATCTCAGAAGCGCCGTCATAACCAACCGCTGCCAACGCAAGGCTGCCGGACTGGTTAATGACAACAGTACCTTCCGGTGCATACACGGAGAACACAATCGCATTGGCACCGCTGGCTCCGTTGCTGCCCTTGTTGGATTTTGTCCATGCAAACTTCTTCACAACAGATGCCCCGGACATAGTAAAGGTCAGATCTATCGTGCCATTCAGAACGGTTGCACCTCCGAGGGTCGCATTGGCAGCAAAAGTCAATACCACCGATCCGGCCTTGGAAGCGGTCGCTGCAGTATTGCTCTTTACGGTCACGCCAGAAGGCAGCGCCCCTACCGTACAGGTGCAGGCAACCTGTGCAATGCCTAAATATCCCATAAAGGGAATGGTAATCTCAGTTGCCGCTGCTACCAGCCCGCCGGAGGTACAGGCAATATTCTGTGCCTCATTCCCAAGGATGACGGAAAGTCCGCCCGTTCCGGCTGCACCCGGTTCACCCTGGGAGCCGTCATATATCTTCGTGAGGGAAGTCGTATCATAAACATCCGGGTCATCGGTCGCCAGCTTGATCTGGGCCACCCCATTAAAAAAGACAGCATGATCTGGTTTCACTACTAACGTACCGCCGGAAATGCTGGCGTTGTCCGGAGTCGTGGGATAATCCTTCCATGCCCCGGTGCTGTCCTTATACTGCCATGCCGTAATCGTGACTCCCTGCACCTGTGCCGTCAGCGTTGCCTGCTTGGCCCCGACCAGAGAAGAATTGGAATCATACTTAAACACATAGGTGTCCGCAGACAGATAGGCCAGCTTTGCGTTCTGTGCATTACGGATCAGCGTATAAGTGATGTCGGCAGAGATGTTGACGGTATTCTTTGTCTCTGAGTCGTAATAGCTGATATAGCAGAAGTAGGTGAGCATCCCAGAAGTGGCTGCCGCCAACTTGTTGGCATTGACCGTTAGAACGCCTTTAGAGACACTCTCCCCGGAGGTCAGCGCTGCCTCCGCTCCGTTTCCCTCCTTCCGTTTCCACGAAATCGTAAGCCCCGATGCGTCCAGCGCCAGGTTGGTCTGATCGAGGAATACCACCGGAGTAAGGGTCAGGGGTGTGCTGGCCCAGTCCGGCGCATAGGTATGGGGCAGCACGTTGGGATCTTCAATCTGAGACTTTGGCAGATTGGATGTGATATAGGCCGACAGTTTCCTCTGGTCCGTAATATCTACAAAGGTCTGCTGGCTGGAAGTTAATACAGTAGGCATATCGATTTCCTCCTTCTTAAATTGTGATTTCACAATAGAATGATGCGTTGTCAGTCACATCTTCCGTGGTAACCGTGATAGATTTCATCCCAATATGGGAACTGTCCCAGTCTGCATCAAGGTCTTCCCGGCCGGAATTCCGATGCCAGACAAAGCTGCTGGCCGGAAGGGTATCCGTGATTTCCTTATCCCACGAATACACCCGGCAGCGAAGGATACTGCGCTGCCCCTTATCCCGGAAGATGTTCACCCCATCCACCACCAGTTCCGTCCGGTACATCTTTTGTGCATTGATCTGATCGACTTTTCCCGTAATCACCTCGATCTTGGAGGTCTGCCCTAACAGATCATCTTCAATAGAAGTGATATTTTGCTCTTGCTTGGCGGACTGGGAAGTCAGCCGGACACCTGCGGCACCAATGGTAATGGTGTTGCCGGAAGGGTCAAGATAGTCCCGTGTCCGGCTGAGACACAGGTATGTCCCGTCAATCCCGTGTGGCTTGGAAATGCAGCGCACATACATCCTTGCCCTTATGTCTCCGATATCCGCACCCGTATCCGATTCATCCACGATGGTCAGTTCCATGCTGGTGACACCTTTCACAAGTTCCGAGAGTCTGGCATTTGCTTTCCGCAGCAGGTTCCCTGCCAGCGTCACATCCTCCCAGATCTCGGTCGTCCAGATCCATCCGATTTCTTCGACCGCTTCCTCATCGTACACATAGTTCTTGCCATCGTTCACCGCCGTAATATCCAGCCGGGTATTCGTCTCGGTTTCGTTGCCATCCTCATCGGTCTCCGTAAGTTTCGCCCCCAGCGGAATCAGAGCCGTCACCCGCTCCGTGTGGTCACGGGTAATCTTCACATCCGTGAGATTCTTGCCAAACTCCACGGTCTGCAGCGACCGGTCTGGAAAGTCCTCCAGATAATCCAGCACCTTCCCATTCTCGGTATAACGCACCTGCAGGTAGCCGCCGTGTGTCTTGATCAGCTTGTCCTGTATGGCATCCATTGTTACCGAATAGTCGGAATTGCTGTAGCTGATATAATCGTTGTTATCCGTCACTGTCACCATGCCAAGGGTGAACTGCTTTTTTTCTTCCACCGCAGCGTTATGCACAGAGAGGAACTGCTCCAGCAGCCCACGGAGCGGCCCCTGATAGGAAAATGGAGGCTGCATGGTGTCCTTCAAATACGCAAGGCAGGACTCGCAGGTCCATGTGTGCGTATTATAAAAATCCGTCCCATCATCTAAGGCCCGCCCCTCAAATACCGTAAGAGCATCCTTTTTGCAGACAATGGTCGAAGCCATCGGCTGAATCGCAGAAAGATAAGGATGGTTGAACGGAGCAGAGAGGGTCAGGCTGTCAATATTCTCCGCATCCTCCTGCACCTTCGCCTCCGTGATGGAAAGCTGAGACAGGTGTGGGTGGTAAAATAACTGATTGTCTACAAAAACTCGAAACAGGCTCATAAGCGTCCCTCCCGATACCGGAAGGTAGTCGTTCCTTCTCCCGTAATGCTGACCGAGTTTTGCCCTTCCTGCAGTTCCAGTTCCGGGAATGTCCATGTCCCGACACTGACGGATTTGCGGAATACATCTTCACCAATCCTCCAGTTCAGTGCTGTCTCCGCTGTCGTGACTACCGTAGGTACGACAGGCATATAATCATTGTTCAGGATCGCCGTGCCGCCTCCCGTAATAGAAACTTCCGTTTCTTCTGTATGATACCTGTAGGCATCCCCATCCGCGCAGGACAGCACCATCTGGCCCTTTCCAGTGAGGGGATCATAGGCGGGTTCCAGTTCCAAGGTACCAACGGCATATAGTTCCGGCTCCTCACTAAGAATCACGTGGCATAGCTGCCCGGCATAGAGATTGGCAAGAACATCCTTCATCTGATGAAACTTTTCCCGGCTCCCTAACATGGACAGGGTAATGGTAAAGCTCCGGGGCTGGTAGGATACCCGCCCAAGAGCCTCCGTAAAACGGATCGGAGCATTGCGCCCCGGTACCACAACCGTATTGGTCTGTGACTGCGGCGTTGGAAAGTCGATCTCCTCCCGGAGCCAGCCCATCAAAAACATCCACAAATCATTGATTTTCACATCTGCCCTCATAGGCTCAGCCTCCTTTGCAGTTTCTGTGTTTTTCCAAGGCCGCTGTCAATGGCCGGAAGCAGATGTCCCACCAGCATCCCGTCATCCAGATACAGTCCCTTGCAGCTGTTTTCCGCAATGATCGCCAGATATTTCTCCAAAGCACTGGTGTTCAGATAGCTGGAAATCATCTGATCCAGCTGCTGGTAAAATCCCTTCAACGGAAGAACCGCTTCCCGGCCAGCCTCACCGCCCGCCATCAGGCTGCTGCCATTCATGCCAAAGATGGTCGGTTTCGTCATGATACCGCCTTCCTTATACCAGTCAATGGAAAGATGGGGAACACTTGGCGGGGAGAGGGATAATTTGCCGCTGATTTTGAAATGCGGCAGTTTGATCTTAGGCAGCTCCAGTTTCATGCCGGAGAAAAAGCCTGTAATCTTATCGACCACACCTTTCACGGCATCTCTCGCCGCCTCCACAGGTTTTACAATCGCATTTTTTATTCCGTTCCAGATAGTTGTCGCAGTATTCTTAATTCCATTGAACACACTGGTAACCGTACTTTTTACAGCATTGAATACACTGGAAACCTTGCTTTTAATTCCATCAACCACAGTTGAAATGACCGACTTAACGCCATTCCACACCGTAGAAGCTACGGATTTGATAGCATTAAATACGGTCGTTACTGTGTTTTTGATAGCATTAACCACTGCTGATACCTTGCTGCTAATGGCGTCCCAGATAGAACTGATGACATTCTGGATGGCTCCCATAATACTGGAGATCACACCGGAGATGGCCGATAATACAGAACTGACCGTATTTTTAATGCTATTCCATACAGAAATAACGATATCTTTACAGTTCTCCCAGATAAACCGGAAGGGTAACGTGATGATGTCCACGGCTCCTTGGATAATAGAGCCAAGCAGCATCACTGCTGTCTGCACTACGTTACAGATACCATTCCATACATTCTGCAGGTGTGTCCAAAGATTTGAAAACCACGTTTTCACGTTCTCAATCATGGTGCCAATCCCAGTGCAGATGGTATTCCACAGGTTCCCAAACCACTCCGTGATAGCACCCCAGTTCTGGATAATGGCAATAATCCCGGCAATAGCCGCCGCTACCGCCGCAATCACAGCAATGATCGGTAGGAGGGCGATATTCAACGCGCCTACGGAAACCGCCACTGCCGCAATGACCGGAGTCAAGGCTGTAAAGGCTGCAAGTAACACACCAAGAATAACAATAAAGTTCTGTACCGGCCCCGGCAGCTGCTGAAACCATCCACTCACCGTCTGAATCATAGAAACCAGAGGAGGCAGGATGGTATTGGCGATCTCCGCCAGCTTTTCTCCCAGAGGGACAAGGGACTGCTGCAGTTTCCGGGTGTTGGATTCCATCTCCTGCATGGGTGTGGTGGTCGCATCAAATAGCCCCTGCGCAGAACCCTTTACACTATCATAGGTGCTTCCTACCGAGGTCAGGGAAGTGATAAATTTCAGGTTTCCATCCTCGGCCATGGTGCCAAAGGCCAGCGCCGCAAGGTTTAGGGCTTCCTGCTGGTTCGTACACCCGGCGATATCCGCCACAATGGAGTCAATCACCTGTTTCTGTGTAGCACCGCCATTCTGCCAAGAGGTAAATAATTCCTGTGTCTTCGTGGAGAACATCCCGATGGACTCCCCAATAGTGCCATCCACCAGACGGGTGGTGACCTCATTAATGGCATCGTTGACCTTGTCCAGGTTGTAAGCGCCATTCTTCAGGCCGTTATCCAGAAGCTGAAAATATTCCGAGGCGGAATATCCAGCCTGGGAGAACTTGCCTGCATACTCACTAAGGTTATCGCCCAGCTCATTGGTCTTATCCAAACCATTCTGGGTCCCCACCACAATATAGTCCATAGCCTCCTGAGCGGTCAGGCCATACTGCTGCATCAGGGAATTGACACCTCGGAGGGTTTCATTCATGTCAATGCCGTACAGTTCCTCCAGCGTAATCGCCTGCTGGGTAAGGTTGGTCAGATCGGTTTCGCTCAAATCCCCAAGATTCTTTTTTACCATGAGGACAGCATTGGCCACGGCATCCATGCTTTCCCCAACCCCGGAGGCGTACACGTTTTTAATCACATTAGCAGACTGTTCCGCTGCCTGTCCCGTCTCTCCAAAGTAGGCATTCACCTTGGTCACGGCGTTCTCGGTATCCGTATAGGCATCCAGCGCCTTATCCCCGATCTCCTGGATCTTATCGCCCACAGCAGACAGCTGATCCGCCGCCTGCATCAGCGCAGCGCCTTTCGTATTCTCCGCAATCTGGCCCACATCATCCGCTGTATTTTCCGCAGCGTCTCCAGCCTCTTTCAGCTGCTGGATCAAGTTTTGGATCGCCTGCCCATCATCCACGGTATCCAGAGCGTCCGTCAGCTGGCGGATATCGGCTTTCCCTCCTGTGGCAGACTTCCCGATCTTCTCAAGGGCCGTCCGCAACTGATCAGAATTGGCAGTCCCGCTTTTTATAGCCGAGGTCAGCCGGGTACCAAGGACATCCGCATAATCATCGACTTGCGTCCCAGTGGAAGCGAACAGCTTTTCTAATCGTGCTGTGTTCTGAGAAAGGCTGTCCTGCTCTGTCTGTAGATTGGAAAGATCAGCTTTATATTTATTCAGCTTTCCACGGGTTTCCTCAATCTCCCGCTGAAATGCCTGATACTTATCCGCCCCGATATCCCCACGGGCAAAGGCTGCGGCAACCTGCTCCTGTGCGGTTTCCAGAGCCGACAACTTTTCTTCGGTCTGGCTGACTGCCTGCGCCAGCAGTTCCTGCTTCTGTGCCACCAGCACCGTATTAGAAGGATCGAGTTTTAGCAGACGGTTCACATCATTTAAAGCAGACTGCGTTTTCGTGATAGAAGAATTGACGTTCTTTAGTGCTTTATCAAGACCTGTGGTATCGCCGCCAATCTCCACCGTAATACCTTTGATCCGGTTCGCCACAACCCTCACCTCCTTAAAAATGGGCATGAAAAAAGCCCGGATTGTCTCCGAGCATAAAAAAGCACCGCTTATTTCTAACCGATGCCTTAATTACATCTTATTAATTTGGATCTGAAAAAAGCCTCATATCTTTATCGAATTCAGATATATCATTTACACTAGACAGCTTAATTCCCAATAAATTTTCAAATACATGTGTACACAAACGATTATGAGCAAAACGATGCCTTAATAATTCATCTGAAATTCCCATCTCATTCAGAAGCAAAATCCTATAGAATTCTTTACATAAAGTTGCCACATTAAGCATTTCATCAAAATTTAACTGTGGCTTTATACGATTCGATGAATGAGTATAAAAATTTCTATCATTTATAATCTTTTCAATTAGATCTTTATTTTTATTGTGAAATGCCGTTTTACTCTCTTTTTGTAAACAACTACTGCTTTTATATAGATATTCCTTCACTGCCTTTCTAAATGAAATTCCTGAAAAACCAAGCCCCGCTTCCACTAATTCTTTATCTTCTATTTTCTCAAGTTGCTCAATTATCTGTTTTTTCTTATTCTTAAAAGCGGCTAATTCTTGCTCTTCATCTGCATATGCTTGTGTATAACCTTCGATAAGCTGCATACCCGCTAAAAATTTGTTAATAGTTACAATCTTCATTTCTTCATCCAGCAAAATTCTATCATATGCTTTTTGAGCATTTTGCAGACTTTCATAATGTGAAAACCAGTAATTTAGTGCATTCTTTAAATCTGCAAAGTCAGAAATCTTAAAAATGGCCCTTCTTTTAAAGCTCGTACTATCTATTCCCGAATCTTCCAGTATATGTAATTTTCCTTTTACAAAATTACATACCCCGATGTAATCTGTCATACTATTTTTAGGGCTATCTGTATCCAAAACAGAAAGTTTATTAACAGTCACATTTTCCCCACACAATAAAGAGAAGAAGGATACAATTTTATTTAATAGTTCATGGATTTCCATTATCTTCAAAGTTTGTGCGGGGCAAAAACAAATCTGATGTGAAAAACATAACGACATGGAGTCCTTTCTAAATTTGTATTTTGGAAGTACTATAAAGCTTAATTCACCTAATATAGTCTGTACATAAATCTTTTGCAGTTGAACAGATATTTCTATATCTTTATATAAGAAAAGTTCCATATAATTTTTATTCAAATCATATGGGCATAATCCAATTAATTCAACCCCATCTGTTATCTCCATACTTAATTCTTTAAATGTATCTCCTCTGGTAAAATACTTTTCCCCTTTAAGGACTGTTGATGATACTATACACATCATACCTTCAGTAAATATTGGATGCTCATCAGAATTCCCTGCTTTATATGTACCACTTTTTATATAAAAATCAAAAATTGAAACATATTCTTTAGATTCTAACAACATTACTGCCGAATTATAGCTACCTTTTTCTAATTCAAAGAATAAATCCCGGTCAATTCCATAAATATTGATAATCGCCTGTCGAAATTGATTGAATTTGAGTTCTGCCCTAAGTTCTACCTCTTTATCGTTAAGCAAAAATATTTTTCCTGAGTACCACTGCTCTAATGTTTCCACAATCCTGACTCCTTTTATTAATGTATGACTTCCTCTCTTGAGTATAACAATTGGAAGTCATACATTCAATAATTTCTAAAACTTATCGAAGTCCTCCTGGGTTGCCACTCTCCTATATTTCACGCCGTCATTGGATTTTTCCGTCCACATATCCAGAACCAGCCCAATCGTGAGCAGATCCAGATCCCGGATGGAAATCCCCAGTTCCACGCTCCGCAGAAGGAACAGCGGCGTGGTCATTTCCCGCTCACTTCTGCCAATCTTTTTTTTGACGTCACATCCGTCACAAGGTTCTCACCCCACAGTTCCAAAATCTGTGGCAGTACCTCATAAATGGAGAACATATCAAACTGATCCAGCCAGTCCTCAATCTTTGCCGGAATGCTGTTATCGGCATGATAGGCCATCACATAGGCCACGTTCTCAAAAATCTCCAGATCCTCAATCTGCAATTCCTCACCATTTTCCGTCTTACCCTTGTAGGATTTTTCCAGCTTGGACAGATCCTTGAAAATATCCCGTTTGAACTTTGCCCGGTACAAGCGGGGGATCGTGGCAGAGGAACGGAAGGGCACCTTTTTCCCGCTGATTTCTATCTCACGCTTAATCATACGCTTTCATCCTCTCCACTTGTTTCTTCTGGTTCTTCTTCAGTTGGTGTGTACACTGCTTTATACCAATTCGTATAAGTACCGGAGTCTGTAGTGTCACCAGTACGCGCCTTGACCAGCCCATCGGAACGTGGATCAGCCGTAATCGACAAAGTCTCCGTTCCCGGTTCAATCGTATCTTCCTTCGTCTCCGATTCGATGGACGGGCGGGAGGCAGAGCAGTTATACAGCACATGACGGATGGCATTCACATCCCCGTCAAATTCAAAGAGCAGGGCAAATTTCACGCTCTCACCGACACCACTGTTTTCTACCAGCACGCCTTTTGCATCCAGTTTTTCCTGCAGGATCTCCGTCCGGAACCACTCCGGGATCAGGGCAATCTCCAAATCGCCGCTGTAACCGTTGTTGGTCACACTACGGAAGTAAACGATTCCGTCCGCATAGAACGGGCTGGTTTCACCCTCCGCATCCAAGCTGATACTCACTGCACCAGGAATTGCCTTTGGCTCCGCATACGAAAAGGTAGTCGTACCATCGGAATCCGTCTCGGTCAGTTTCGCAGCATGGACATTTTTCAAATTATACTTAACCTTGTTTCCCATGAAAATCATACCTCCATTTCAAATGAGTAGAGGACTTCATAGAGTTTTTCACTCTCGATCCAGACCTTTGTTTTGTCATAAAAAATACCGTGCGTATCCAGCACGGCTTCCAGCTTCTGCTCGACAGACAAATCTTTGCAGTCTGTGTACAGTTCGATATTCACACTGCTGACCTTCAGATAAACCTTCCCATCTGCGGAAAAGTTATCACTCTGGGGCAGAAGGTAGCAAATGAACGGAGGATCAGGGGATTCCCCTTCCGCAAAATGGTCATAAGCAAAAGGGATGCCCATTTCCTCTAAAAGTCTTATCAAATCATCCATTCGTCAGGCTCCTCTCAATCTCACGCTCCAGCTGTTCAATTCCAGCATCTTCCGCAGCAACGATATGGGGCCTTGCTGCAACCCGGCCTCCGCCGCGCTTCGCATGACCATACTCCAACAGATGAGCAAGCTGATACCGGTTCCGTGAATGCACGGTTACCTGTAGGGCATTGGAACTTTCCTTTGTAGTTTTCACGGTCCAACTTTTAGCATAGTCCCCGGTATTCCTTGGAGCGCTGGCTTCAATATCCTTCCGGACTGTTGCCGCCGCTTTCTTTACCGCCGATTTCATATCTTCTGCGGCCAGATCTGCATATTCTTCCAATTCCTCCATCACTGCCGCAGAAAGCTGGCTGATAGAAATTTTCTTCCCCATCCTACCGCCTCACCTTCTCACAGGACAGCTTGATGCTTTTGCGCCTGTAATTCATGTGATCCACGGCGGCAATATTATAAAGTTCTCCATTGAACTCCACCCGGAAATGGGTACTGTCTATTTCAGCTGACTTTTTGCACCAGCGGATCGTTAAATCAACGCTGGAGTCATCCACCACCAGCCCTGCATCGGTCTGTTCTTTCCCGGTCTCGCCGCTTACGGTCGCATAGCAGGTATAGAAAGGCTGCCATTCATTCCGGCGGTTTCCGATGGCATCGGTGACCACCGTACTCTTTGAAATGAAAATCCTGACATTCAGTAGTTCGATTTTCATCAGAAAGCCTCCTTCCTTGAGCCAAACAGGAGGGAGCGGATTGTCAGAGCCAAATCATGATGGTCCGCTTCCTCCCGGTGTTCATAGAAATATGCGGCTGCATACATGACGGCAATTTTTACGGTCTCATCCTTTTTCAAATCCGCTGTTTCATCGGCCCGGAGGACATCCCGACACAGCTGCTCGGCAGATGCTATAAAACCCGTAATCAACTGGTCATCATCTTCATAATCAACCCGAAGATACTGTTTCATCTCTTCCAGCGTTACCACCATCATCCTCACCTCCCATATTGGAAGAAGGGCATGACAGAATATCACACCCTCCTGCACTTTGCCATATCATCAGGCGCTCTGACTCGTTCCTGCTTTCTGGGTCAGTACCTTCACGGCCTCAGAAAGGATCAGCTTTCCATCCACTCTCTGAGAGCCAAGGAAACCTACCTGACCGTTTGCCGCATACAGCTCGTTCAGGCGTTTAAAGGAACGCCCCTGGCGGTCTGCGATCCAGTAATAAGAGAAATCACCAAAAGCGATGGTCTTCGCCCCGGCCGCGATGGCAGGCATATAAGCAGAGGTTTTTACCGGCCGGCCAAGGATCGTGTCCGGCGTACCGGCTACCAGGGACGGCTGCTACAGGTACTGCCCATTATTATCCTTCAGCTTACGGATGGCTTTGATGGTGGAATCATTTAAAATCCACACCGCATTTTTACGGTACGGAGATTTCAGAGAATAGAACAGATCCATCAGTTCATCTGCTGTCACCGCAGTGGCGGATGCAGCCGTCACACCGGTTTCCGCACCGCCAGAGGCAGCAAGGATTCCCAGAGGCTTTCCGGTACCATCTCCGGTAAAGAAGGCTTCCTCCTCTTTGGTTCCGATCCTTCTCGCAAACTCCCTGGCAATATAGGACTCCAGGTCAAATACACTGTCATTTAACAGTTCCTCGGAAACCTTGATCATCGTCCCCAGCTTGTAGGCTCCAATGGATACCTGCGCAAAGGAGTCATCGCTTTCCGTGTAGGCTCCTTCTTCATCGATCCAGGAGGCAGTTCCCTTGGATGCTACCACCGGGATCTTACGGTCGCCGCTGGAGGTCTGGATCACATTGGCAAGCTGGCGGAAGATGTTTTCTTCCTCCAGTGCCTCAACCAGAGTACGCTCATATTCATCCGGTACCAGATAACCTCCCTCGGAATCCGTCCCGATCTGCAGCGCATTCACCACAGAAGGCATCGGTGCTTTGGAACGCATCATGTTCCAGAAGTTTTGGCGGTACTCATCCGCCGCACGGCCAGTTTTAGCCTCCTCCTTGCCATTCATAGGCTTACCTGTCAAGGGCTTGTTCACCGGACGGTTCAGTTCTGCATCCAGTGCCTCCTGGCGTTCCAGGCGGGCAATCTCCTTACCCAGGTCGGTAATCTCCTGCTCCATGCGGGTGTAGGCGGCATCATCCTCGGCAGACAGGATGCCTTTATCGTTTCTATGGGAATCTAAAAATGCCTTTGCAGCTTCCCAGGCTTTGGCGCGCTTCTCGCGCAGTTCAAGAATAGTCATAGTGGTGTCCTCCTTTAATTTTTCAAAAGATTGAGCCGCTCGTAGAGACTGTCTACGGAGCGGCCCTTGGGTTTGGAATCTTCAATTTTTTTAGGATTGGTCCTGCACTTGGCTGCAATCTTATCCATAAGAGAATTGACCACAGCCGCTTTGGAATACAGCATGGACACCACAGGTGGCTCCATGTCCTCCAGTACATCGGAGCGTTTGAGAATTTCATCAGCAAAGCCAAGCTCCACCGCCTTGTTCGCATCCATCCAGGTCTCAGCGTCCATCAGATGGGACAGCTTGGCGCGGGACAGCCCGGTCTTGATTTCATAGGCGTTGATGATGGAATCCTTCACGCTGCCAAGCATATCGATGGCTTTCTGCATCTCTGCGGTATCACCCATGGCCACGGTCATGGGATTGTGGATCATCATCATGGACACCGGCGATACCAGCACCTTTGTGCCAGCCATCGCAATGACCGAGGCGGCACTGGCTGCGATACCATCGATCTTCACAGTCACGTTGTGCGGATAATCCATCAGCATGTTGTAGATCTGGGCAGCCGCTACGCAGTCGCCGCCGGGACTGTTGATCCAGACCGTGATGTCTCCGCTTCCGCCCATCAGTTCCTCTTTAAAAAGTTGCGGCGTAACGTCATCGTCAAACCAGCTTTCCTCGGCGATGGTGCCGTTCAGGAACAGCGTCCGTTCCGCTGGAGCTGTCTCCGTCTCCGCCTGGTTCTTCCACTTCCAGAACTTCTTCATCGGAATCTTCCTCCTTTCCGTCATCGCTAACTTCGGTGTTTGCAAAAGCCCCGGCATTTCCAAGCGGGAGCATATTGCCATTGATCAGATACAAATCTCCGCCTTCTTCCTTCGGAATCCGGTCCAGGTTTTCCAGTTCCCGGATGTCATTTGCGCTCATCCAGCCGTTCTGCCTTGCGGTAGCATATCCGCTCATCCGGCTGGCATAGTCGCCCCGGAGCAGCCCCTCTACATTGAACTTCACAAAGTAGTTCTTTTTCTCTTCCTCAGAAAAAAGCGTCCGCTGAATGGACTGCTCCCAACGCACCAGCCAGGGTTCCAGCGTGTATTTCACGAACTCCAGAGACTGCTGCTCAATATTAGAAAAGCTCGACTTTTCAAGGTCTCCGACCATATGAGGTGGGACTCTGAAAATTCGAGCGATCTCATTAATCTGAAATTTTCTGGTTTCCAAAAACTGCGCCTGTTCCGGCGAAATACCAATGGGCGTATATTTCATACCTTCCTCTAAGACAGCGATCTTATTGGCATTGCCGCTGCCGCCAAAGGTGGACTGCCAGCTTTCCCGGACACGCTGCGGGTCTTTGATGGTACCCGGATGCTCCAAAACTCCGCCGGGAGCCGCACCGTTAGCGAAGAATTTCGCCCCGTACTCCTCACAGGCAATCGCCATGCCAATGGCATTCTTTGCCATAGCAATCGGCGAATATCCCACCAGACCGTCAAACCCCAGCCCTGGGATGTGCAGCACATCGGAAGGCTTCAGACGGACAACGCTTCCTTTTACTGTAGGCGCATCATCCATGCTGACGGTGTACTCGTAATACAACTGCCCATTCCCATCCCGGTCCACTGTCATCCGGTCCGGCATCAAAGGATAGAGAGTAATCACTTCTCCCTTTCCATTGCGGATGATCTGTGTATAAGCATTGCCCCACAGGAGCAGATGCGTCATCAGCGTCTCCCGGAATACGAAAGAACTCATTTCCGGATTCGGTTCATCATGGAGCAGCCTGTATAGCGAATGATCCAGAGCCTTTTCCTTACCTCCATCCTCCTTATACCGGTACAGATGAAGTGGCAGACCGGCGATGGCCTCTGAGAGGATACGCACACAGGCATAGACGGCCGTCATCTGCATGGCAGATCGTTCATTGACCCGCTTGCCTGCCGAACTTCCCCCGAAGAAAAAGCTGTAGGCGCTGCCGGAGGTACGGTTCTGCGGTTTATCTCTGGAACGAAAAAGTCCTGAAAGTAATCCCATTTTTAATCACCATCCAATCTCAAAAAGAGCATAAGAAAAACACCTGCCATTTCTGACGGGTGTTCTCCTTGTACTGCTTGTTCTGTTTATTTGCTTTCCTTCATTTCTTTTACCAGACGATCCAAGTTGACGCCATCCCAGACTCCCGCCCGATAGAATAACTCATTTTCTTCCGACAGGTCTGCACTGATTGCATTGATATAGTCCCTTAAGATTTTCTGGCTCTTAGTATCTAACTTTTCTACGACACGCTCAAATGCCCATTCGATCTGATCTTCCCGATGGATCTTTGCCGGTTCTGCCGGATTTTCCTTTCGGAATTCCCCGTAGTGCATCTGCATCCGTTCTGTCACAAGCATTGCCTTAAAATCTTCACTGTCCATGTGCCACCTCCTTTACCGGCAAGGATAAAGGATTTCCTGCAAAATAGCCATACCAGATACCACCAAAGATACCGGGTACAGACCGGTAAATAGCAACAACCCTTAGAGAAACAAAAGGCCCCGGCTGTCATACACCGAAGCACTTTTATCATTTCCACAGCGGATCGCACGGTCCAAAGCCATAATGGTGGCAACAGCTCCGTCAATCTTCTCTGTAGATTTTTCCTTATCCGCTTTAATATTTCCTGCCGGGTCTGTGCGGATATAGATGTTATCCATCATCCACCGCAGCACAGGATGCCCGCCATGAGCGATCCGCTGCTCCAGCGTCAGCTTCATCAGTTCTTTGGTAGGAGGGGACATATCCTTAAAGCCCTGCCCGAAGGGGACAACTGTAAAGCCCATGCCCTCCAGGTTCTGCACCATCTGCACGGCTCCCCAGCGGTCAAAGGCAATCTCACGGATATTAAACCGTTCCTCCAGACTTTCAATGAACTTCTCAATATATCCGTAATGCACCACATTTCCTTCCGTAGTCTGCAGGTATCCCTGCCGCTCCCATACATCATATGGAACATGGTCTCTGCGCACACGCAGCTCCAGCGTTTCCTCCGGCACCCAGAAATAGGGAAGAACACAGTATTTGTCATCTTCATCCTCCGGAGGGAACACCAGCACAAACGCAGTGATATCCGTGGTGGAAGAAAGATCCAGACCGCCATAACAAATCCGGCCTTCCAGGTCATCCTCAGAAACGGGAAATGCACAGGCATCCCACTTCTCCATCGGCATCCAGCGTACCGCCTGTTTTACCCACTGGTTCAGACGAAGCTGCCGGAAGGAATTTTCTTCCCCTGGGTTCTGCTTGGCCGATTCGCAGGCAGCCTTCACCTTGTCGATGCCAACTGTAATATCCAATGATGGATTTGCCTTCTTCCACACCTTCGGGTCTGTCCAGTCATCGGATTCTTCCGCCCCATAGATCACAGGATAAAAGGTCGGGTCAATCTTTCGGCCTTCCAGGATGTCTTTCGCTTTCTGGTGTGTCTCATAACAGATCGAGTTGGTATCCGTTCCCGCTGTCGTGATCAGAAAATACAAGGGCTGCATCCTGGCATCCCCGGAGCCCTTTGTCATAACATCAAAAAGTTTCCGGTTCGGCTGGGTATGCAGCTCATCAAAGACCACACCGTGGATATTAAACCCATGCTTGGAATACGCCTCCGCTGACAGCACCTGGTAAAAGGAATTGGTCGGCTGGTAGATGATCCGTTTCTGTGATGCCAGGATCTTTACCCGTTTGGAAAGAGCCGGACACATCCGCACCATATCGGCCGCAACCTCAAAGACAATGGACGCCTGCTGCCGGTCGGCGGCACAGCCATATACCTCGGCCCGTTCCTCCCCGTCCCCACAGCACAACAGCAGAGCCACAGCCGCCGCCAGTTCCGATTTTCCCTGTTTCTTCGGGATCTCAATGTAGGCCGTATTGAATTGCCGGTACCCATTGGGTTTCAGCGTTCCAAAAAGATCCCGGATGATCTGTTCCTGCCAGTCGATCAGTTCGAAGGGCTTTCCCGCCCAGGTACCTTTGGTATGGCAGAGGCACTCAATAAAAGCCACCGCATAGTCTGCCATCTCCTGACTATATACGGAGTCCTTTGCCTTAAACTTCGTTGGTTTGTATTTCTTCAGTTTCCGTATCGCCATCGGCGGCATCCCCTTTCTTTTCTTCTTCAACCACTCCCAGCCAGGACGGATCTGCCACCATGGCATCATAGGGGAGCTGCGTCCGGTCAATCAAGAATTTCGCCATTTACCACACCTCCTCCCGGACATAAAAATGGCCTGCCCTGTGGCAAGCCGCCAATCGATTGCAAAGAGATACAGAAGCCTGGCGGCTTCCGTACTCTGGAATATTCAATTATGAAAGAATCCTATTTTTTATTTACTTTTTTTTGGAGAACCTTTTCCCCGACTGCAATTTTATATCCCATAATGTTTGTGATCTCCCAAGCCTCAAAGTCTGTCGCATCCTTATCTGCTTCTTTTCTTGCCCTGGAAATCGCATCCTTTGCATCCCTACCGACTGCGAGCATTTCTCTCCAATTCTTACCGGAAAAAGTATGGTTCCATTCCTTGTAGGTCACCTTAAATAATCTAAGTTTCATAAACCGATGCCTCCTTTGTTTATCCACTCGTCCGCGCTTAAAGTACAAGTTCTTTTAAATCCGTACCAAAGCTGCGTATCTGGTATAATCGTAGCCATCGCTCTCTACGGCGATTGCTGTATGCTTCGTTCCGGCTTTCCTAACAAGGATGCATAAAAACTGCCCATCCTCCACTCCGGTTTTCTGCGTATGCTGGCTGATAAATCCGTAATCCTCTATAAGGTTTTCCCGGAACCTATCGTATTCTTTTTTAGCTAATGTAACCTCTGCGACTACCCGGATCTCCTGAGCCTCGCCCCATTCCTTTGCTCTTTCCAGATCCTCCATCGTTTCTAGTTTTCTTGCAAAATATCCTTTCATCTGTGTACCTCCGTTTTCTTCGTTTTCCTTTTGGTAGTACACATATTCGCTCTGAATGCGAATATTATCAAGTTATTTCGGAGCATAATCTACACAATTATTTTCCAAGAAACTGTGTATTTTATCCTATATTTTCTCCGGAAAATATGAGTGCCCGATCAATCTTCCTTTCTTCCAATATCGAATTCTCAGATTTCCTTCTTCTGTTTTCAGAATCGCCGCATATGGATTAAGTTGTATTCTTAGAATAGATGGGCATTCCTGTTGCACATCTTCCAGAACTTCCTTCAAATCAATCATTTCACCACCACAATAACGAGAATACCAATATCCAAGGATATCTGGAGCAAAACTATTTTCGAATTTTTCAGCCGCATCTTCCCAGATGCCTTTTAACATCTCTCGTTTCATAATCCCCTCCTGGTCCGATGAATAATGGCGAGGATTTCATCCTGTTCTGCCTGATCAACATCGATACTTTCCAGTGCCTCCCTGGTGCCGCAGTCCGGACAGATCAGCGTTTCGTTATCCATTCTGGAAAGTGCTGGAACATCATGGTATGGTTTTCCGCACCGCGGGCATATCTTAATCCTGGTGATATTATTTTCTTTCATGGCTCATCCTCCTGCTGGTTTTTATGGCATCAAGTAAATACGTTTCATCAAATCCAAAACTCCGGTAACCTTCCAGGCAGGTGGCCGTATAAAATCGGCTTGGCACACCAAAGGGTCGGTTCTCATGCATGATGTACACAAAGGTGTCTCTCAGCCGTATTCTACCGCTCCGGATTCCTTTAATGGGCAGCTTCATTTCCGCCTTGTAATAAAATGTGGGGAAACCCTCATATCGGTCAAGGGCCTGCTCATCCTCCGCAGTCACTTCCCAGGCTGCCACCGGAACCCGGCTGCCTTTTTTCGGCTCAATGGTCAGATAGGAGCCGGTGCGGCTGCCTTTAAAAAGCAGCTCATAATCTGGGATCTCAGAAGTCCCGATGAGCCTTGCAGAAGGGCAGCGCATCCGCATCTGTCGGATGTTTAAGTTGCTGCCATAAGCGATGTAGTATCTTTTTTTCATTCTGGTATCCATCCTTTCCGAAGGGGTTACCCTTCTACCACCTTAAGACCGCCGAAGCGGCCAGGGGAAAGGTGGCAGGAGGCTAACTCCTGCGGTTCCTTCAAACAGCGGCTCTGCCATTTCTAAAAGCGGTATCGCCAGCCAGTCTCTTGGTCAGGATCTCCCTTGCAGTTTTGAACTCGTCCCCGATAAATCCAAGCCGGAGGAGCCAAGTCCTCATGGCATACTTTGGATTCTCATTCTGCTGAGGTTTGGGACTTGCGGTTTTTACCGTCTTCGCCATCTGGCTGAGAGCCAGGCAAAGCTGGATGTAACTCTTAAGCTGTCCGGCATGAAGCCCGCCCCGGCGTTCTGCAGTAGGCGCATCAAATTGGAAAAGCCGGAATTCAATGGTCCCTTTTGTGAAAGTCGCATGATAGTTGAGCATATGGTAGCGGCTGCCGTTATAATGGTGGTTTCTCCCGTAATCCTCCCCGTGGGAAGTGTACCAGATGTCTGCCAGTGCTGACATGGTCTTCGGCTTCTTCCGGTTCAGGGTTTCCAAAAATCGGGGATCAACCGTCCGGCAGTATCGTCTCATCCGTCCCCGGTCGAGGTTCAGCGCGTCTGCGATCAGGCTCTCATGGCTTGCCATAATATTCGCAAGGTTGCGGAGTGTCTGCGGCGTATGGCCTTTGGCTCCGATGTGGATGTGGACTCCACAGCCCCTGGAGGCATCGCTCTTTGCGCCTGCGTGCCGAAGCTGCCGGATCAGTTCCTGCAGAGATTCCATATCCGCATAAGTCAAGATCGGGGTAACCAGTTCGCACTCCTCACTTTCCGGTCCTTCAATACTGACGTCTTTTTGAAACTTCCATTCACGGTTCTGTGCGTCCCAGGCCGACCAGGTGCAGTATCCGTTGCGCCGTGCTGTGTTTTCATACCTGCCGGTTCCGAAAAATCTGGCTGCTATCTTTGCCGCTTTTTCCCTTGTAATGTTGTTCATCTCTACCTCAACCCCGATGGTCTGTTTTTTCATTTCCTCAATCTGCCTTGCGATTTTCTCATTCATGGTGTAATCCTCCGTTTTCGTTTTGTTTGTTTTCCCTTTCGGTGTACACATATTCGCTCTAAAAGAGGATAATAGCAAGTCAATTTGAAGGCATATATTACACAAGGATCTGGGGTAGAAATTGTGTAATTTATGCCGCCCTGTCCTTATAAATCCACAAAAATTTACCCATCGGACATACGCTCAAAGTTACAGTTTTCGGCATTCATTCTCCCCGTAAACTACATGGAGACCGCAGCCGTTATCCCATCGGACCATAATGGAGGCCGTATCGTCCACCCCTGCCACTGTCCCTCTTGTTCCGGTGGGTGGCGCTTGTGGATCATCCATCCGGATCAATTCCACCCGTGTTCCTGTGGGGTATTCTCTACGGACACGCTCCACAATTTCTCTACTCGGAAATTTCATTTCTATCATCCTCCATCTCATGATTGACTTGTTGGATTAATATCTCGTCCAGTAAAGCCTCCGTCAGATCGGGGGGCTCATCGGCAGCTACATACATAGCGGATGGTATCGGTTCTGGCTGAAGAACGTCTACCTTGGTTTTAAATGCCGAATTTCCAGAAAGGTTTTTCAAAAGGATTTTTCTCTCCATCTTGTACTCAGCCCCAATAAATCCAAGCCGCAGAAGAAAACACCGGAAAGCGTATTTCTCATTATCCACTGGCTTCTCGGTTGCTGTTACTCGCTTTGCATTCTTGCTCATCTCGCAGAGAGCAGAAATGAAGTGGGTGTAGGCGGATGCGGAGTCTGCATCCACCTGAGAAAACCAGGGGAATACCACCCGGTCATCCAGCACCTCGATGCGAAGGTCAGTGATACCCAGGGCTTTCCGTATCAAATTCCCTTTGGCATCCAGCAGCTTGGTGAGGTTTCCCACCGCCACTTTGTCGAGCGGAATTTCCACGGTAAGCCCCACGTTTTCCTCCTGCGGCTCAGTTCCGCTTTCTTCGGATAATTCCGCCGCCCTTGCGTCAAGCCAAGTCTGCGCCATTTCTGGTGCTGCTGCAGCAATTCCGTAATTGGCCAGCCGCTCCAGAAGATTTTCCAGTATTGCATCATCAAGAGTGTCGTCAAATTCCAAAGTGCCATCCTTCGTTACTGTGAAATCTCCAACCTCATAGGCTGCGCTCGGCATTCCTTTGTACTTTGGTCTGGTCTCCAAAATCTCACCCAAAGCCGTTACCAATGCTTTTCTTTCTACTCCGGTTCTGTGAAATTCAATTCGCATATCCATGTACCTCCTTTATTTTCGGTACTACATTAATTACTCTGAACGGAAGAAATAGCAAGCAAATCCACAGCAAAATATGTCACAACATATCGTCTGGAAATTGTAAGTAGTACACAATACCTAAATTACGGTGTATTTCTGTGGGAGATGCCGAACTTCCTACTATGGATATATAGCATCCATCACACCTCCACTTCCTTCACCAGTGCGGAGTAGGGAATCTGCTCATCCCCACGGATCACATATACATTCTCTTTATCCCCGGTATCTTCCACATACCGGCGCAGAATAACGGAAGCGTACTTTTCATCCAGTTCCATCATATGGCAGATCCTGTTTAACTGCTCACAGGCCATCAGCGTAGAGCCGCTGCCACCAAAGGTATCCAGAATGATAGCGTTTTCCTGGGAGGAATTACAGATAGGATACCCCAGCAGATCCAGCGGTTTGGAAGTTGGATGGTTCTTGTTCCGCTTCGGTTTGTCATAGTTCCAGATGGTGGTCTGCCTGCGGTCGGAGTACCAGGAGTGTTTGCCGCCTTTCTTCCATCCAAAAAGAACAGGCTCATGCTGCCACTGGTAATCGCTGCGGCCAAGCACAAGGCTGTTCTTTACCCAAATGCACACACCCGCCAGGTGAAACCCGGCGTCAATGAACGCCTTCCTGAAGTTTAGTCCTTCCGTATCCGCATGGAACACATAAGCGGAGCCGCCGTTCTCCAAATGCTCTGCCATGCACTGAAATGCAGTTAGAAGGAAGGTGTAAAATTCCTCGTCCTTCATACTGTCGTTCTGGATGGTCAGACCATCAGAACTCTTGAAGGAAACACCATAGGGAGGATCGGTCACGATCAGGTTGGCTTTTTTCCCGTCCATCAGTCTTTCCACATCCTCCGTCCGGGTAGCGTCTCCACACAGCAGCCGGTGCCTGCCCACGATCCACAGATCGCCCCGCTCTACAAAAGACGCCTTCTCCAATGCAGCAGAAAGGTCAAAATCATCATCCTTTGCCGCCTTGTCACCTTCTGTGGCAAACAGATCCGCAAGTTCTTGCTCCTCAAAGCCTGTCAGTGACACATCAAAATCCTCACCCTGCAAAGACTCAATCTCAATCCGCAGCAGTTCCTCGTCCCATCCGGCATCTAATGCCATACGGTTGTCCGCCAGGATATAGGCTTTCTTCTGTGCCTCAGTAAGATAATCCACAAACACACAAGGAACTTCCATAATGCCTTCTTCCTTCGCCGCCAGTACCCGGCCGTGTCCGGCAATGATGTTATAGTCCCGATCAATGATGACAGGATTGATAAACCCAAACTCCCGCAGAGACGAGCGTAGCTTGGTAAGTTGCTCCGACGAATGTGTCCGGGCATTGTTGATATAGGGCACCAGCTTTCCCAGTTGGACAAGCTGCATCTCCGTTGTTGTCTTTCCCATCAGCCACACCTCCGTTTCAATACCTTCTGGAGCCCTTTTCTGGCATTCATCACATCACCTTTCAACGCCTGGCCACGGATGGTGCGATACTGCTGACGGGTCAGATTCTTTTTATTGAATTTCAGCGTATCCAAAAACTGTGTTAGTTCTGTTTTCATCTACATTCCTTTCCGCGTCCTTAACAGCCGCTCCATCACATCATCCTGCGGGGTATTGCCACTAAACTCCACCGAGCAGTTTTCCTTGACAATCTGGTAAATCTGGTACCAGATCTGGTTGACCTGTTTCATATACGTCTGGCTCATGGAAACATAAGGGGATGCAATCGCATTTCCTGTGGTGGGATGCTTTGCCAGGAAACCATACTCAGAAATACATTCCTCGCACTGTATCCATCGGCTCACCGACATGGCGTACTGCTCCACAAGCTGGGAATTGACCAGCCTGTCACAGCCACGCTCCTTCAGCCATTTCCACGTTTCCTCATACACCTCCGCCGCACAGAGGTCCTTGCCGTTTTTCTGTCTCGCTTTCAGATATTCTTTGATGGGCGGTACATCCGCACCCTCAAATGCAGGCGGCTCCGGCAGCTCCATGACCATGACGGATGTACCTTTGCTGATCTTATCCGCCAGTGCCTTGGGTTTTCTGCCAGAGCCGACCCGCGCACCGCCCCTGTTCGTACCGTCTTTCGCCATGGTTTCCTCACCTCAATTCACGAAAGGGGTTAATACACCGTTTGATTTTCTATTTTTGCGCGTTTGACCCCGCGCCCGTTCCCCGGCCGCTCTGCCGTAGAGATTTTGACCGCCCCTGGCTTGACTAAATTTGCGACAAACGCTATACTAAATCTGTAAATTTTGTACCAAATATGCAAGGACTTATTGCCTTAATGCTTTATGCATTTGGAGTTCCAGTTGACATACTCACTCTATCATTGATGTTAGAACAGATTTATATAGCAATGAGAGGGGGACACAAAATGTCTAAAAACAGTTTACGTGCGGGTATAGTGTGCGCTTGCGGAGTGGCCGAGGCTGTCTCCTTAAAGGCAATAGTTCGAGGCGCGCATGGAGGTTCGAATCCTCCGCACTCCGTCTATCCTGGATCACTTTTTAGTGGTCCTTTTTTTATTCCATCGTTCACCCCGTTTTGCATGAATTCTGGCATGGCACTCTTTGCACAGGGAAAGCAGATTATTTTCCTCATGTGTCCCACCCTCTGCCAGAGGCTTGATGTGATGCACCTGCTCCGCCTTGACGAGCCTGCCGTCCCGTTGGCACTGCTCACAAAGCGGGTGTGCATTCATGTACCGGTCACGGATGCGTTTCCATGCTCGTCCGTACCTGCGCTTGGCTGCTGGGTCCCGGCCGTACTTTTCGTAACGCTGGTTCTCCAGCTTTTGATGTTCCTCACAGAACCTGCCATCCGTCAGCTTGGGACAGCCGGGGTAGGAACACGGCCGCTTTGGTTTCCTTGGCATCGGCTCACCTCCTCCAGGCATAAAGAAAGCCCCACAGGATTTCTCCCATGAGGCTGGATGTCTTTATGCAGTTTTCGATGTTACTATCGTACCATGTCCAAATGGAAAATTCATCTCACAAAGTGGACATCAAGTTTTTCCAAACAGGAGGATGGTCAGACGCTCCAGCGCCCGGTTCTTCCTGCGGTATGCGGAAGCCCGTTCAATCTGGAAATAGTCTGCCACATCGTCAGCGGCATTACTTCCGTACTGGTTGTCCTCACCATAGAACGCTTCCAGCACATACCGCTCATCCTCCGTCAGTTCTTCCCAGGCTGGAACGAACCACGCCATGTATTCTACTGCCTGCCGGTATCGCTCCCTCAAAACATCAATCTCCTCAATGCCCTTGACGATCCTCTCCTCTGAAGCCTGCGGATTATGGCTGTGAGGCATCCCGTCAAGCTGCGGGCTGCTGATGCCTTCCATTTTCTCATAGGCGTTTTTGATTTCGTCATCCGTGTGGCCGATAATAAATTTCATGCTGCCGTAATCCTTCAATGCGTCCACAGCAGCCGACCGTTTATCAAGATACTTCCAGATAATGCTCATACCCGGCACCTCCAATCAAAGATTTTTTATTTCCCCCGGATTTTCACAGATTGTCTTTGATTGGCTCTTGTTTTCATGGCTTGGCTCAGATTTTCAAATCCGCTTTTACAGCTTCGATCAACGCAGCCTGTGTGGTGTCCTTTTCCGACAGGGCTTTCATGATCCGCTCGTCAATCGTGCCTTTCGTGATGATATGCTGGACCACCACGGTATCGGACTGCTGCCCCTGCCGCCAGAGGCGGGCGTTAGTCTGCTGGTAAAGTTCCAGGGACCAGGTCAGTCCAAACCACACAAGGGTGGAGCCTCCGCTTTGAAGGTTCAGCCCGTGTCCCGCCGATGCCGGGTGGATCAAGGCCACCGGAAGTTCCCCGGCGTTCCATCTGTGGATACTTTCTGAAGAATCCAGCCTGGAAAACGGGATCTTCAGCTTATGGAGCCGCCCCGCGATCCGTTCCAGATCGTGCCGGAACCAGTAAGCCACCAGGAGCGGCTTTCCTCCCATGCTTTCGATGATATCCTCCAGGGCATCCAGCTTCCGGTCATGGATGGCGATGGTCTCTCCGTCATCCGTGTACACCGCGCCGTTCGCCATCTGGGAGAGTTTCCCGGAAAGGGCCGCAGCATTGGCGGCGGTGATTTCCCCGTCTGGGAGCTGCAGCAGCAGATCCCGCTTGAAGGAAACATACCGTTGCACTTCCTCCTCAGAGAGATACACCTCATAGCCAGAGGAAACGAACTGTGGCATCTGCAGGTAATCTGTGGATTTCATGGAAATCGTGATGTCAGAGATCAGCCAGTAGATCTGTTCCTCCGCCCCTGGAAGGGGCTTGTAGGAAAACACCACCTGCCCATTGCGTTTGTCCGGCAGGAAAAACCGAGTGCGGTACTGGCCGATGGACCTCCCCAGCCGCTGTCCCATATCCAGCAACTTGAACTCAGCCCACAGGTCCATCAGCCCGTTGCTGCTGGGCGTCCCGGTCAGTCCCACGATCCGTCCCACCTTCGGCCGTACCTTCATCATGGCACGGAACCGCTTGGACTGGTGATTCTTGAAAGAAGATAACTCATCGACCACCACCATGTCGTAATCAAAGGGGATGCCGCTTGTCTCTACCAGCCACTGCACGTTCTCCCGGTTGATGATGTAAATGTCTGCCTGCCGTCTCAGCGCCGCCAGCCGTTCCGCCTCTGTTCCCACAGCCACGGAATAGATCAGGTTACTCAGGTGGTCCCATTTCTCAATCTCTGCCGGCCAGGTATCCCGTGCCACACGGAGAGGCGCAATCACGATGGCTTTGTGAATCTCAAAGCGGTCGAACAGCAGATCGTTCAAAGCGGTCAGGGTAATGCTCGTCTTGCCAAGCCCCATCGACAAAAGCACCGCCGCAATGGGGTGTGTTTCAATATACCCCGTGGCATATTTCTGATACTCATGTGGTTCGTACTTCATTTTGCTTCACCTCCCATCTCTGCCATAATTTTTTCTATCTGCTCCGGGCTGTCAATGACATACACCCGGAAGCCGAGACGCGCCAATAATTTATGCCTTGCCTCCTGGAGTGGCCTTGGCCTGCATCCAGGCGCTTTCAATTCTGCAAAAGCCATTCTGCCATGAGGCAGGAGCAACAGTCTGTCCGGCATCCCGGCAAAGCCCGGAGAGGTAAACTTCGGACAGATACCGCCGCGTTTCCTTACCTCCCGCACCAGCTTCTGCTCAATCTGTTTCTCACGCATTCCGTATTCCTTTCTGGACAAAAGGATGGACAACAACCTGTTTTTTTCTATACGCGCGTATATACGCATATACATACGCCCATTCCTATATTTTCTTTTCTTCTTCTTTTATAGGTTTTGTCTTGTCCTCTTGTCCGAGAATTGCTGTTTCCCTTTGATATACCGCCGCTTCTTTACAGGACGGGCGGCAGGACACTTATTTGGACGGCTACCGCCTGTCCGTATGGCGTGTCAGGACAGGTTCCGCTTGTACCCCCGCTGTCGTCCGTAGATGGGATATGTTGTCCGTTCTGCCTTATCCCATCCCTCGATTTTCCGCATGATGGCAGCAATGGCATAGGAATCCGCTGGTTTCATGGCAGACGCTTCCTTACCAAAGCACTCGCACCAGATCTCCATGTTGCAGACGTATGACCGCTGCGCCGTACCGTCTTTTTTACTAACACCAAAGTCCGAATCACTGAGATAGCTCCGCCTTTCATAGAGCGACATCTCCGTCCATTTTTCCGGGAGCAGGGTGTCCAGGTATTCCCGCACCAGACCTTCCCGTTCATCCATTTCCAGAGCGTCCGCCTGTTCCGCTACGGCGATCTCTGCGTCCGCACCTTCCAGATAGAGCTTTTCCCCCTTCTGGTAAAGCACAAGCGACTCCGCCCAGATCTGGGCTACATCTTCATAGGTAAGCTGCCAAGGTTTCTTTTGGGAATGGCCAAACACACGCACCGGCCAGAAGCGGCGATTGCCCGTGATGTCCCGCAGGAAGCCCGTCTCCGCATTCGTGGTCCCGACAATGATGCACTGCCTTGGATGGCTTTCCACGTTGACACCATAAGAAGCACGGTATTTATCATCCACCCGGCTGATAAAGGATTTATCGGTTTCAATGTCGGCTTTTCTCATGCCTGCCAGTTCACCCAGCTCCAGAATCCAGTACCCCTGCAGTTTCTCTGGGCCGGATTTGTCCTTCATATCCGTCAGTGTCAGACTGTCGGAGAACCATTCCCCGGCCAGTTTCGCATAAAAAGTAGATTTTCCGATCCCCTGTGGGCCGTTTAAGATCGGGACGCTGTCAAACTTCGTCCCCGGCTGGTAGACTCTTGCGATAGCCGCCACCAGTGATTTCCGGCTGACCGCTCTTGTATAGCTGTTGTCCGCAGCTCCAAAATAATCCACCAGCAGTGTATCCACGCGGGGAATACTATCCCATTCCGGAAGACTCTCCAGATACTCCCGGATAGGATGGTAGGCCCGTTCTGCCGCTACCGCCACCACGGCGTCCTTTGTCTTGGTCGGAGAGTAAATTCCATAGTTTTTGGAGAGATACACCTTGAGAGATGCAGCATCAGAATCACTCCAGCCGCCCTTGATCTGCTCCCATGGCAGCCCCTCCCGCGCATCGATGCCGTCCCGGTGGCAATTAAAAGCAATACTTTTCAGCCCTTCATCATTGCGGATGATCAGGACGATATTGTCCAGCGTATCTTTGATGTTCCCTTTTCGGTCAAGTTCCAGCCCCTTTCTCCAGTCATCCTCCTCTGCGAATTCATCACCGGCCTGCCGGTGCCGCTCCTCCAGCGCTTCCAGCTTCACGCTGTCCACCGAGAGAGCGAAATCACACATCTGCCGGAAGGACTCTTTTTCATCCACATCGCCAAACTTATGGATACGGACAAGATCAAAGGCATTGCACAATTTCAAATAGGCGGGATCTTTCGCATGGTGACTGTAAGCAAATTTCCCACCTTCCTTAACTTCCACACCGGCCATGCTGCTGGACTCGATCAGATGATAACGGTCTCCCTTATCCGTAGGCTCATACACATCCCGCAGGAAGGTGTCGATGGCAAGATTGATAGGGAAGAACACCCGGTTGAACAGCCCAACCACGCCTTCTTTTTCCAGTGGGTCCTGCACCTTCTGTATGCTGATGGAATTCGCCCGGCTCTCTCTGGAAGAAGTGGGCAGCCTTGTAGGGTCCCGCCATTCCGGGTGAGCTGACAGGATTTCATCCGGGTCAAGCCACGCCCCATCCGTCTCCTTGTAGACAAATTCCCCATTGGCCGGTGTACTCGGCCAGTACATGAGCTGATTCGGCTGGTAGGAGCATTCATCAAAATAGTCCATACCCAGTGACTGCGCCAGATACCTCGCCACCGCCACATACTCTTCCGGGGTCACATCTCTTGCCAGCGGGAAGACCAGACGCACCCTCGGCGTATCCGGCGTATGGCTGTGGGTGCTGTAGAGGGCCGAGGCATAGGATACCTTCTTTTCATAATCTTCCAGAAATTCCGGCTCGATGCGGTCGCCGTCCAGTGCTACCATGGAGCGGGATACCACCGTGTCAACTTTTCTCCTTCCGCCTTTCAGCACACCCGCAACAAAACCGCCATGATCCTTTGCAGCATCCTTCTTTGATTTTGGGAAGCGGGCATATTCTTCCACAGATTCCGTTGTGCGGACCGTCACCTTCAAACGCTCTGTCAAGGTGGTAAAGCTGGTTTTCTTATTGGTCCACTGCTTTGCGCTGCGGCTGTTCCCGTATGCAATGTCTAATTCACGCATGGCGTCTCCTCCAATTCCTCCGTAAAATACCGCACTGGTATGTTTTTCTTTTCCGCTTTCTCAATCTCTGCCCGCATTCCCGATGATATGACGCTGCCGAACACCCACACCTGTTCGCATTTCGTGAGCAGCACCATTCCCATGAAAAGAACAAGTTCCCGCTCTGCCGGGATGCCGTCATCCATAAACTGTGGAAAAAGCAAATGAGGAGCCAGCGGGATACAGGTATTCCGTACCGCAAAGCGGCTGTATAGCCTTGCCATGTTCACATTCCGTTCTACATCACCAGCGTAGGGAGAGCATATATAGACCAGCGGCCGGTATACACGCCTTGCTGCTTTTTCCTCTTTCTCAATATTGGAAAGAGCCTCGTATGTGGTTGGATCGTAATAACCCTCGCTGTTATATTTGTTAATACCCATAGGCTACACCTCCTTCTAATCCTTCTGATAAAACTCGCATTCGTATCCGTCTGCTCGGAGCTTCAGCCCTTTCGCCCAGGGCGGCGTCCTTCCCATCTGTTCGCACACCGCCGCAACCGACATCCGCCGGTCGGCCTCAATGATAATCTCGTCATGCACATGGGCGACAATGGAGCAGTTTTTTAAGGTCTGCATGGCATAGCAGAGAATATCGCGGGCGGTACCCTGGACGATGTTCTCTACAAACTTGGGGCCGTAGCTCTCCAGGCGTTCCCATTTCTTCGTACCGCTCACGCCCATGTAAGTCACCGACTCCCCACCAAACTGGTTCTCGCCGATCCTTGGTTTCACATAGGCGAGCCGCCGGCCGGAAGGAAGGTTGATAAAGAGCATGGCGCTCCGGTAATCAAAGCGGAGCCCGTGTGTCTCCGTGGGGATTCTCTGTCTGATACAGTCCTTTACTGCCCGGTCTACATCCCACCAGAACTGCGTGATCATGGGATTGGAACCGCGCCACGCATCTACCAGGGGCTGTAATTCCTCCTCGGCAAGCCCCATCTCCAGCGCACCCATAGATTTCAACGCACCCACCGACCCGCCATAGCCCAGGGCCAGCTCAGCAATTTTCCCTTTCTGCCGGAGATGCCCGTTGACGCCATGCTTCTCTACCGGCACATGGAACATCTGACTTGCGGAGGCGCAGTAAATATCGCCGCCATCCTCAAAAACTTTGAGCCGCCACCGCTCCCCGGCAAACCAGGCGATCACCCTGGCCTCAATAGCGGAGAAGTCTGCTACAATGAACTTCCTGCCATCCTGCGGCACATATGCCGTGCGGATAAGCTGGGAGAGGGTATCCGGGATGTCTTCATAAAGCACAGAAAGCGCTTCATAGTTACCGCTTCGCACCAAAGCTCTCGCTTCAGCCAAATCGCCCATATGATTCTGTGGCAGGTTTTGAAGCTGGATGAGACGGCCGGAGAACCGGCCTGTCCGATTGGCTCCGTAAAACTGAAACATTCCATGGGCCCGGCTGTCTGCGCAGACTGCGTTCTCCATCGCCGTGTATTTCTTTACGCTGCTCTTGGCGAGCTGCTGCCGGAGTGATAGGACCTCCCGCAGCGGCTCCGGGGCCGTCTTAACCAGCTCCGCCACCGCTTTCTTTCCCAGGGTGTCCGTTTCCAGCCCGTGGTCTGCCAGCCACTGTTTCATCTGCTGTGCGGAATTCGGGTTTTCCAGTTCCGTCAGCTCCCGCATAGCGGCGGTCAGCCGCTCACGGGAACGGGTATCTATTGCAATGGCCTGACGGACCAGTTCCATATCCACTCCAATGCCCCGGTCATTGATCTCCTGGTCGAGATGGTATTCTTCCCAGATGGCATCCGGCACCGGAAAGTTGGAGAGCCGTTTTTGTATTTGCATCTCCGTCTCCACATCCCGGAGGTTATATGCCTTGAACCGTTCCCATTTCTCTGGGGCATGCTCCGGCCGGTTCCGTGTCCTACCGCCGTTTGCTTTGGTCGGTCTGCAGGGGACGCAAAAGTAACGGATCAGATCCTTGCCCTCCGTCAGCTTCTGTTTCTCCAACCCCAGAGCCGCTCCAGCACTTTCCAGAGAGAGGGGAAGCCCCAGTGTGGCAGACCACACCATCGTACAGTACCAGCCTTCCGGCTCCAGCCATTCCCCCAGGAAGTTTGACAGGCACACCCGCTCAAGCATGGCGTTAAACGTCCACTTGGTCACAGAGGTATCAGACAATGCAGAAATTGCCTCTTCCGGGATCTGTTCCCCACAGGCAAGATCGACCACATGCACATCCCCGCCGTCTGCGGCATAACCAAACAGCAGGACTTCAAAAGCAGGGGAAGAGGCATATTTATATACACCGCACTTGGACAAATCCACATCCGAGTACGTTTCAATATCGATAGACAATGTCCTCATTTTTATCATCTCCCTTCAACTGCCTTATGGGCGGCAGGAAAGATCCCCGCCGCCCTGTCGTAAGACTATCGTTCTGTCAGGAAAGGAAATCCTCATCCTCCTCTGCAAAATCATCCTCCGGGCGGGACTTTCCGCCTAACGGTTCTCCATCCCGGATCTTCTGTAGGTTATTCAGCCCACAGGCGATCCCTTTATTTCCATTGGAATTGAAGGCATAGAAGTTGATGCTCGCCCTACCATACACACCGCTGTAAACTTCGCTGCGTTCCAGGATCGGCTGCCGGTCTGCATCCACGATTCCCGGAGCCGTGGTGCTGTTAGCATTGACGAAATAGGCGTTTGCGTAGGCTTCATCATCCGGGCGTTCCACATCCCCGTCACGAAGCGGAGTTTTTAAAACAGAAAGCGCCGGAACACTCCGACCGTTGCCTTTCAGCTTAGCCTCGCCCTCTTTGTAGGCAGCTTCAATAGCGGCTTTGATCTTGTTGATGGTCACCGTATCCGACTTAGGGATGATCAGGCTGACACTGTATTTTGGAGTGCCGCCGTTGATAGCCTTTGGTTCCCACACATTGGCATAGGACCAGCGGGTATTCGGACCGGTGATCACTTTCATCGGGTTGTTGACTTTATTTGACATTCTGATTTCCTCCTCAATCTTTAAAATCATTCTGTGCCGTATTCATAGGCTGCCGCTTATCGGACAATGGCACAAGGACGGGTTTACCCTGGGGCTTTTCGATCAGGCCGCCCAGCAGCTCGTCAAACTTCTTTTTACCTAAGAGCCTATGCATCTCCGTAAGGCCCAGCACCTTTTTGGCATAGGGATCATATCCTGCCTGGGAAACGGCATCGGCCACTGCATCCTCGCTGATGTATCGGCGGTTGGAACGTCCCTCCACCACTTTATAGCCAGGATACTCTGTCCCACTGAGTGCCTGCCGGAGCGCGTATTCCTTCACATCCACAGCCCAGACAGTCAGTTCATCCGCCTTGTCCAGGATGGCGGCAATCTCCGCATCCTCCAATGTGTCCGGCATCTCAAAATCGTATTTCGCCAGTTCCAGGTTGTACTCCGCCCGCTTCCGGCAGACCGCCTTTGCCTTGCAGAACCGGCACCAGTCCCCGCAGGCAAACTCCCCGCTGCCCTCATAGGCCAATTTCGCTTTATAGGTCAAGTCGTTATAAGCCCACTGCAAAAGATCATCTTTTGCCATCATGCAGACACTCACGTTATCCCGGCGTGGCTGAAAGATGGTCATGCGGACGGTATCAATATCATAGATACCGTCAAACAGTTCCAGAGCGCCCAGGGCATACAGCATCATCTGGGGATTTTCTACGGCGGACACCTCCACACCTTTCCCGTGCTTATAATCCACAATATCGAGAGTGCCGTCTGCAATGATGACGCAGTCGCCGGTTCCGAAGCCGTCTTTGACGAAACGGGAAAAGTCCAGCCGCTGCTCGATCAGCATCACTGGATCTTTGCAGGTTTTCTTTGCTTCCTCCACCAGTTCCAGTACATAGGCCGCATAGTCCAAGGCGCACTGTTCCATTTCTTCGTTGTAGAAGGAAAGGTTCTCCGTTGGGTCTGCAGCATCCATGCCAAGCGCCTGTTTTAGCTTGTATTCACACAGGCTGTGGGCGTCCGTCCCTTCCTGGGCATATTCGCTGCCCGTATCCTCATACTTCTCGCAAAGCCTTGCGGATGGAGGGCAGTTCAGCCACCGGTGGCTGGAGGAAGCGGAAAGCAATGCGTGGCCCAGGCCAGCTTTTCTTGTGCCTGCGGCACAATTCACCTTCTGTTTTCCCATCACAGTACCTCCGCTTCCGCAAGGAGCGCCGGGTACTCTGCCGGGTCAATGTCCGATAGCTTATCCGCACCATGCTTGATCAGGAGCGCCTTTACTTCCGATGTATGGCCGGCACGGGACTTCTCCGCCAGGGCCGCCCGCACCTGTTCCAGGGTCAGCGGCTTTGTCTTTGGCTTCTCCACAGGCGGCTCCACTTTCTTTGCAGCATTTTTCTTTTCCGGTTTCTGAGCCAGTTTTTCCTCCGTGGTTTGATCCGGCTGTTCCTGCCCGTTCTGTGCTACAGCGTCTGCCACCGCCTGCAGGCTGTCTGCCAGGGAACGGAGATCGGATACCACATCCAAAAGAAGTTTTATCTTACTCATGTGCCAGCCCTCCTTCCGCTATCTCCCGGATCGAGAGTTCCTCCACAGAACTGCCCGGAACAATGACTGTCAGCCTGACCTTGTCACCCAGCAGGAAACGCATGAACCGCTCCCGCACAGAGACATTCCGCACACTGACTGCTCCGCTGTTCACAGGCTTCTTTGAAACACGGATCTGTAATGTGTGTTTCATCTCATCACCTCTGCTTTCTGAAGGACGGTATCGGGATGTCCTTCAACATACGGAGATTTGAAGGCTGTTTTGAGGGGGTGTCTCAGAAATATTTCAAAAACTTTTTTCTGGCCCATTCGATGGATTCTCGGATGGACTTGATGTCCTTACCCTCCCGGCGGGCGATCTCCCGGAGGGATACCCCTTCGGCCAGCATCAGCAGCCTGCGCCGCTGTACCTCTGAGAGCTGCTCGAACGCCTCTTTGATCCGCTGGTTTTCAAGCTGCAGAAAAAGTTCTGTCTCCGGAGTACTGCCGTCCGCATAATCCTCGCCTTCATATTCCGCTGCATCCAGGGAATAGCAATGGTACCGCTCCTTCCGATCCTGATTGCTTTCCTCCCGTCTGGAATCCAGGATTAAGTTTCCGATTTCCTCATTGACCTCTACGTCAGAGGTCTCACCATTTGCAAATGTGTAATTGATTTTCAATTTGCCGTTCTCCTTTCGGAGCCCGGCAGGCGGCACCTTAGCCGCTAAAATAAAAAAAGAGCCTGACAAGCAGCACAAAAGTGCCGCTTGCCAGGCTGAATGTCGTCTCCATCATCTTTCAGATGGTATCGTGAGGGTTTAACCGATAACTAAGGAATGAAATCTCCCCCTCGTGCATCATGCTCAAACAAACGAATGATCCTTGTCCCGATTTAGCTATCCGTTTCCCTATCCCATATACATTCCTTATGAGACTTGCCGTATTACCGTAGCGCCTCGGTCAGCTCCCTGCGTAAACATTTGGAGCGAATCAGATTTCCTCTATTCAGTTTTAATTACCCCGATTTCTGAACTGCAATGCCTGCACTTTATCACGAAATCGGGATTACAGTTCTTTGTCGGGGTAACCAACTGTGCTTTTGTATTTACAGATGCATCCAATAGCCTGTGTCCGCATTTTGGACATAGAATGGATCTCCTTTTCTTCTCTAGTCCATTAGCCTGTACCTCCTTCTTTCTTTGCATATCACATACACTCCTTTCTTGGCTGCTATCCGGCATTCAGGGGTAGGGAGTATATGAATCATCTTGATTCCTTTTATTTTACAAGTTCTGTCAGCCAGGGAGCTATCGGACTTGATATTACTCTGGCATTCAAATAAGCCATTTCCAGTGTCAGGCATGTATTACCCAAATAGTATCCTTCCATAACTGTCAGTGTCAGAGCAAGATCAGGCTTTTTCTCATTCGTCAGATATATCGGGAGAAGATACTGCATCTTTCCCTGATACCCTTGCGGCACTATAAGCCCCGGCTCAACTACTGTCTTTCTCCTGCCAAGTTCCACTGCCGTTTCAAATAAAAGTGGCAGATTCCTGGCTTTACGGATTTTCGCTGGAATACGCTCCAGATTATCTGTGTCTCCCAATATGTGTTCCACGTTGACCCTGATAGGCCAGTCTGGTTGAAAACCTGCGCCGTTCTGCGCCATATAGTAGGAGGGCATCTGCGGCAATGGCTGCACATATTTCAGAAACGGTGACAGTTCATCGCAGAATCCCCTGAAGTACCAATCTTTCATCGAAGTCTTTTTATGGTTCCGATCAAAGCAGGCATAAATCCCTTTGTATCGGGATGTGTATAATCCTGTATGAAAACAGGCACACTCATTTTCCACATGAAAATAACCTGCCGCTTTCCTGGCATCCCTTTCTGAATTAAAATCAATGCTCTGCTTTCGGAAAACAATATGTATGTACCGCTCCAGTATGGGGGTATCCTCATTTTTCGTCTTATAAATTGGCTTCTTGAACCGCCATGGCTCCGGTAGAGCCAGTTTCGACAACTCGTCCAATTGTCCGTACCAGTCCGGCACATAAGCAAAATCAAATAAATCCGTTTCTATCATTCTTATGTTCCTTTCATAACAATCTGTATTTTCCACCGTCCAATCTCTTCCAATGGCACTCTATCTCATGTATTCATATAACTGACTATTATTTCTATGGTCCTATTTCTTCCTCACTCCTTTCCCATGTCCCATACTCCCTGAAATACAAAATAGGGAAAAGGCGTTCCTGCAGACAACACTGCGTTCACGCCTTTTCCCTATGTGCGATAATAATTTTGTGGAAGTATGGCTCTGCCATACTATTGATGGTGCAGTTCTCTACGGATACTGCCTGAATTTTTTTAACCGTAAAGCCACTCCTCTATCCATCAAAAACATCTCCATTCTTCCAATAAGTATGGTTGTACCATTCTCAAAAAGTCTTGTATCGCCATTTTTACTTTTCAAAGGTATGGCACTAACATACTTACAGGAGGTGATATCATGGCTATTCATCCAAGACAGTTCGGCATCATGCTGAAAAATGCACGAATGGATAAGAAACTCACACAAGCAGAATTAGCTGAAATACTGGATATTTCTTTACCATATCTCAAAGACCTGGAGCGCTTCCGGAACAATCCGAGCTACGATGTCTTCGAAAAAGTAATCCGCTACTTCAACCTGTCAGCAGATACTGTTATCTATCCAAATGAGAATCTGACCAATACTACATATCAGCAGATTGAGCGTCTACTTACACGCTGTGATGAAGGGCAACTCCGTGTCATCCTTGCCACCACAGAAGCGTTGCTGTCCGAGAGTGAAATGCCTTCAGATTCAGAGTAACAGATAAAGGCGGTATTCAGGCGGTGTTTACATCACATTTTTCCTGTAATTTTCAAGGCTCATCCCTGCACCGGAATCCTCCTGCAAAAATGAGCCTTTTCGTCACTGTATCTGTTTAATCAATTCCTCTGGAGATATTTCCTGCCGGAAAAGTCCCAGACCGCTTAATAGAAGGATGCAGTCTACATATCCTTGACAGTATGCCTTCTGCCCCTCCATAGAATTCATATCTTCCAGCTTTGCCATCCACTCCAACAGCGTTTGCCACTGAGCTTCAGGAAGACTACGAACTATCTCCTCACACGTTTCACGCATCTCCTCTAATTCCTGCTGTGTATCTCTATATCCCGGCACCTCAACTGCGGTGTCCCTCGTCACATTTTCACAACGAAGCTTATTCAAAAAACATCCAACCTTGTAAATTACGGTTGAATGGGATTTCCGTTCCGCATGCGCGGAACGGCTATTCCATTTTTAGCGGTACAAAATACTATTGATATCTTTTATTCCGTTTCTCTCATGTTGATACCATTCATTTCCAGACGATATGTATGATGCTTGTCGGTAATTCTTGTAAGGCAGGCATCTGCGTAAGTGTTATCTGCAAACATATCAAACCAGGAGCTGACAGGAAATTGAGAAATCACAACTGTAGATTTCCGTCCATCACGGGTATCAAGTACTTCAAAAAGATCTCGGCATTTATCGAGATCAAGATCCATCAGGCCAAAGTCATCTATCACAAGAAGATCGAGTTTCGTAAGTTTGTTCAGATAATCCAGATTAGTAGCTTTGATACGTGCTTGTTCCATTTCACTCATAAGAGTGTTCGCTTTGATATACCTGACACTTTTGGACTGTTTCATAGCTGTTACGCAAAAAGCATTGATCAAATACGTTTTACCACTTGCTGAAGAACCTGTTACAATCAGGTTTTTTCCTTCCTCTATCCAGTGACAAGTGCTCAGACGTTCAATTATCTGCGTGTCTAACTGACGCTCAGGACGATAAATCGTCTCATCAAGATCTGCAGCCGGATACCTGAGATGAGCTTCTTTCATCAAACGATTGAAGCGTTTATCCGCCCTTGATTGCCATTCCGAATTGATCATCGCTGACATACGTTCCTTAAAAGTATTCAGATCCGCATTCGGATCTCTCAACTGTTCCTCCAATATACGTGCCATTTCCGGAACTCTGAAACTTTTCAGTCGAGAAATCAGGGCCTGTTCTTCCGGTGTCAATGTGATTTCGCTTTGTATTCTCACTTATTTATAGGCCTCCTTTCCACGGATATTTGCATGGGAAGGAAGTGTTCCTGATGCAGCTGTGTTATTAATAGAATGATTGTTTTGGACCATGCCAAGTACTTTTTTAAAATAAGAATACTTGCAGGCATTTGCTTCTACACATTTATCCGCAGCTTCTTGTACGAGCCTGTGTGGCACATCCTTACAGGAATGAAGGACTCCGGCACAACTGTTGTAAGCTTGTTCTTCATGTTTTGGACTGCGCAGGATCCTATCTATAAGAGTGACCATAGAATCGCCGTATACAGATGCCCACCGCCGATAATAAGCACCATCATGGGCATTAACCTCTTTATAATAAAGATGTTCTTGCGGCATATGGCTGTCATCTGTGATATATAGCGGAAAATCCCTGTAGGATCTCGGATGTCGGCAGATCAGACGGTTGTACTCATCGCAGATCCTTATTTCTGCCATTGTTGCCTTTAGAATTGCCGGCTTTCCTCTTTGGGTATACAATACAGAGTAGTAGTGGGCATCATATTCAAGATGATAATTATCAGGAACTTTAAGAAAGTACTTATAATCACAAAGCGTGTAATTCTCGCCGGGAAGCTTGTTCATACGCGGTTTGTCATACTTTTCAAATCCAGTTATCCTTGATTTACGGATATCTGATTTTTTCTGAAATGGTCGCTGATTGATGTCCTCTACAATTCTTTTTGTAGCATCATTTAAAGCCTCAAGCGAGGTATAGGTATTTTTCTTAAGTTCTTCGACTAAATAGATTTCCAGAAAGCGAACATGATTTTCAATCGTTGCTTTTCCCTTTGGTTTGCGCGGCGGTGGTGGAAGTATGATTGTATCATAAAAAGTTTCCAGATCTGAAAAAGCCGTCTGTAATACAAGCTCATCCTTATTATGTCGGGTAACAGCCGTTTTCAGATTATCCGGCACAAGATATCTGGGAACAGCACCGTAAAAAGATAATGCATGTACGGTACCAGTGATAAAATGTGGCAGTTTTTCATCTGGAAAGGCTTCTGCATAAACAAGACTGCTGAAACCAAGAGTTGTTGCAAAAATGTGTACTTTCTTGAGTTCTCCAGTTGAAGGATCCAGAAGCAGCTCTGGTTGATCACCTACCCAGTCGATGTACATCTTTTCACCGGGAATTCGTTCAACCGGCATGGATACTTTTGTGGATCCATAAGTATTTACCAGAAAGTCTCTATACAGTTTGTAAAACTGTGATAGCTGATAACCATTAGGATTTTTCTTTTTGTACTCGATCCACAGAAATCCAAGGTCTGCATTCTTTCCCATTTGGATCATGTTCTCATGAATTTGGTGAAAATCAGGCAACGGAATGTTTTTGTGGCGAAGATTATCCTTGGGATAAATCAGATTGACCACCTTTTCGGCCGGCATCTGCTTTAAATCATCCAATGATAATCCAGAATCCCGATAGCGTTCCATAATCAGTGAGATTCCGCTTCTTCCAATTCGATATCGTTTCTGAACATTGTCATAGCTGATCTTGTTAAGTCTTAGTTCTATGACACCTATGATAGTAGTGTAGTCGTGCATAATTGCTCCTCCTTTACACTGTGATGAATAATAGTTACATCACAATAATAAAGGAAAGGCGTACCGTTCGAGCAGAAAGTTCATACCGTTATATCAGAATGCACATACCGATAATATTGGAATTAGCGTACCGTTCGACCGGAATTTGCATCCAACCTGTTCCCATACTTTGTTCTGCATATTCCATTCCTCCAGTCTGCTAATTATTATTAATATATCCGCAGATATTACACCATACCAAACCCTACTCGTTCCTAAAAAAGGAATAGGCAGCATTCCAAGCGTTACGCTTCAGAACACTGCCTATTCCTTTTTTACCATATTCATTCGATAACCAACCCCTCGTACAGTCTGGATATACTCAGGCCGGCTAGGGTCATCTTCAATTTTCTTTCGAAGGCGGCGGATATGGGAAGTGATGTTGCTGTCATCCCAGAGATACTCCCCATTCCAGACGAAGTTATAAATTTGTTCTTTAGAAAGAATGCTACCTTGATGAAGAGCCAGTACATACAGAATTCGGAACTCAATATTTGTCAGTCTCACTTCCTGATCTCGTTTCAAAACTTTATGCTGTTCCGACTGAATATATAATTCGCCGATTCGCATTGGTTCCTGCTCTTTTAATAATGTTTTATCCACACAAATATCTGATTCTCCTACGATTTTCATTATTTTGTCATATATAATTTTTTCTGATTCATCCAACGAAAGTACAATCAGCTTTCCCACATACTCACCTCGCTGTGCCACTAAAATCATAAGAACAAACTTGCAGTTTCTATTTTATCTTCTCTTTTTGCTCCATAGCCTGGAGTTCAAAATAATTTTTAACCCTTTGTTGTCCAAATACTTTGTCTATATTTCCTTAATCAAATTCAGACTCAGGCCCATACTTTTCAATGCCTGTATCTTCCCCGCAATTAGCGGCAGCCTTTCACTGTAATATCTGTACCCTGTAAGCTCATCTACCTGCTCCGGAATCAACAGACCAATTTCATCATAATGCCTCAACATGTAGATACTGATTTGAAACAGGACTGAAAACTGTCCTATTTTAACAAAGAAACCACCTGTTCTTCATTATAAAACTTCACATTATACGAGAGTCAAACGACTCTCGTACTTTGGTAGGTGGCAATTTAAATCGTCATCAGTATAAAGTTAACTACAAATTCCGCATCTATTCCCATTTGAAAAAACGTATGGCAATGCCTCCACAGACCACTGTGACCACCGCCATTATGGCAATTGGAAACCAGACTGATTCTAACGGTAGGCCCAACGAAGTTGCTTTCAGCAACTTAATCCCCTGTGTCAAAGGCAGAACATCTGCAATTTTCTGCAATGCAGACGGCATCACTTCATAAGGTAAGGTTGCCCCTGAAAAAATGAGCATCGGAAAATACAGGAGGCTGGCAGCCACACTGGCTGTTTTCGTATCAGGCGCAACACCTCCTACCATAAGTCCGATGCTGAACATCGAAAACATCACCAGAAGATACATGAACAAGAAAATTCCTATCGCCCCGTTGAACCTGCATCCAAAAAATATGGATAAAACTCCAAAAACAAGGCACAAGGACAGCAACGAGTAGATTGCATAAATCGTCACCCACACTGCGAGCAGAAATGCCGGACTTGTAGGCGTAACTTTATATCTTTTTAATATCTTTTTCTGACGGTAATCGGAAATCAACAGCGGAAGCCCCATCACACCACCTGCACAAATCGCAATGGTCGATAATGCCCCGAAGGACTGTTCCAAAAAGGTATATGTTATTTCGGGAGCCGCTGTTTTTGCTCCATAAATGACTCCCAAAATTATAGTAACCACTACCGGCATACAGAGAGCAAAAATAACCATGTCCATTCCCCGGAAGGATAGCTTCAGTTCTGTTTTCAACATTGTAAAAAATTTATTCATTGTCCTCTTCCTCCTCTCCAGTAAACCACAAATACGCATCTTCCAATCTCTCATAGGGACTTAATGCCACCGCTTCTTCCACAGTCCCTTCAAAGGCAAATCCGCCATCCTTCAGGATACCAATCCGGTCACAGAGAATTTCCACCTCATCCATGAAATGAGAAGACAGAAATATTGTCAGGCCATGTTTCTTTAACTCCTGCAGGCTTTTCCAAACACCTCTTCTCGCTTTTGTATCAAGCCCTGTGGTAAGCTCATCCAAAAAGACCACCCTGGGATTAGGGATAAGAGACAGCACAATAAATAATCTTTGCTTCTGTCCTCCAGATAACTCGTTTACAAAAGCGTTTTCCTTATCTGCCAGACCAAATTTGTGCAGCAACTCTTTATATGCCATTGGATACCTATAAAGGCAGGTCGTTTCCTCACACAATTCTTTTACCTTGATCTTGTCTGGATAATTTACTTCCTGGAACTGTACCCCAATCTGCTTAAAAAGTTGCTTTCGCTCCGTCCACGGGTCTAACCCCAAAATGCGAACCGTTCCCGAATCCGCTTTCTTTGTCCCAAGGATACATTCTATTGTAGTACTCTTGCCTACGCCATTTGCTCCAAGCAGACCGTACACTTCACCCGCAGCAACTGAGAAGCTGAGATTCTCAATCACTTTCTTTCCATCATAAGATTTGCTCAGCCCGGAAATTTGGATTGTTTTTTCCATTTCGTATGCCTCCTTATTTTAATTCTGAAATAAAGATTAGCATCCAATCCAACTATGGTGGGTAACTGTAGGGTTTTTATTCTGATATTTTTTTCATCTTCTCAATCTGACAAGTTACATAAAAAGCATTGTTTTTTGCCTCATTCAATGAAGTCAATAGCTTATCGCAAGCCCTTATGATATCATCATCATCCTTTGGCGTATTAATAGCTATTTGGATATTAGTTTGCGGATCATCCGATAAGGCCTGAAGCATTCTCAAAATAGCAGAGAGAGAATAGTTTGCACAACGAAGAGAGCGTATAATTTTCAAGCGAAGCATATCTTCTTCTGTATACACCCGGTATCTGTTTTCAGTTCGCTTGATGGTAAACAGACCATTCAACTCCCAATTTCTTAATGTATCGATCGTTACCCCTAATATATCTGCTGCTTCCTTTCTTCTATATGTCCTCTGCACTCCAACATTGCTTTCACTCATACCCGATAAAATACTATGGGTAATCCGTATCGCTTCTTCTGCATTGGCTTTTTCGATGTCTATCTGAGCAATGTATCGCCTGGTCAATTCCATAGCTTTCTCATAATTCCCCAAAGCAGAAACCTTAATAATGTCAACCGCCTGTTTACGAAGTCCATTTTGAAGAACTTCCACCTGGAGAGCCGCCCGCGCTAATCTAAATTGTTCGATATGCAGATCAGTAAATATCCGGTAACCATTCCCTAACCGTTCTGGTTTTGGAATTAAACCGCATTTTTCATATAAGCGTACTGTATTTACATGTATGCCGATTATCCTTGCTATGTCTATTGTCTTATATGTATTCATTCAACGCACCTCCATCCCTCATTATGTCATATTTTATAAGTCTGGTGTTATAATATAGGGTTTTTTAGTTTACCGTAGAATGCCCTGAATAGCAAGTTTATTCTCAGTCTATCTAAATATTGGTTCAATATATGTTTTGATTAAATCTATCCTATCCCTTACCTTTGGCACAAAAAGCGCAGAAGATGACACAACTATTTTATCTTTTGTATTCACATAAATTATATTTCCTCCATCCCCCATCGCTGCATAACCATCTTCATTTACCCACCATAAATATCCATACGATAAATCATGTTTCTTCCATCGGCTATGCTCTCTCGTACTTTCTTCCACCCACTTTTCTGATACAATTCGTTTTCCGTTCCATATGCCTTTATTCAAATATAACTGACCAATTTTTGCCATATCCATAGGAGAAAGTGTAAGTCCCCAACCCGCTGTATGAATCCCTAATGAGTCCCGTACCCATCCGCTGGTATCTATAGATTCATTAAATGCCAGTTGATCCTCCTTGCTTTTAAACATCAAATCTCCTTCTACATGAATTTCTAATGGAGAAAATAAATTTTCATCTGCAAACTCAAATACCGACTGCCCTGTTGCTTTTACTAATATTCCTGAAAAAATATCCGGACCAATCAGAGGTGCATATCGGAATGTTCCGATCTTCCCCTGGCCCCCTAGCAGGTCTAAAGAAAATTTCACCCAATCCTCACTAGTAAAATATTTCACATATGGAGCAAAAAAACGATACTTATAAGGTGCTGTCATTGTCAGCATATCCTTGACTGTGATATTTTGGATGGTGTTTTCTCTCTTTCTTACTATGTATCCAGGGAAAAAATCCAGCACTTTCTGATCAATACTTTGGATATATCCTCTATCTACTGCAATCCCAATCAGTATTGAAATAATACTTTTTGTTACAGAATAAACATGAACCTGGCTTTCTCTTGTACATCCCTTGAAATATTTTTCATATACCAATTTTCCTTCTTTTAATACCGCCACGCCTGTGGTATTCCCATAATCAGTGCTGATTTTTTGTTCGAGTTCTCTAATTCTTTTCTGATCCATGATATCTCCTTTACTTTAACCTATTTGTAGACGCATTTTTTCTGTTTTATTTTTTTAATATCTTTTTTACTGGATAATAGACCTCTGTAATGAAATCGCTCTCCTGCAAAACCTCCGAAGGACTTGTTACATAAACTTCATAAAGTGCATTGCAATTTTCGTACCCTTCATTTTCTGCCCATTCAATTTGCTTCGCATAAACAGAAGAGAGCTGAGAGTAGGAACCATGAACAACAGTTTTCAAACAAAGTCCAGGATAAAAATCCCTTGTTCCCGTTGCATACTCGTTGATTGGGACAGCAAATTCTGTATCCAGTCCAAATGGACTATATTCATCACCATGAAATAAAACCATTGGTGGAGCGGATGCTGTCAGGTTCTTTTCCTTCATTTTCTTAAACAGCTTTTCAAAGCAATACCCATACTCAGCAGGAAAATCCTGTTCCTGAATCATCTTTCGTATGGACAGAAGATACATCTTTGGCACCTCCACCAGTTCTATACCAATATCTTCCATATATGACATAATCGACTTGCCCTTTCTTATGGCGGACATATCAGCATCTATCTGCTCCAACATATTTTTATACATCATCATTTGCATTGAAATCTCTTTTTTCTTTTTACTAAGAGCCGCATATAGTTTGTCATCCATTGCCTCCTCTGACTCAAGAATTGCCTTAATCTCTTCCAACGAAAAATGATACGCTTTCAGCCGATTAATAAACAGCATCGTCTCCAACTGATTAATAGAATAATAACGATACCCATTTTCTGGATTGATTTCTTCTGGAAGTATCAATCCTATTTCTGCATAATACCGAAGTGTTTTTGTGGATACTCGGCATATACTCGAAAATTCTCCAATCGTCAACATATAATAGGCCTCCTTTCCAGTACCAGTATAAACTTTGCCCCAAGGGAAAAGTCAACGGCACTTTTCATACGCATTTTCAAGGTAGTCGCATATTAATCGAATATAAAAAGAATTGCAAGTTTTATATGATTTAACAATCCTGTCAACTCCACATACCATTTATCCAACCTGTCAACTCCACACCCCCGATATCAAAATCAACCACTCAACTCTCCGCCATTTTCCATAGTAGACCAATTCCCACTTACCCATAAAATGAAAAAATCCGGGAACCGAAACCTGTCCTCTGACAAGCCCCTACTCCCGGAAATCCCTTGTTTTCTACATTTTTTTGCTATTCTATCCTTTGACTTTTGACATCAATACTACGCACTCCACATGTAGTAGTTAGGCTATTCTAGGAAATATGTTCATAGCTTGAAAAGCTCTTAATTTTACAGCATTTTTAATCATTCTGATATAACAACCTATACTTTTTTAATTGGGCTATTTCAAATAAAAGTTATTTAAAATCAACATATTAGTTATTTCGGATCCACTTCCGGGGAAGATTTATAATCTACCACCGATTGTACAAATTTTCGTGCATCTTCAAGTTTCGGTTCCTCAGCCAAATTATACTTTTCTAATACATTATAAACCCAATCTTTCTTTTCCTTATTGATGGTTTTATCAAAACACTCCATTTCACCGACTGGAACAACAAAAAGTCCTACTGATTTGCATACAGCTTCTACTCTTTCATATGCAGCCGGCGCATCACCTGAAAAACCAACCTTTCCTATTTTCTTAATTTGAGTCCATGCATCATTTTCGCCACTGCTTTTTGCATTCATACTATCATAAATAATTTTCATATCTGCAGATAATGTAGTTTTCCAATCCAGTCCAAATGATGCGACAATTGGTTTAAAGTTTTGACTTGCATTGAGTAGGTCAAAATCACAAATAGCAACTACTGGAACATTAACCGCTTTCAATGCGCTTACAACATCTTTAACTCGTGTCTTTCCTCCACAATGTGTAAATAACACATCTGGGGCAGTTTCTCCTCTATATTCATATACTGCATCTATTACTGCTTGATAAAATAAGCAATCATAGTCGCTTTCACAAACAACAACTTTTTCATGAAACAGACCGCTTAAAATATTTGAATAACGCAGGAGAGGATTTCCCCATAATTTTTTAATTTCATCGTTTTGAAGGATACTCATCTTATTAATGTTGTCTATGCGATTAATTCTAATCACTGTTACATTTTCATTATCCGCATCAAGCAAACCTTGAAGAAAATCCTCGCTGTGAGTGGATACTAACAACTGTCGATTATTTGGATTATTTTTTGCAAGCATTTTCCCTAACATTCTTGCCTGTGGCGGATGCAAAAAAGCTTCTGGTTCATCAATAAGAGTAATGGTGTAATCAGATGTAAATGTGTCAAGTAGAATACTTGCAAAGCTACGCATACCATCCCCCTGCTCTTGAAGCTTTGGAAGTTTAGCAACTTGATTATAGTAATCATCCTGTCTATCGATCGTAAAATCTTTCTTATCTGGAGCTTTTCCAATATGTAACGGAATAGTTTGCATTTCATTTCGATTTACAATTAAATCAACATCAAAAGCTTGGCGAAACAAATATGATATTTTCTGCGCAAGGGTCTCACTTTGATTCAATTTATATATAGGATGTTTTTCAGGTTGATTATGTCTATTTAGTGCATTTGATGAAGTCAAACGAATTTCTGTACTAAGACGCTTAACAAATAATTTATAAAGCCCGCTGTATAGCGTATGATTATGCCAATACTGCTGCAATGTATCTCTCGCAAAAGCATTTCCTGCCTCATATAATTGATAATTGCCTTGTTTATCTTCTAAAAAGCGTTCCTTAAGAAAAGTAGTTTCGTCAATCATACCTTGATAATCACATTCAAAGCTTTTTATAACAATAGTACGCTTTTGATTAGATTGATCTAAACAAGATTCTATATCTTTTAATACTTGACTCTTACCGCTATTATTGGGACCCGTAAATACGATAATACTATTCTGTTTAAGCATTAGTTGAACATCATCATTAAATGTGACACTCTTCAAAAAAACTTGAGGTTTTTTTACTACGTTTTTACCAGTATCTTCAAACTCTGTACTCATAATCTCCTCCTGATTGTCATTTGTTTCTTATCATTTACATAACCGATAATCATCTACTCTTTGAACTGTACTTTTGATTTTTTCTCTGGCTACCATTTTCATCTTTCATCACATTGCTCCTACGAGCTTTCTCAACCTGCACTGCCTCAAAAACTTCTTTTGATATTATCGCCGGATTATTATCCGTTGCTAAATAATGTACTTTGCTTTTACCAGTTTTCAATAGTCGAACATCCCCTGTGTATTTCTCATTACTCAGCATGACATCTATTGTTCTCTTACACCATTTCTCCTTCCCTGTAGGAGAAGGGATTTTCCGTTTCTCAAGTTCTTTGATAATACCCAATACACTTTGTCCTCTCAAATACAAGTCAAATATGATTTTTACATTTTCTGCTGTTTCTTCATCAATGATTAACTTGCCATCTTCATTATGTTTATACCCATAACACTTTCTATCATATAATTTCGAAGTTCCTGAAGCTGCTCCCTGCTTAATGCCCCATTTTATATTTTCACTGCGAGACTCATTTTCCGCTTGTGCAAAAGATTCAATAATTGAAATCATTAAGTCACTATCTGTGTTTGCCGTATCAAGTTCTTCCTGCTCAAATATTACACGAACACCAGCACTTTTTAATTTACTCAATGCTTCCATGGTTTCGACAGTATCTCTTCCAAAACGGCTGATGCTTTTTGTAAAAATAATATCTAGTTTATGAGATGTACAGTCATCCAGCATACGGTTAAATTCCTTGCGCGAAGAACCTGTTTTGCTAGAAGAAATATCTATATACACATCCGCAAGAAGCCATTGCGGTGTAGCCGCCGTTATTTTTGTTAAATGTGATACTTGTGCAGCCAAACTTTGTAGCTGCTCTAAACTCTTCGTACTAACACGACAATATATTCCGACGCGCTTGTCCCGTTTCTGTGGTTTAGGTGGTATGAAATGAACTTTTTTTAAATTGTCCATACCTCATCTCCTCTACAAATAGGTAATCTTTTCTAACAGCCTATCAGCATAGGCTAACTAACATCTGTATTCATATTTTACATGATAACTAGCCTTTTTACAATCATTCTATCCACTCAACCTGCATTTGTTAACAATCCTGTCTCCACAACATACCCAATATCTATCCTATCCACTCAACTCTCCGCCATTTTCCATAGTAGACCAATTCCCACTTACCCATAAAATGAAAAAATCCGGGAACCAGAACCTATCCTCTGACAGGCCCCGACTCCCGGAAATCCCTTGTTTCCTACACTTTTTCAGTTCCTTTTTTTTCAGTCCGTGACATCAATACTACCGTCTCCACATGGCACGATTGCTCCATCTTGATGTCTGCATATCGACCAGTTACCCCTTACTACCGAAAAACGGCTCCGTTTGTAATCGGGAACTGGTCAAGGGCATTTTCGGTTCACGAGAACTTATCAATAAGCCACTTTGACCGTTCACGGGAACAAGTCGAAAACTGCTCTCTTACCTATAATATGCGATTTCACATATCTGCCTATCGCCTCGACCTGCCACAGTGGTTGAGTGGCCAATAAGCTGTAGCCGCTGCCATAGCCTCAACCTTGATTCAGGCTTTGTTGCCACCACCACCATGCTTGCCTTTTGTCACAATAAAGAGCGCGACTGATATTGTCAATATTAGTTGACACATTTTTCTCAAGGATATCACTGACTATGCTGCCAGTTCCAAATCCTCATAATACTTCCTGCGTTTTATCATAGGAGGAAGCCCGCCATTGGCAGAGCAGATCCTCCGGTTATTCCAGTAACTGTGGAAATATCTCCAAATGAGTACTTTTAATTCCTCTACCGTCATCTGCTTTGTGTCATAACGGCCGTAGAGAAGTTCCGTCTTCATTCTGGCCCACATGCTCTCGCAGCGGGCATTATCATGGCAGCGTCCTCCGGCACTGTTCATGCTTTGATGGATGTGGTACTTCCGGATGGTCTGGCGGTAGGCCTCACTGGTATACTGGGTTCCACGGTCACTGTGGATGATCGCGCCTTCCAGTGCAGGATAAGCAGTCAGGGCGCTTTCCAGTGTATGGATACACAGATCTGCTTTCATGGTTGTTTCCATTGCCAGACCAAGGACACTAAGATCAAAGCAGTCGAAAATCGCAGATACATACAGTTTCCCATTGGATGCCGGGATCTCCGTGATATCTGTAATACATTTTTTCAATGGGGCATCTGAATGAAAATCCCGCTTCAGCAAATCATCCGATTTCATAGCCTCCCGGTCTGCCTTTGTAATTCCGTTCGGTTTTCGCTTTGGCCGATGGCTCAGGCCAATCTGCTCCATAACCCGGTATACGGTTCTCTCGCTGGGAATTGATACTCCCTCCGGCTGCTTCAGGCACGGCGCCTGATACATTCGGAGCCGTCCGTAAGTATCGTTACATTCATCCTCGCTGGCAATCTCTTTCATGGCATCCGCCAGATCCTGGTACTTCCAGGGACGGTCTTTGTTTGCAAGATATTTATAGAAGCCTTGCCGACTGACACCAAGCATCCGGCAGTAAAATGAAATTTTCCCGGTCATCCTGCCGTCCTCTGTTTTCAAAGCCAGAAAGATCATTCTCTGGTTTTTGCTGACTTCCGACGGCTGGCGGCGAAAAAAGCACTGGCTTCCTCCAAAAATTCGTTTTCTTCCTTCAGGCGGCGGATTTCTTTATCCTGCTCCTTAACCCGCTTACGCAGCATGGTAATCTCTTCTGACAGGCTCATTGCGCTGGCAGGGGTATGAGAACCTTCCCCAATATCCAACTTACCAGCTCTTACGGCTTTCAGCCATGTATGCATGGTTCCTTCAGGGATTCCTAGTTCTTTACCTGCCTTAGCGCCACCGATTTCTTTGGCAAGTTTTACTGCCTGTACTTTGTATTCATGGTCATATTTACGTGCCACTTTAAATACCTCCTTATTCTCTTGGTTTTATTATGAAATCCTTGAGAATAAGCTGTCAACTTTTTTATACCACACCACTTGCGCCTTCGGCCATCGCAAGTCGGTCATTCTGAAGCTCAACGTGTATTTCTCTGATGGCATCACCAACATATTCTATTTCGTCAAGGATCTGTGCCATAACCGCATGTGTTGACAGATTGTTTAAGGACTGCGTGAGATTAGGCGTTAGCGCCATATCCTCAAGGCGTACCTGCTTCACGAAGCCATCTGCGTCACGAATTGTAGGAAGAATTTCTCCTTGTTTATCTATCGTAAACCGGTAGATTCCTTTATCAATCAGATCCTTAACATAAGAATCCATCTTTGCGATCATAATATGATCCTTACCAGCCATTGCTCCTATCACTTCAGCAATAGCCGGAAGTTTTGCCTGTATGTTTTCCCATTTGCCAAAATACTGAATAAGGCTTTTGTTATCTTCATAAGAAATAACACTTAATTCTCCGCGGTTAGGCTTCCACTCTTCGATGTCGTATTCAAAGATTGGTACCACCTCGTATTTATCCTGTTCGCTAATAGGCCGCTTTGGATCAGCGCTCTGAAAACCACAATACGGGCACTTAGTAGCCTTATCAGATATTTTTGTGCCACATTCCGGGCATAAGATTCTGCTCATTTAATCACGACCTTTCGTTGTCAATTTGTATTTCATTATAGGACTTGTAATTTTGCGAATCAAAGATCACTATCCTCATAATCTTCATTGGTTTTCAGCGTTTCCGGCACCTCTTCGATTGCAGGCACCAGTCTCTTAATCAACGCAAACAGCTCTTTGAAATCTTCTGCTGTACACCAGAACTGACGTCTGTCTCTCGATCTGTCGTCATAGGATACAATAAATTCGATTCCGCCGACGTCGGTGCAAAAGGCAATCGTTTCGTTTACCAGAGCCTCTTTCACGCCTTCTGCAATGGCCTTGAAGGATTTCTTGAACTCCGGATTATTCGACTTATATGACCACTTCCGTGGTTTACGAATATGGGAATTCAGTGCTGGTACAAATTCATAGGAAATGCTATCGGAAGTAAGGGACAGCCTGTCCTCATAAACATACTCATATGAGCAGTAGCCTGAACTACCCTTGATGGTTATTCTTATGATTTCTTTCTCCATATAGCATTTCTCCGTCACATACTTATTTTCTGGCTTTATCCTTTATGCTCTGCCCATCAGAATAGAGCCACATAATGTTTCCGTTCGCAGAACCGCCAGTCACGCAGGCCGCTGCTGCCGAAGTACTCTTGAAATAAACATTCTCTGTGAACACACAGTCTTTTACTTTCCCATCAGCCACGAGCTGAGCACGGAGGCTCTTTATCCATGTCTGGCATGATTTTGTCTCACTCGAACTAAATCCGGAGCCCTTCATAACGATAAAACCGTCGCCACTTATCTGTCCTGTTGCCGCTACCTTTTTACCCGCAAGATGAAGTATCTCGGCATTAGCGCTTACAGCGGGTGCTGGCTGAGGTTTCACTGCAGCTTTTTTCTTATCAGAAGCAGGTGCTTCATCCTCACCAGAATCAAGATTCTTCAGAGAGACACCGAACTTATCCTTCCATTCGACAAGACCGTTTGAGTTCTTGCCGCAAACGAACGTGGACGCATAGGACGGGCTACCGAAGCATATATCTTCCTGAAGGATTCCGTTTTTATCGATGCTGGCAGCGTAGTTTTCTCTGGCCTTTTTAATGCCGGAAGCCGTGTAATCTGCCACCTGCGGATATATGTAACTGCCTTTGAGTACCCAGAATCCATCTGATGTAATTCTGCCGATTGCACTGCCACCCTTGCCCTTATTCCTGCTAAAGTAAAGGAGCTCATTATCGGCATCAGCATCATCTTTGCCCGATGAAGGCAGCGGCTCAAATGCCATATAGCCCAACGCTGGTAATATAAGCTGCGCGTTGATGATGAATTCTTCCAGCAGATCTCTTATCTGCTTTGGCATTGGAGACTGCGGCGGTGTATTTCCGTTCTTTACAATGTATCGCTTGGCTTCCGTTGCTATTGTGAAGAACCTGTTCTCCAGATACTTCACACGGCCTTTCTCAAGCGTTCCATCGGGAGTAACGAAGATTACTGCTTCTGTCCAATAACTGCCGTCTTTTTCAAATGTATGTGGCTGCAGCAAACGCTTTTGAGCGTCATCGGCTTCTCCCACATAGATGAACAGCTTTCCGGTCTCATCGTCTTTACCGAAAAGGAAGTACACTCCCGGCGTGTTCAGCTCCGGAAGGTCGCTGCAATCTTTCAGATCACCTCGTGGGATCTTGTAGGCGACTCCATTCCAGTTAGAAAGCGTAGCCTGCCATCTCCCGGAAGCAGAGCCGTCCATCAAATATAGATGTATACTTTTTCCGAGTGATGACATCTTCACTACCTCCAACTTACAAATTTATATAAGGCACGATCACATCGTAGAATTTCTTTGACCATTCCGCATGGAACTTCGCCATCCGAGGCCAGTCGTCTTCATTCTCGATACTCACACCATCCAGTTGGATAAACACCTTTGAAGACTTTATATCGTCTCCTCGGTTCCACTGGAGCTCTGTACCAAGTTTTGATTCAATCTCTGTCTTGTGCTGATATAACGCATCAAAGGCTGCCTTGTTCTCATCTTTGTCAGCTCTGCCAAATACCACTTCAGAACGCGCTGAATCAAAATTCGCAACGCAGCAAAGATAAAAGCCACCTATGCCGAAGAAGCCATTGATCCAGTTATCTGTGCTCGGATTGACATTGCTGAAGGAACCGGGATTACCATGCGCTTCATGTATTTGCACTAACGCATAAGTCCAGTAGCGTTTTCTTATTTCGAATCTTGTTTCAGAATTCTCTCCGCTAAGGCTCAGTCTTTCTCCTGCCATAGAAAGCGCCGTAGTGATCCTGTCAAAATGATCAATGATCCAGTCAAAGATCTTCGGCTGCTCTGCCTGATTGAAATCGTCAGCTTTTTCTTCAATGACGATAGATCTGGTTGTCCCTGTCGGCTTTGAATATTCCCAATTCAGGCTCTCTCCAAATTCCGCTTCAATCTGATCCTTAAGTTCCTTCAAACGATTATAGGTATCCACATTGTAGGTGTAGATTCCCATCTTGATTCGCTTTCCATAAGGAATCGAGAAAAACAGATGATACCCGTTAGCACCGATATGAACATCATAGTAAGTATGACCGGACGCTTTCTGCTTTGCTATATCATTTGCTCTGCCATGCTCAGTCGCATAATTAACGAAGGCTGTCCAGAATTGAAGCTTCTGGTCATCCCCGTCTCCATCGGAGCTGTCTTCTGTTTCCGGTTTTGCTGCAGTTGATTCTTCCAACTCCTCCGGAATTTCACGGCCATCCTTCACGAAGGAAATACCGATCAGCTTTTCTAACTTCTCGTCATCAAATTGAATGTTCCAACGTTCCTGCATAAAGACAAGAAGCTTCTCGGTACGGCTGTATATCTCAAATGCATCCCAGTCGTCGAGCTTAGACACCTCAATCTCAGAATGGGAGCCGTTTTCATAGCCGCGTCGGCCAGTAGTCTTGGAGTGCTTCTTATCCTCAAAGCTGTCGTTCTGTAGAGCCGAGTTCACACTCTGCGATAACGGCAGGAGATTTCCAAGGGCTCCTGAAAGCATCTTGATTTCATTGTCCTTAAACTGACGGAACATATTACGCCAGTAAAACTTTGTAGGTGTCTGCGGAAGGATGTGCTCGATAGACACCTTAACCTTCTCTGATTTCGTAAACATCGACCATGTACAGAAGCTGGGTCAATGTTGTTCTTCTCAGCCAGCTTGGCCTCATACTCATAGAAGAAGTATCTCAGGCTGTTCCAGTCATAATAGCCGTTTCCGGTCGAGAAGTACTTTTCTATTCTGGTCACAAAGTTCTGAGATGCAAATTCTATATCATTCGTCGTTCTGTCATAGATTTCCTTGCTGAGTTCGTCAACATCTATCTCTTTCACATACACCTGACGGGCGGCTCGATAATAATCACTGCTGCCATAAGATGCATTGAAATTACCCAAGCGGAATGCAACGAAGATAAAACGCTCAATAGCCTCAAAGATTTTCACTCTGCTGCTTGCAGAAATATCTCTTCTGCTGATAACCGTAGTAACCAGCGGTCTGAAATGCCCGATACCGATACGATTGAGCCTATCAACACGCTTCTGCTCCTCTGCGGTAAGATTTGTGCTTTCAAACGGAAAGTAGGTATCGTACCAGTACTTTGCCATATCTTTCAGGCTGTTGACGTACTCCTCGATCTCCTTCGGCTGGAGCTTAGATACCTCTATGGTTTCAGGTTCTTCTGTATCCACACCCTCAACATCGTCGGATTCTGCAACATCGTCACTGATAGCGGCTTCTGTCTCAGCCTCCACAAGAACTGGAGTCTTTTCAAAGATCCCCTTTGATGAGAACTTACTCAAAAGGAACTTGATATAATCATCGCCGCGCTTACGGGAATATCTGAAATAGATAATCCAGTGCGCACGCAGGAAATCATCATCTGAAAGCGGAACACTCTTATTTCTTCCGAGCTGGTAATATACCTCTTTCCAAGCATCGTTTATTTTCTTCCGGAGAGCAGACTTATCCTTCTCATCAAATACCTCATCCTCATAGAGCGTGGTCAGATAGATCAGTCTGTTCTTCAAGAGTTCAAGGTTTGTCAGCTTCTTGCCTCTGTTGTTCATGGTCTCAAAGGCCACGAACACGTCGTAGTCATCATCTATCTCATGAAGATTAAACATCAGGCGCTGGGTGAGCTTCTTATACAAGGTGTTTATGGCTTCAAGTCCGTCTGCTCCGGATTCCTCATACAGCTTCCTGATATTCTCAGCAAAGAAGTTCTTGGCGAATTTCAGGTTCTTGGTATAGTAGGTCTCGTTCACCGCACCGGAGTACGGCTCCTCAAAGACCTTATATTTCATGTATTCTGCGCTTGGATTGTCGACTTCATATCCGAAGAGGTATGTAGTCACCACGCCATTTGGTGGTCTCTTCCGACAGATATATTTTGAGACAATCTCCTCAACCGTCTCATAGCCCAGCGTGATTTCCTTATCGGACTTATCCTTATTTTCATCCAAACCACGGACGAAGTTTACGATCTCATTCAAGAGGATCACGAATGTCGTAATTCTCTGCTGACCGTCAACAATATGGCAAGGCTTATAACCGTTCTCCACAAGCCAGAGGTCTTCACCCCAGCTTACGGTTTCTTTGCTCTTCAGTGGTTTCAGAGAAAGAAGACCTGTATAGTGGTAGCGGTCTGGCTGCAAATTTACAAGGTCATCCCAAAAATCCACCAGTTGCTGTTGCAGCCATGCATAGCCACGCTGGTAGTCCGGTATTCGAAATAATCTATTTTGGAATAGCAGCGATAACGGCTGCAGCTCATTTGCCATAGTGTTTTCCCTCCATCAGCTTTATTGCAAAGACGGATCACTGCCAAGTGGCGGGACACCGTTTGCTTCAAGCATTTCATTTATTTCATAAATTGAGTTCTCTGCACATGCTGATAATACGCATTGATACACGTATCCTTCGCCTTTCATGGAATTCAATTTGAAGTCTGTTTTTCCGAGTAACATCTCAGCTTCAGGCAGCGGTAACTTCAGCCCGACGCATAAAGCCAGTACGGTTTGTACCGTTGTGGGGTATTCCTCGTTATTTCTTAATCGCTGGATGGTCTTTTCCCCGACAAGCGAACGATCCGCCAACTGTTTATTAGAGAGTTTTCGCTCTTTCTGCAGTTCTACCAGCGTTTCAGCAAACGAACCGGGGTACCTGCGCAGTGCTTCTGATCTACGCTTGGCATTTGTTATCTGGTCAAGTAATGCTTTGTTATGAGCATTCATCTCAAATGAATACTCAACCTGATTATCAATCGGAGCAGCATTACGCATGAACTGCGTGTAATACCGTGCGCCCTGATACTTTGACTGATAGCTGTAGCCTTTTGTGAATACAACACAGCACTCATCCATGTGAGAAAGCGCATATTCCGAAAGAGCCGCATTTCCGTCCTGATCTCGCACGATGTACCGTTCATCATTTAAGACCAGATGACGATCAGCAAATATAAAATTTCCGGTATCAATCAGCTTCTTGAATTCCCGGTCAAAGCAATATGCCTTGAACAAATCCGCATAAGGAATCGTAAAGGTTTGATTTTTCTCCAAGGATTCCGGCTCAAACGAATACCCGCGAACATAGTGGCCATCCACAAATGGATACGCACCTTCGGCCTTAGTGTATCCTAAATCAATCAGGCGAACTTTTGCTGCCTGACGGGAGACGTCAAACAATGCCGCAAGCTCGTCGATTATGTTCTCGTAATCACTGATGCCAGCCTCCATAGCCCCGCCGTATTCAGCAAGGAGCTCATCGGTTTTCATACGAGTCGTTTTTGCAGGCATCAGGATTCTTGGAGCGACGCCTTTTGCCTGCCACTCCATCCAATCTACAGCTTTCCATTTATCTGAATCTGTAGTATTAGCTAATATCTGGCATTGAATCGCTCTTCCGAGGTTATCGTTTGCTCCGATCATTTTCATCAGCACGTGGTAAGGCTGATGCCTATGCCAATGAAAGCATTCATGAGCAATAGTTGTCCTTTTTGTACCTACTGAGCGTTCATACGATACGCGCGGGTCAAGGTATATGGTTCCTCGTTTTGCGTTTCGTATTGTAATTTTCCGTTGCTTATCAAGCACATTTCCATTGTCGAAAATGATTGTTCCGAAATAAGCGAGTTCATCTGACAGCGGCACATCCTCAATAATCTGCAATTTCATGTCGCTGGCTATTGTTTCGATAGGAACTCTTTTTGCTTTTTCCAATGCTTCCGGACAATATCGAATCAGGAATTTTTCCGCCTCATCCTCAAACTGGTCACGAGCAATGATCGGTACTAATTCTCCGGAAAGACGGTCATTATCCGATTCTTCCTGTGGTTCGCAGTCACCGATTGACATGATTCTAAACCCGCTCATATCAATGCCAAGTGTGACCTGACAATGAATCTTAAGCCACTTCTCAGTAAAATATCCCTTACGAGAGCTGGAAGGCATTTCCACGTCACATGATGCAATGACGTCAAACGCTATTACACCTTCCTCCGGCTGCTCTATTCGTATAACATTTTCAATTTCAACATCAACAACAGACGTTTTCTTCTGCTCACCGGAAAGTTCTTCATTTATGTAAGCAATGGCTGCATCCCGTATGTCGTCGTAACGAGACTGGTCGATCAGCTTCTGAAGTGGGCTCTCGTCCTGTGCTTCATAGTAGTCAAGTCTGCTGTCATTGAGTTCCTTACGAACTTCTCTCCAATTCGGCATATATCTGTCCATATGCGCAATGAAGGTAGCATCGTGTTTTCTTGTAATCAGGTGCGTAAGCTCATGAAGAATAATGTAGTCAAGGCATCTATAGGGCTTCTGGGCGAGCTGCAGATTGAACCACAGCTTCTTCTTGTCGGTGCTGCAAGCTCCCCATTTCGTAACCATGTATTTTGTTTGCCAAGAGTCACATTTCAGTCCGGTCTGGGCTTCCCATTTTGGCAGGCGCTTTTCGATTTCTTCTTTCAGGATCTTCCGGTATTCCTCTTTTACATAAGCGTCCCTTTGCTTTACGGTGCTCTTGGCGCTCATAGAAAGAATGATATTCTGATTCTGTATCTCGAAGCTGTTCTTCTGGTTATCCGGCTTAAAGACAAGAAAGTACTGCTTTCCCCAGATATATATTGTTTCCCCGGAAACATACTGCCTTTTTGAAGCACGCGGCTGATCCTGAAATTTGCCGATTGACTTCTTGATAAAACCGAGCTGTGTCCTTGCGTACGCTTCTATCGCTTTGTCATCTACCGATAAAGGCGCAGAGATTACCACATGTCCATCTGGCGGTTTCACCTGAAGATGCATGTTCTTAATATTCTTTTTTTGCACATCTATCGGAATACCGGAAATGACAATGCGCATTAAAATTCCTCCTGCTTCTCAATGATTTTATAGATGCGCTCCACTTCGGAATCGTCACCTAAAATTTCAAAGAGGGCTTTTTTTATTCTTCTGACAACCACCTGATTGTCTCTAAATCCGGACAAGGCCTGTTTTTTGACTGCTTTATAAATTTTGAGTGCAAGCTTCTCATCCTCACCACTGTTATCATAGATAGCCATGAGCGCCTTGCTTTTCCGAATGCTCTCCGGGTATTTGTCGTTGTCTTCCGGGCAATCGACGTCCTTAGCCAGCTTTATATATTCTTCAAGCATCTGCGCATAGTCAAGAACTCCCTGCTTACGTTCTTCGATGAGCTTATCAAGGATTTCTGACATCTTGGCATAATAGCGCGGATTGACGGTTACTTTTTCGATGACCTTCCTGCGGATGTTATTTTCAATTGCTTCCGCAGCGCCTTCTTTGTGTCCTTCATCGCCTTCACCGGTCAACGTCTCACCCTGCTTTGCGACAAAATCAAGCAGCGTTAGGTCATCAAAATCGCCAATTTTCTCAGCATCCGATGCGGTGATATAATTATCGATCATCTTCCTCATATCAGGTTCATATGCCTTCAAATCAAGGAAGTCTCCACTGGCCGTACCGATAGTCTTTTTCAGTTCTATGTAGAAGGTGACCTTCTTGTCGTACTCATTCAGTTTGCCGGATGAAATATCGTCAACCAGATACGGCTTTGCTTCGGCAAATGCTCTGACGAGGCTGCTGACAAGCCTGTACAGCTTTTCTCTCAAACGAGCGTAGATCTCATCGCTTTCTTCTGACTGACCGGAAACGCCGCAGAAATAATGAATGTACTGGAGGTCTTCGCGAGGTTCCTCAACGCCTTCGCAAAGCTCCTCTACCGCATCATAGACTGCATCAAAATATGCGATAGCTTCATCATGGCGGTCTTTTACCAACCCCTTAATATCTTCCGGATCATAACCTTCAAACGCGCCAGATGTGTAATCCTTCATTGCTGTCTGAAGCTTTCCGAACAGCTGCTTGTAGTCAACGATATAGCCAAATTCTTTAGAATCATCATCAAGACGGTTTACACGGCAGATAGCCTGAAACAAACCATGATCCTGCATATTTTTGTCGATATACAAATAAGTGCAAGGCGGCGCATCAAATCCTGTAAGAAGCTTGTCCACAACGATAAGGAGCTTCATGTTAGCAGGCTCTTCAACGAATTTACGTTTTGCCTCTTTTTCAAACTCCTCTACCTTCGCCTGAATAGATCCGAAGTTCTTCGGAAGATTTGCAGGATCGAGTCCCAGCATTCTAAGATAGGTATCATACTTCAAGAAAGTCTCTGTGTCGTCTTCATCACTGACGGTGTCTGTGCGCAGTTCACCCTTATTCGGAGTATAGGACGATATGATGGCGCACTTCTTAAAGCCCATCTGCTGGAAAATTTCATAATACTTGCAGGCGGTCGGAATGGAATCAGCTACAAGAATAGCGTTTCCGTTGCCATCCATCAGACGAGGCTTCATATTGAAGTCCTGAATGATGTCCCATGCCACTTTTTCAAGACGGGAGCGGGAACTGTAAACTTTCTGCATCGTGCCCCACTTCTCTTTGAGCTTTGCTTTGGCACGTGGAGAGAGACCTCTGGTCTTTACATCAAACCACTGGTCAACACGATCCTGTGATGACAAATCCTGTGGAATATCACGATATTCATAACGCAGATCCAGAACAACACCATCGGCTACGCCTTCGTTGTATTTATAGGCATGAATGTAGGTTCCGAATACTTCAATACTTATTTTTTTATCTTTTTTCAAAAGAGGAGTGCCGGTGAAACCGATAAATACAGCATTCGGCATGATGGTCTTCATAGCTGTATGCAGCTTACCGGACTGCGTCCTATGACATTCATCTACGAATACCACAAGATTTCCTTTTGCCTCAAAATCAGCAGGAAGGGACGCCTTCAACTCTTCGATGTACTTGTCATAGTCATTCTCGGTTGCTTCACCGCCACGGCGGCCAAATTTATGAACCAGAGAGCAAATAAGAGAATCATCAAACACGTTCAGACGGTTCAGCAAGTCCTTACCGCTCTTGGTACGAACAATATTCTCGTCCACTCCCGTGAATATCTTTTCAATCTGCTCATCAAGCTCATCACGGTCAGTAACAATCAGGACACGAGCATTCAGTTCTTCCCAATGCGTTAAAATCCATTTAGCGAGCCAGACCATCGTTAAGGTCTTTCCTGAGCCCTGTGTATGCCACAGGATACCACCCATTGGCTTGTCCTGATCTCTGTCAGGATTATGGAGCTCTGTTCTCAGATTGTTCAGTCTCTGTTGAGTACGCTTGATGCCGAAGTACTGATTGTAGCGGCATACCTTCTTAATACCCTTATCAAAGACAACGAAATTCATGATAAGGTCGATGAAACGCTCCTTATCGAACATTGCGTATATCTGCTGCAGGAGCTTGTTTTCAATGCCAGCACACGTCTTGCTGATACGAACATCCACAGGATCACGTTCATCCTCGTGTTCTTTAAAGCCATCGTCCTTCCACTCCATGTAGAACTTCTCGCCAGTCAGGAGTGTACCGTAACGCAGCCCTTCTGATTCGTTTCCGGCCATGCAGAATTGCATGGTGGTAAAGAAACCCTGAATGAACGAGTCTTTCTGGTTTGTGAGATTCTGACGGATACCTTCTGAAACGGAGATGCTGCTTCGTTTCAGCTCGATAACAGCAACAGCGATACCATTCAAGTAAATAACAAGATCCGGTCTCTTTTCCTGCTGCTCGACAACAGTAACTTCCTCAGCAATCGCAAAATCATTGTTCAGAGGATTCTTCTCATCAATAAGTTCTACCGTAACGGGCGGTTTCTCCGGGCTTTCGCTGACCGGAATACCATATTTCAAACGAGAATAAACAGTCTTATTGGCATCATATACTCCGCGAGAAAGATTACCCGATTCCTGCTGAAGCTGCATAACGGCAGCATCAACCAGCTTATCAGAATAGCCCTTCAAACGAAGATACTGACGCAGCCGGTCTTCTTTGATATTTTTGTTCTGAAAATCGGAAAGATTACCAAGATACTGGTAGCCCAGTATCTCCGGATCTTTAAAAAAGTTGATCACTCTTTCCTGTGTTTTAATTTCGGCATCGCCAATACTCATTCGACAGGCACCTCCTTACGATAATCTGACCTTGCCGGTCAGGAGCTCTTCCATCATGCCTTGTTTTATTTCTTGATACTTATAGAGTTTCTCCTCTAACTTGTGAATATCTGAATCCATATCAAATAAGATCGTCGCTATAGCTTCTTGTTCTTCCTTTGTCGGAGGAACATAGAGGTCAAACTTCACCAAATCCTTCTGATAGAGATGATTTATTGTTGATCCTGCAGACAGCTGTTGCAGAAAATCCTTGAACACAGATGACTCAAGCACATAAAACATAAAATGCGCCACATAGGCATCTGTAATAGGTTTTACAAGGAAAACGCCACTATTTAATGTTGCCGGTCTCTTCAAATCCGTTACATACGCGACTTTTCCTATAGTCCCATCTTTTGTTAAAAGGAGATCGCCATTCGAAACCTGAATGTTGGGATCTTGGGCATATCTGTCGTAATTCACAAAATGGCATCCATTCCAATTAATCCGTCCGCCGTCAAAATCCGTGCCTGTGATCAAAAATGAATAACCTTCATCTAAGTATTCAGCCGTAGTAAGCCCCTGCCAACCGATTCGAGCTTTCAATTTTGAATTCTTGGCAAGGTTGATTTTTACCCAATCACCAGAATAGCCATCCAGTCTCTTCTTGCCTGTCACCAGCATTTGCATCGTACCCTGACGGATATCCTTCTTCTTACGGATAAGCTTTTGCAGGTCAGTTATGAGAGTATCAACGTCGGACAATGATGCAGCAATATTCTCTTGTTCTTTTTTCCGTATGGATGGAACTAAAAGCCCCTTTACATCATCCTTATAAATTGCCCCTAACGAAGTGCTTGCATTTATTGCCTTTATTCTTTTCTGTCCTTCCTTCGAAAGAAAGTAATAATACAAAAACCTGCCATCTGCCTTATCATTCAGCTTTAACAAATATAAATTTGGAGCCAATGTGGCATACTTTGTTTTCATTTCAAAAAAGTATACCTTCCCAATTTCTCCTCTTTTTGCCATAAGAAGTTCTCCGCCAAATAATGATGATTTCTTAAGAAAATCATAAGAAGATTTATCGGCATAGCGAACTTCAGATAACGGCAACTTTTGTTCCAAATCAGTCGCTCTCACATACCAAGCATATCCATGTCCCCATTCGGTATGTACATTTGCGGCCATGTCAGCAAAACTACCGTTCGCATCGTAATCCGTAAGAAGATTTAAATATTCATCTAATCTGCAATAACTCCAGTTTCCGTTTACCATTCAAATCCCATCCTTTCCAGATGAGACTTTACCTTCGTCTCATACTCCGCTGTATCAGTTGAAAGCTCTGGGAGTGTACTTTCATATCTCTCTGCCAGCTCAACAATTCTGTTCGTCAGGCGGTGAGAAATAGCCGCATACAAATCACTGATGCCGGAGAAGATGCTGTCGAACCATTTTCTGTTTACGAGCAAGTCAATAATCTCTTCGTCAGTCAGTGTTTCATATCTTGCACGGCATTTTTCATCCAGTGCCTGATAGAGTTCTTTGACGATTTTATTGTATTCTGAAATCTTATTGCTAAGTTCCAGCGCCATCTTTAACTGATTTACATCATCTTGTAAGTCTTCAGGCACACTTTCTTCAGTCCTTATGACAGATAAACGATATTCGATTGAACTCTTTGTGATTTTCCCATTTTCATTAACCGCACTCTTACAAAGCGGATGGCCAACAAGATAAGCTTCCAGACGCTTCTTTGTATTAACCAAATGAAGATCCATGAGAATAACTTCAAGTTCAATGGTTTCTTCGGTTTCGACGTGCTGCGTAAGTTCAGCAATTTTTGCTTCTATGTCTTTTACTTTAACCTTACCGTTTTCTGCCACATCGGCCAGAGCGGATTCTTCGTCCGCACTTTCGATTAAATCTAAAAGCTGTGATTCGGTCTCTGTTGCAACGTTCTCAGCTTCTTCGATGGCGTTCTTTTCTTCACGGAAAAAAGCATCGATTACTATGTTTTTCGGAATCAGTCGGCCTTCCCAGCCGGTGATCTTCATTTCTCCCTTTTTCTTTCCGGATGTAATTTCCTCCTCGATGTTGTCTGTTGCGCGAGCATTTGCATAGCCGTCCGGTTCACTGATGATCAATGACACGTCATCGTTCATGACCTCGTTCCAATATGCCAACAGCACCTGATAGACATCATATTTATCTATCAATGTCAGATGCTCAAACTCTGCCAAAATGTCTTCAGCAAGGCTTACAATCAGTTCTTTTGCAGAGACATCTTCATCGAGAGTTGAAAGCGCAGGATACTCCTTGGTCTTCCATTCTGCAAAGGCATCGTCAAGCTTCTCGCCGTATTCTGAGAATTCCGCATTCTTGTAAATAGTCTGTCGGATGTTCTCGTGTTCAACATTCAGGCTGTAATACTTCTCGCTGATTGCCGTCAGGAGCTCGGTTTTCAGGGAAGGGAATACATCCCAGTATTTGGACAGACTGTTAATATCCACTGCCGGAATTCCGCCGTGAATGTGCGCATAGATATCCTGAATATCCTCCGGATCGGTTGAATCGATATATCTGGTGATGTTCAGGTTGTATTCGTTCTTTTTCTCTATTTCATCGTTTGGCACAAAACGGGCATACTTCGGATCTGTTGTAATCTGCTCGTTGAATGTGGTGATGATCCTATAAATATCACGCTCACGCAGACGGTTCTTATTTCCGTCTTTAACATAGCCGCGACTTGCATCGATCATAAAGATACCCTGTCTGTTTGCCGCGCCCTCTTTATCGATAACAAGAACGCAGGCGGCAATACCGGTACCATAGAACAGGTTTGCTGGAAGGCTGATGATGCCCTTGATCCAGTGCTTCTTGATGATTGCTTCTCTGATGGTAGCCTCGGCATTCCCACGAAAAAGAACACCATGAGGCAGAATAACCGCAGCCTTTCCGTTTGATTTTAGTGTCTTCAGAATATGCATCAGCCAAGCATAGTCGCCATTCTTTTCCGGAGGCGTATCACCATAGCCTTCAAAACGGCCATACTCTTTAAGCCCATCTCTCCAGTTTTTCATTGAAAACGGTGGATTGGCTACGATATAGTCAAAACGTTCAAGAATGGAATTATCGGACTTGTCGAGATACTGCGGATTCGAGAATGTGTTGCCGCTCTTAATTGTAATTTCTGCTTTACGATGCAGTACGGCATTCATCTTTGCAAGACCAGCAGTTGTGCTTTCTTTTTCCTGACCGTATCCCATGATTGGAATAGGAGCCGCATCAATAGCTCGGATTAACAGACTGCCACTGCCGCATGCCGGATCACATACAGTGGCACTGGAATCAGTGCATCGGCTGATGCCTACAACGTTTGCGAGGATTCTGGAGACTTCTGCAGGCGTATAGAATTGTCCCTTGCTCTTTCCGCTCTCTGTAGCAAACTTCCTCATCAAATATTCATACGCATCTCCGATGATGTCATCGCCTTCAGCCTTATTACGAGAGAAATCGAGCTCCGGACGCTGGAATATAGAAATCAGGTCGGTCAGCTTGTCGACCATTTCCTTACCGCTGCCAAGCTTCTTCTCATCGTTAAAATGGGCAATATCAATGACACCCTTCAGGTCAGTGTTCTCATCGGCGAGTCGGGCAATGATCTTGTCCATACCTTCGCCAATGTTCTTCTTTCCCTTCAGAGCTATAAAGTCGTCAAAGGAGCAACCTGTTCTCTTCTCTGGATCAGGGTCTTTATCGTGTGCCTTGTCGAAGACTTTGATATCCTCATAGGCTCCTTTATTCTTAAATTTATCAGTGACATACTTCATGAACAGAAGCGTCAGGATATAGTCCTTGTATTCAGAGGAATCCATGCCTCCGCGAAGTTTGTCACAGCTCGCCCACAGCGATGCATATAATTGTGTTTTCTTGACAGCCATATTTGCCTGCTCCTTGTCTATTGATTTTCTTAGGTTTTCACTTATATTCAGTCGTTTGCACTCTTACCACTTTTGACCCATTCATCGAGTTCTGAGATCTTAAACTTCCACTGTTTACCTATTTTTTGAGCAGGCAAACCTTCTTTACCGTTTCTGATCCAACTGCGGAGCGTAACCGTCTTTATACCCAAGTACTCTGCAGCTTCATCTATACTTATCCATTTATCGTTCATTAGTTCTTCCATGGTTTCACCTCGTGGTTTGAATCTGCATACAGTTTAACTATTTTAGTATACACCCCAAGTGTGAATTTTTCAAGAGTTTTCTGTTATTTGTTATCATTTCGTTATATTTTTGCGTTGTGATTTTCGAGCACCAGACATGACTGTGTCCGGTGCTCTTTTCCTTTTTATTCCTTCTCTAAAAGCCCAAAATGCCCTTGAAAACAAGGCATTTATCGGAAATAAAGGACATATTCGTGTCCGGGGTTTTCGACCCCAAAGATGGCATACTTCTAATTAGCACGTGGGAGCCATCTGCGCAGGGTGTTTCCGGTTCCACGTGACTCAATTGACAATCAAATACTGTACCGATCACCGGAAGTGAGGTGCAGCCGAAATGGAGTAATCCTTCGGTATGCTCTCACACCTGTGGTCTGGTTTTGCATGTCTGGAGCTCTCCATTTCGGCAAAAGCCGAAGGAGGGCTTTCTTATGCAAAACAAAGACAATCAGAAGACTTATTTCATCTACGTCCGCAGCACCGGTGAAAAGGTTCCGGTCACAAAAGCACAGCACGACTCTTTCTATAGAGAAGCTTCGCGTATCCGTGATAAGGAACAGAATCATGGCAGATGCATGTGTCCTTACCGCTTCATCTGGAAGTGTGACGGCGACTGCATCGGCTGTGAGTATCACGCAGCAGGTGACACCACATCTTTGGATCAGCCCCTGCCTGACGGCGAAGGCACTCTCGGCGATTACATTCCGGACGACAGTCCTTCTATAGAAGATGTTGTTGCTGACTGTCAGCTTCTTGCTCAGCTTATCGACAAGCTGCGTCAACTTGATCCGGAGGCTGATACCATCATTCAGCTTTGGAAGGATCACCCGGAAGGCATCTCCGACCGTAAAATCGCCGAAGCACTCGGCAGACCACAGCGTACCTTTGCTGATCAAATGAAGAAGTATCGTACTGAACTTCGCAAGGTTCGCGGTTACTAATACTACCTATATAATACAAGCCGTCTTTCCGGCCACTGTCCTGCTTTGGAATGGTGGTCGGAACTTTTTTATTTTTTTCCGCTCAAAATGCTCGCTCATCTCCAGTGGAACTTGAAGGACAGAGAGAAACGCCTTCAGGAAGCGAGGTGAACAGTATGTATCGCAGTTACGCAGACACCGGCGGGAACGTAAACGAGGAGATCAAGCTTCTGAACTCCATCAGTCACGTATCCGCAAGATTGGCAAGAAACCTCTCTATTCTTGCCGCACAAAGCAAATCCGAGGAAGGAGGAAAAACAAATGTCAAAGATGGCAGATATGGCACAGACCATAGAAGACCTGAGAAATGCAGCTGCCGCTATTAACGACGCAGCCGACTGGCTCTACAAGCAATTCTCCGGCTCTGATGAATCTGAAGCACCTGAGCCTGTGAAGCCTGAACCCAAGAAGGAACTGAAGCTTGAAGATGTAAGACCTGTTCTTGCAAATCTTTCACGCTCCGGTCATACCGCAGAGGTTCGTGCGCTTCTTCAGAAATACGGTGCCGCAAAGCTCTCAGCAGTTGATCCGGCGAACTATGAAGCCTTACTTAAAGACGCGGAGGTAATTGCAAATGGCAAGTAAACAGCATGCAATCCTCTCCGCCTCAAGCTCCGATAGGTGGATTCACTGCCCGCCTTCAGCAAGGCTCTGTGAAACCTATGAGGATAAAGGAAGTGACTACGCTGCCGAAGGAACCGATGCTCATGCTCTTGGCGAATACAAGCTCAAGACAGCACTGGGACTTTCCACAGAAGATCCGACCGAAAGCCTCAAATGGTACTCAGAGGAAATGGAAGACTGCGCCAGCGGCTATTCCGAATATGTGCTGGAGCAGGTCGAGGCAGCAAAGAAAACCTGTGCCGACCCGGTAGTCCTTATTGAACAGCGTGTAGACTTCTCCCGCTGGGTAGAACAAGGCTTCGGTACAGCCGACTGCATCATCATCGCTGACGGCACACTCCGGGTAATTGACTACAAACACGGCTTAGGCGTTCTGGTCTCTGCTGAGGCAAACCCGCAGATGCAGTGCTATGCACTCGGTGCTTTGGAGCTTTTTGATGATATTTACAACATCGACACGGTTTCCATGACCATCTATCAACCGAGACGTCAGAACGTCAGCACCTACGAAATAAGCAAGGAAGACCTGTACCGCTGGGCGGATGAAGTATTGAAGCCTACCGCAGAGCTGGCATTTGCCGGAGATGGAAACTTCCTGTGTGGTGAATGGTGCGGCTTCTGTAAGGCCAAGAACGAGTGCCGTGCCAGAGCCGAAGCAAATCTGAAGCTCGCGCAGCATGATTTCAAGCTACCGCCGCTACTTACAGACACTGAGATTGAAGTCATTCTCGGAAAGGTTGATGAGCTTGTCAGCTGGGCATACGACATCAAGGAATATGCTCTCCAGCAGGCTCTCTCCGGAAAAGAATGGTCTGGCTTCAAACTCGTCGAAGGCAGAGCTAACCGTAAATACAGCAATGAGACTGCAGTTATCGATGCAGTCGAGAAAGCAGGCTTTGATCCGTATGAGAAAAAGCTGCTGGGCATCACCGCCATGCAGAAACTTCTCGGCAAGTCCCGCTTTGATGAACTCCTGTCGGCTTACATCGAAAAGCCACAGGGCAAACCCACACTTGTGCCGGAGTCAGATAAGCGCCCGGCCATGAATACAGCAAAAAATGATTTTATGGAGGAAAACTAATATGAACAAGAATGTAAAAGTATCAAATCCTATGAAGGTTATCACCGGTGTCGACACTCGCTGGAGCTACGCAAATGTCTGGGAGCCTAAGTCCATCAACGGCGGCACTCCCAAATACAGTGTAAGCCTCATCATTCCTAAGTCCGACACCAAGACCATCGCCAAGATCAAGGCTGCCATTGAGGCTGCTTACAAAGAAGGCGAAGCAAAGCTCAAGGGCAACGGCAAGTCCGTACCTGCTCTCTCTGTCTTAAAGACTCCGCTCCGTGACGGCGATGCAGAGCGTCCTGACGACGAGGCATATAAGAATGCCTACTTTGTTAATGCCAATGCAACCTCTGCTCCCGGCATCGTGGATGCGGATCTCAATCCTATCCTTACACGCTCCGAGGTTTACTCCGGAGTATACGGCAGAGCCAGCATCACGTTCTATGCTTTCAACTCTTCCGGTAATAAGGGAATCGCATGCGGGCTCAACAACCTGCAGAAGATCCGTGACGGTGAGCCTCTCGGCGGCAAGGCAAGCGCTGAGTCCGACTTCGCTACCGATGACGACGAAGATTTTCTGAACTAAGGGAGGTGCGACAATGAACGAAGTAATGATCTCTACAGTTCTCTGTAACATTCTCGTCGGTTGCTTCTGCGTGCTTATCCTCTCATGGGCAGCCGTAGCCATACAGACACTCTTCAATGACCGAAACGAGGAAAAGCGCCGCGTGGAACGTGAGCAGCGAGAAAAGGATCAGGCCGCTCGTGACCTTGAATATCACGAAAAACGCATGAAGTTCTTAGACAAATAATGTACGGCAGGCGGCAGGGATTCTTCTCTGTCGCCTGTTTGAATTGAGGTGAAATCTATGCAAACACTCAGTATTGATATTGAAACATACAGCAGTATCAACCTAAGCAAATGCGGCGTATATAAATACGCGGAGGCTCCTGACTTCGAGATACTGCTGTTCGGATACTCTGTCGACGGCTGCGATGTAAAAGTAATCGACCTTGCACAAGGAGAACACTTACCGCAGGAACTTATAGACGCCCTGACAGATGATTCCATTATAAAGTGGGCATTCAACGCCAATTTTGAACGCGTATGCCTGTCGAGATACCTGCGTGATTTAGGTATAAGTCTTGACCCTTTCCACGACAGCCACCATCTTTCGCAGGAATGCTCCCACTTCTTAAACTCTGAAAGCTGGCGCTGCTCTATGGTCTGGGCAGCTACTATGGGACTTCCGCTGTCATTGGAAGGTGTCGGTTCTGTTCTCGGCCTTGAAAAGCAAAAGCTCACCGAAGGAAAGGAACTCATCAAATACTTCTCCGTGCCATGTGCTCCCACCAAAGCAAACGGCGGTCGAACCAGAAACCGCCCTTTTCATGATCCTGAAAAATGGGATGCCTTCAAGCGTTATAACATCCGCGACGTCGAAACCGAGATGGGCATCAAGGACAGGCTCTCCAAGTTCCCGGTGCCGGAAGCGGTGTGGTATGAATACCACATCGATCAGGAAATCAACGACCGTGGTGTCCGCATTGACATGGATCTTGTCACTGAAGCCATCGAGATGGATACCCGCTCCCGGACGGAACTGACCTCTGCTATAAAAAAAATGACAGACCTCGAAAACCCGAACAGCGTACAGCAAATGAAGCAATGGCTCTCTAATAACGGTCTTGAGACTGACAGCCTTGGCAAAAAAGTCGTTGCAGAGCTTATAAAAACGGCTCCTCCGGAACTTCAAAATGTACTGGAGCTTCGACAGCAGCTTGCCAAATCCTCTGTTCGTAAATATCAGACGATGGAACGTGCTGTCTGCGACGACGGCAGGGCTCGCGGCATGTTTGCTTTCTATGGAGCCAACCGCACCGGTCGTTGGGCAGGCAGGCTTATTCAGTTGCAGAACCTTCCGCAGAACCATCTGGAGGATCTGGCCGATGCCCGTGCTCTTGTGAAATCCGGCGACTTTGATGCCGTTAAGCTCTTGTACGAAGATGTTCCGGATACACTCTCCCAACTGATAAGGACTGCATTTATACCTAAATCCGATACGCAGTTTTATGTTTCTGATTTCAGTGCCATCGAGGCCAGAGTCATCGCATGGTATGCAGGCGAGACTTGGCGGCAGAAGGTATTTGCCGAAGGCGGCGACATCTACTGCGCCAGTGCGAGTCAGATGTTTCATGTTCCGGTTGAGAAGCACGGTATAAACGGCCACCTGCGCCAGAAAGGCAAGATTGCAGAGCTCGCACTCGGCTATGGTGGTTCGATCGGTGCTCTCAAGGCTATGGGTGCTATTGAGATGGGCTTATCCGAAGATGAGCTTCCTCCTCTGGTAGATGCTTGGAGGCAGACAAACCCGAATATCGTAAAGTTCTGGTGGGACGTCGACCGCGCAGTCATGGAAGCTGTGAAGCACAAGCATACGACCAGCTGCTACGGACTTACCTTCTCCTGCCGCTCCGGGATGCTTTTTATCACACTGCCTTCCGGCAGGAACCTCGCATACGTAAAGCCTAAGATCGGAACGAATAAGTTCGGCGGCGAATGCATCACCTACGAAGGCGTAGGCTCCACAAAGAAGTGGGAACGCCTCGACTCATACGGCCCGAAATTTGTGGAAAACATCGTGCAGGCCACATCTCGCGACATTCTCTGCTATGCCATGAAAACGCTCCGGAACTGTGAAATTGTCATGCACATCCATGATGAGCTGGTCATAGAAGCTGATCCGTGTATGTCCCTTGATGTTCTCTGTGAACAGATGGGCAGGACTCCGCCTTGGGCTCGCGGCTTAAAGCTCCGCGCCGATGGTTATACTTGCCCCTTCTATAAAAAAGATTAAATATCATCCGCTCAAATCAGGCGTTCATCTCCAGTGGGAATTAGAGGTGGACGCCTTTAGTCTGCCCGGAAAGGAGGACTCTGGTTTGAGTAACGATTATCACAACAGCGAAGGCTATCCTGACCCGACTGCTGGTGAAGCACTCTCAAAGATTGCAGCTAATGAAAAGCTGTCCCTGCGTGCTTTCAGGCCTATCGTCTATATCTGCTCACCCTATTCTGGTGACGTAGAAGCAAATGTGGCTGCTGCCAGACGCTACAGTCGCTTCGCAGTAGATAAGGGATACATCCCCATCGCTCCGCACCTGCTATTTCCGCAGTTCCTTGATGACACCAACCCGCCGGAACGTGAGCTCGGTCTTTTCTTCGGAAATGCCCTCATGAGCAAGTGTGCTGAGGTCTGGGTATTCGGGAGCCGTATCTCGGCAGGAATGGAATCAGAAATCAAACGCGCCAAGTGGAAAGATTACCGCTTGCGCTATTTCACAGAAGAATGTCAGGAGGTTTAACGCTATGTATGAAGTAAGAGAAAATCGCAGAAAGCTGCAGGACGGAACCGAAATTACAACCTATACCCGTGATGTGGTCAGCGCCAATATTCTCGAAGTTGAAGCCGGAACCACAGGATACATGGGTGGCGATACCGGTCATGGAGGCCGCACCTATTTTCGTATCAAGGATGAAGGCGGCACAGACATCGATATAAAGCCTTTCATGGATAGATTCGGCAGTGAAGGCTTTGAGGTTACCCTTGGCGGCGACTGCGAACTTGAAACTATGATCCGCGCACTGAAGTTCATCACCAAGGTGCTCGAAGATGAATCCGGGGAGGTGTATGACTGATGTTTACTCTCTACAGCGCAGATTTTATCGGTAATCCCGGTAACTGTTCCTACCCTCACAAAACCGTAGTCATGGATGCCGACAGTCTGAAGAATGCTGTCGGTCATGACTATATATGTGCAGAATATAAAAACCACTATCGTAACGGAGACAACTTCATCTCCGCCGACTGTCTCCCCGTAGACTGCGACAATGACCACTCGGAAGATCCCAAGGACTGGATCAAGCCTTCCGATATGCTGGATGCCTTTCCGGGAGTCAGCCTTGCCATTCATTACAGCCGTTTCAATAACCGTGAGAAAAACGGCAAACCGGCAAGGCCTAAGTTCCATGTACTCTTTCCTATTGAACGCATGACTGATGCCGCCCTTTACAGCGATATAAAAATAGTGTCTTCGACACTTCAACTCCCCTGCCCCTCAATCATGAGGGATAGGGGTTTCTTTTTGCTTCATTTTGCTTCATAATGGTCTTATGAATATCTTACAAAAAATTTTTATCGAACATTATGAAGAAATGATTTATCTTCAACATCCTCGTGATGCTATTGTTGAGAATGTAGAAAAAATGATTCATTGTGGCGATCCATCTTATGGTGGCGCCATGTATATTTGTCCCAATTGTGGTAATTTCAAATTTACTGCTTTTCGTTGTCATTCTCGCTTCTGTCCAACTTGTGGTAACATGTATTCCATTGACAGAACTACTGCTATGTCTTTTAAGATTATTGATGTACAACATCGGCATTGTGTTTTTACCATTGATGATTCTTTGCGGCCTTTTTTTCTTAAAGACCGTTCTCTTCTTAACTGCCTTTTTTCGGCAGTCAACAGCGTGATTTCTCGTATGTTCCATAAAGAAAATAAATCTGAATTATTTACTCCTGGATTTATTTGCGTCCTTCATACCTTTGGCAGAGATTTAAAATGGAATCCTCACATTCACTGCCTTGTTTCTGAAGGTGGTGTTGGTAATACTCTTTCCTGGCGACACTTCAAACATTTTAACTATCATTTTTTACGTGATGCGTTCCAAACTGCTCTTTTAAATGAACTCCATCAAAAAATAGGTCCAGCTTTCAAAAAAGTAAAATCTGCTATCTATGCAAAAGATAAAAATGGTTTTTATGTTCGCGCCATGCCTAACAAGTGTAATCCTTCTCAGGTTATCAAATATATCGGTCGTTATCTTGGCAGACCTGTTATTGCTACTTCTCGCATTGATTCTTACGATGGTGATTTTGTCACCTTCCATTACAACCGTCATGAAGACAATAAACTTATTACAGAAACTGTTCCTGTTTTGGAATTCATTGACCGCTTAACACAACACATCCCTGAAAAACATTTTAAAATGATTCGCTATTATGGTATTTACGCTCGTCACCGTAATTCTGACAATTTTTTACGAAAAGCCATTTCCAGAGAAAAACATAACTTTTTTCTTTCACTCAATAGGTGGCGTGATTCAATCTTACATTCTTTTGGTTACGATCCTTTAAAATGTCCGAACTGTGGAAAAACCATGCTATTTTTAGAACTATATTTTAATCATAATCCTGTTCCTTTGCATGAATTATACGAAAAGGCTATGCAAAAACATAGATGTCGTTCGCCTGCCTCGTTTTCATATCTTCCAAAACCTCTTTTCTCATGATAAACTCAATATATCTTAAGAACGGAGGCCACACTATGAAACGTATAACAGAAGCAGAACTCGCAAAGGAACTAAGGGAACAGTACATTAAAAATCCACCAGAAGGTATGACTTCTAAAGAAGTCCATGACATGAGTGACGACGAACTTCTGGATATGGATTATTTCTTACATGAATTTGATAACCTTGATGATGACGATTTTGGTGAAGAGGGCTTTTACATCTTTTAATCCAAACCGTCTGATTCACTATGCCCGCTTTTGAGCGGGCTATTTTAGTCCCCAAGTTCTCCGAAAGGAGAACTTTCCTATAAAGTGAAAAAGCTGGTCAATTCCATCTTTCCCTATTTCGATACGAAAGTTCTGGATGCAGCACGCTTTTTCTTCGGTACGCAGGAACCAGACGTTGAAATATATCCCGGTCGAATGAACCTTACGGAATTCTTGAATGACGATGAGTTCGATGCAGGCCTTCCCGGCGGTCATGAAAACGATGTTGCTATCCCGGAAGGCAGCCGTAATGCTACCATGTCCCGCTTCGCCGGTATTGTCATCAAGAAATACGGAGATACAGAAAAAGCCTATCAGGCATTCTTGGAAAAGGCTGCTGCCTGTATACCGCCGCTTGATAACAGCGAGCTTACCACCATATGGCACAGCGCCCAGCGCTTTTATGGGAAGATCAGCCGCGAGGATGGTTATGTTCCTCCGGAAGTATATAATGGTGTGGTATAAAAAAGTTGACAGCTTATTCTCAAGGATTTCATAATAAAACCAAGAGAATAAGGAGGTATTTAAAGTGGCACGTAAATATGACCATGAATACAAAGTACAGGCAGTAAAACTTGCCAAAGAAATCGGTGGCGCTAAGGCAGGTAAAGAACTAGGAATCCCTGAAGGAACCATGCATACATGGCTGAAAGCCGTAAGAGCTGGTAAGTTGGATATTGGGGAAGGTTCTCATACCCCTGCCAGCGCAATGAGCCTGTCAGAAGAGATTACCATGCTGCGTAAGCGGGTTAAGGAGCAGGATAAAGAAATCCGCCGCCTGAAGGAAGAAAACGAATTTTTGGAGGAAGCCAGTGCTTTTTTCGCCGCCAGCCGTCGGAAGTCAGCAAAAACCAGAGAATGATCTTTCTGGCTTTGAAAACAGAGGACGGCAGGATGACCGGGAAAATTTCATTTTACTGCCGGATGCTTGGTGTCAGTCGGCAAGGCTTCTATAAATATCTTGCAAACAAAGACCGTCCCTGGAAGTACCAGGATCTGGCGGATGCCATGAAAGAGATTGCCAGCGAGGATGAATGTAACGATACTTACGGACGGCTCCGAATGTATCAGGCGCTGTGCCTGAAGCAGCCGGAGGGAGTATCAATTCCCAGCGAGAGAACCGTATACCGGGTTATGGAGCAGATTGGCCTGAGCCATCGGCCAAAGCGAAAACCGAACGGAATTACAAAGGCAGACCGGGAGGCTATGAAATCGGATGATTTGCTGAAGCGGGATTTTCATTCAGATGCCCCATTGAAAAAATGTATTACAGATATCACGGAGATCCCGGCATCCAATGGGAAACTGTATGTATCTGCGATTTTCGACTGCTTTGATCTTAGTGTCCTTGGTCTGGCAATGGAAACAACCATGAAAGCAGATCTGTGTATCCATACACTGGAAAGCGCCCTGACTGCTTATCCTGCACTGGAAGGCGCGATCATCCACAGTGACCGTGGAACCCAGTATACCAGTGAGGCCTACCGCCAGACCATCCGGAAGTACCACATCCATCAAAGCATGAACAGTGCCGGAGGACGCTGCCATGATAATGCCCGCTGCGAGAGCATGTGGGCCAGAATGAAGACGGAACTTCTCTACGGCCGTTATGACACAAAGCAGATGACGGTAGAGGAATTAAAAGTACTCATTTGGAGATATTTCCACAGTTACTGGAATAACCGGAGGATCTGCTCTGCCAATGGCGGGCTTCCTCCTATGATAAAACGCAGGAAGTATTATGAGGATTTGGAACTGGCAGCATAGTCAGTGATATCCTTGAGAAAAATGTGTCAACTAATATTGACAATATCATCGACATGATCATCACCAAATCCATCAGCCGATTCGCCCGAAACACCCTCGACTGCCTGCAATACATCCGTCAGCTCAAGGATAAGAACATCCCGGTTTACTTTGAGAAAGAGTCCATCAACACAATGGATGCTAAGGGCGAGGTGCTGATCACGATTATGGCCTCCTTAGCACAGCAGGAAAGCCAGTCGCTTAGCCAGAACGTGAAGCTTGGCCTCCAGTACCGCTACCAACAGGGAAAGGTCACCGTCAACCATAACCGCTTCCTCGGATACACAAAAGGCGAGGATGGAAAGCTCGTCATTGATCCGGAGCAGGCAGAAGTCGTAAAGCGCATTTACAGAGAATACCTTGAGGGTTCCAGCATGGATAAGATTGCTGCCGGGCTTGAGGCTGATGGGATTCTTACCGGAGCAGGGAAAACAAAATGGCACACCAGTACCATCAACAAGATTCTCAGGAATGAGAAATACATGGGTGACGCCCTTCTGCAAAAAACCTACACCACGGATTTTCTTACAAAGAAGCGCATCAAAAACAACGGCACGGTTCCTCAATACTATGTCGAGGATGACCACGAAGCCATTATTCCGAAAGAGCTGTTCATGCAGGTGCAGGAAGAACTTGTCCGCCGCCGAGTAGTACATAAAAGTCCATCCGGCAGGAAACGTACTTACTCCTGCAATCACTGCTTCGCACAGATCATTGTCTGCGGTGAATGCGGTGAGCTTTACCGGAGAGTCCACTGGAACAACCACGGTTGCAAATCCATCGTCTGGCGCTGCATCAGCAGGCTGGAACCTACTGCTGCCGACATGAACTGCACCAACCGAACAGTCAACGAAGCCGTCCTCGAAGAAGTAACCGTCAAGGCGCTTAACCAGATCCTGAGCAGCAGAAAGGCCTTCCTAAAACATCTGCAGGAGAACATTGCCAGAGCAGTTGTCACGACTGACACGCTTTCGCCTGACGGCATACAGGCCAGACTGGAAGAACTGCAAAAAGACCTCGTCAAAGCAGTCGGTGACCAGAAAAACTATGATGCCCTGACCGACGAGATTCTTAGGCTTCAACAAATGAAAAAGGACTCGGAAGTCGATGACCATAGGCGCACCGAAACCATGAACCGCATCAAAGAATTACAGGACTTCATCGCCGAGCAGGATACCGTCATTACAGAATTTGACGAGGCAGACGTCCGGAAGCTCATTCAGAAGATCACCGTCTACGAGGATAGGTTCACTGTCGAATTCAAGTCAGGCTTCAGCGTCGATATTGCAGAGTAAAAGGACTCCTCACCTCTGGAAACTTCTTTGAGATGGGGAGCCTTTGTACTTAATGAATAATTATTGGTTCGGTATTGGGAGATTCCTGCAATACACTTGAAACGACTGCATTTTGAAGCAATGGATTATGAGTTGCCTCATATACCAAATCCCGTGGGCTTATCTCGTCATTTATCAATGCAAGCACAAGCGGAAGATAAGATTTTACTTCATCAAACACGCCGTAATCCAAAGCACGTACATCAATAAAATCTTCTCCGATATTAATCGGGCGAATCTCGTCTGTAATTGGATCATTTACTGTTTTACGTGCAAGCGCATCTACAATTCGCTCAAAATCATTGTAAAGCGGAAAATACACCAGCGGCACCTCATATCTTCTTGACAGAAGGTCATTTAAAATATACCGCATTCCATCCGTACTTACCTTTATTTGAAGTCCAGCTTCGATCCCAGCGCCTCTGTTAGAAGCTCCATACATCAGAGCTGGAATATTATCATCATCAAGCCAAATAATATCTCTTTGAGGATCTGATGGATTATATCTTTGAGGAAAACGATTTTTAGTGGAATTTAATCCTGTTCCTACTGCATGAAAACGAGCAGCAGTCCTCATCTGCGTTCCAGTTCTTCTCGCTCTTTGAAAAAATTCTTTATTTGTATCTATGCTTTCTGCGCATTCCCTTACAATAACAGCTTCTGCTATTTTCCCGAGTAAATTCATCGCAGCAATATTCGGATCAAGTGTAATGATTTCAGCAAGTTTCCACTTGTTATCTTCGAAACAAATACTTCCTGTTTCATCAATTAATATCTCACCAAGCCTTCTTCCATAGACCGGCAAGATGATTTTAAGATCTCTATGACCTCTTTCATAATCAAGGTATGACTGAGAAAAAAGCACTTTTCCATTTCCGTCAAATAATGCCACCTTTAATTCTGGTTCGAGCTGTTGCAATAAAGCCCACCTCCAAACTTTTATTTCTCCGCGCAGCTTTCCGGCAGATAATAGATCGAACGACGTCTACTGCTATCACATCCACATCGCATAATCGTAATACCCCCTATTGTTTATTCTTAGGAGGCTTTGTAAAAATCGCGAATCATATAATTCTATAATCTTCAATGGAACCTGTTGGATGAGCCATTGTCTTATCAAACAAAACTATATTCTTACCAGTCTTAGAAACCGTACTACCATAAATAATTCCAGCGTATCCTAACGAAATATAATACTGAGCCATCGTTTGAAAAGGTAAATACATCAAACTTTTATCATCATTTTCATCAAGTGGCTCAAATATCTGTTCTGAAAGCAATTTTGAGTAAGTATACACTGCCCATTTAGTGAACAGCTTTTTAAACTCCTCAACATTCACATTATTCCTTGGAATAAATCCTAATGCTTTAGCTTTTTTGATACCTTTCTTAACCTGTTTCTGACCATAAGCCTCCAAGCCATCATTCAGTGCTATATATGTCGTTTCATCTGCGATTGTTAAATTAACTAATTTAAGCGAAGTGCTATTGGCGTTAAATTGAAAATGACAAAAACCAAACCTATCATTTAATTTAGCCCGACATTCCGCCTGTGCACATTCATGTATATCTGCCTCTTTTCCTATTGCTAAATACAGCCATTCTACTCCCGTAGGACTAAATCTATTATCTGACTTTATAAATTCTTTCTTCGGAATAAAACGCTCAAAATCAGGATTCTCATCTTCTCCAAGAACTGTACCTCTCCCTACGCAATAATTTTCAAGCTCTGAAACTAAAACTGTATTATATTCTATTCCAACATTCTTATTAAACAAGTCATCATAAACTTTCAGAAATGTGTTTTTCTTTGCTGATGCAATATCATTAAAAGAAAACTCTCCTCTGGAAAGTGCATTTCTGAACTCCTGCCATGTTCTCTTTATTGATTTTTCACTTTTTTCAATGTCACAAAAATCAAATATCTGTCCCAAAGCACCAATTCTCCTTAACATCCAATCCGCTCACTCAGCGGCAAAAAACATCTAATTCACTAACTCAATTTCTGACATCTAACTCACAGCCTAAACTATGTGAAAATCATCAAAATCGTCTCCGAGCCGGTGCGGTCGATAAGTTCTCACAGAGAGTTCTTCTTAGGCTTCGGCTCCTGATGCCAAATACCCAGAATGGCTTGAAATCAAGGCTTTTCAGGGCTATTTATCCTTAACCCTTGACATCAAGACTACGGTCTCAACATGCACTGTCCCGGGAAAGAGATCCACGCATCCCATCCGTTCCACCCGGTATCCTCTCCCCTGTAGCATCTCCAGATCCCTGGCCAGACTGGTAGGCTTGCATGCAATATACACCATCCGCTCCACGCCAAAGTTGGTAATTTTCTCAAGCGCCTTGGGATGTACGCCGTCTCTTGGCGGGTCAAGGATAATAACATCCGGCACCTCGCCCAGTTCGTCGATGACCTTCAAAACGTCTCCTGCCCAGAAGGTACAATTATCCAGGCCATTTAGCGCCGCATTTTCCCTTGCAGCCTCCACCGCCTCCTCGACAATCTCCACGCCTACGACCTTCTTTGCCACAGGAGCCACGATCTGGGCAATGGTACCTGTCCCGCTGTACAGATCAAAGAGAACCTTGTCTTTGGTCTCTCCGATATACTCCCTGGTCTTCTCATATAGAACCTCCGCCCCAAGGGAATTGGTCTGGAAGAAGGAAAATGGCGTAATCTTGAATTTCAGTCCCAGCAGTTCTTCATAGAAAAAGTCCTGCCCGTAAAGAATCTCGGTCCCATCATCCTTTACCACGTCCGCTAGGCTATCGTTCTTCGTATGCAGTATGCCGGCGATCTTTCCGTCCAGTTCAAGAGAAAGCAGTTGGCTGACCCACTGATTTCCACCTGCTTCTTCAATAAAGTTATGTTCTGTCGTTGTCACGATATCGATCAGGATCTCCCCGGTCTTTACGGCCTTTCTGACCAGCAGATGACGGAAATATCCTATATGGCGCATACGATGGTAGTAAGGAAGCCCCGTCTCTCTGGCAAAACCCAGGGTACATGCCAATATTTTCCGATAGTCTTCATCTACGATTCGGCATTCCATTACATTCACAATATCATGGAAACTGCCTCTTTTATGCATTCCCAAAGCCAGCGGCCCATCCTTATACTCATCGCCAAACGAGAATTCCATCTTATTGCGGTAGGCCTCCTTTACAGGGCTCGGCATGATTCCTTCCCAGCAGTAATCTCCCTCAACTGCCTCATCCATCATAGCCTTCACCTGTGCTTCTTTCATCTTAAGCTGCTCTTCATAGGGAAGATTCTGATAAGTACATCCCCCGCATTGTCCAAAATGAGGACAGGAGGGAGCAATCTCCGAAGGTGAAGGCTCCAGCACTTCCAGCAGCCTTCCTTCTGCCTTTCCTTTTCTTATCTTATTGACGGAAAAACGGACCTTCTGACCCGGAATTCCATTTTTCACAATTACATATCTTTCTTCTTCAGGTAGGAATACCTTCCCCTTATTTGGAAAGTCTACTGATTCAATGATTCCTTCGTATACCTGCCCATTTTTCATGCCGTAATTCTCCTCTATCCTTACTTGATATATTTTGCTTTCAATATGGTGCCGACCTGTTCCACCTTAATATGTTCTATGCTCTTAACATACTGATTCAACTGGGCATATCCATAATCGCTGATCTTAAAATCCTTATATTTTTCATACACTTTATTTCCAAGGGTGCTGAGTTCTATGCCGTCTTTTCCAGCCTTCTTCACAATATAAACCACATATCCGTCAATGTCTTCTTTCATACCCCAGTCTTCCCGCAAGGCTACGGACACGATATTTCCATGCTTGACCAGCTGAATTCTGGTGAATTCCTCCAGGAATTTTGACAGCATGTTATAGCCATAGCTACGAACGTCAAAGTCTGGATACAGGCTAACCAGGCGGCTTCCTACCTCGCCCAGGCCCGTAGCCTTATTGCTGTCCTGGTTCTCAATGATCATCTTGATGATCGCGTCTTCGATCTCGATCTTCTCCCGGCCCAGCGTATCCTGGGTATCCTCGGTCTTCGGGCTTCCCGGCTCCTGCTCATTTAACAGGTTCTCAAGAATTGTAAATTTATCACATGCCTTTCTGAATGGCTCCGGCGTCTTGTTCTCACCCATGCCGATCACCATCTTTCCGCTCTCCCTGATGCGGCTTACCAGCCTGGTAAAGTCGCTGTCACTGGACACGATGCAGAATCCATCCACATCATTCGTGTACAAAATATCCATGGCATCTATAATCATGGCAGAATCTGTCGCATTTTTCCCCTGGGTATAACTGAACTGCTGAATTGGCGTTATGGAATTGGTCAGCAGTTCTTCCTTCCAGCTGGAATTCTGCGTGCTCGTCCAGTCTCCATATATCCTTTTGTATGTGATAACCCCATATTTAGACAACTCTGTCAATATAGGCTTGATATACTTGGCAGATACGTTGTCCGCATCTATCAATAGTGCATAACATTGCTCGTCCATCTTTTTCTCCTTCCAAGATAAAAGCAGGCAAGAGGCCCTTCTAACACCAGTTAGGCTTCCAACCTGCTTCCTCTATTGCGTTCTCAGGCTATTCCGTTAACCCTTATACCTGATCATCATCATTGAAAAAATCATCGTCGAAATCATCTTCAAAGTCTTCTTCAAAGTCTTCCAGATAATCCGGTGTAAAGAAACAATATACGGCGTAAGCAATCGCTGCAATTCCAGCAACTGCTCCTACGATTGCCAAAATCCAAAGAACAGTCTTACAATGGCTGTCTTCTTCCTTTTTATTCACCAGCTCGCTTAATTTTGTTGCTGCAATGATATCCTCTACTTTACTCATGCTCCCACATCCTTTCTGCTATCATAGCAAGTTCAAATATTGTATTTATTATAACACTATCATTTTGAGATTACTATATATTTATGCCAAAATCAATAATTTTTATCCGACACATACTTTCTCAAAAACCTATTGACATCTCATTCTGTAACTTCTATTATTACAGTATGGCTGTAACCTTTTTTTAACGAAAAGGATGCTTTTTCCTCTTTTCATGGCGACGATAATCTTCACTGCTGCCTGCAGTGCGAAAACCGGCACCGACACTAAAAAGCACCGGCAAATAACGCTGCGAAGAATGAAACCGCAAAAAATGACACACGGCAGCAGCCACAGGAAAAAGACTCTGACAACATAAAATTAAAGACTTTGAGCGGATATGAGATGGACTCCAAGGGCCTTTTCACACAATCAGAACTAACCGTTATAAATGTGTGGAATGCTTCCTGCACTTCCTGCGCAAAAGAAATGGGAATGCTGGAGTCGCTGAGCCATCAACTATACCCAGCTGCTGGATTCCGAGGCATTCAGCCAGTTATACCATCTTCAGGAAGCCTATGTCGGAGGTCATCCGGCAGACTGTACCGTAGGCTGAGGGTTCTGATAACAGCCGGCAGCTGTTCAGAAACCATGGATACATTATTGACACAAGAAAGCGATGCCGTCTCCTCCAGAGCGGCACCGCCTTCGTCTTTTATATCTATACTTTCTGTAATCTTGCATATGTCGCAAACATCTTCTTCGTCCCCGGCCCGTCGAAATCAACCGTCACTTCATAATCTCTTCCGCCTTCCACAATCGCCGTTACCGTTCCTTCCCCGAACTTCATATGCCGCACTCGGTCGCCTACGCCATACCCTGGTCCGTCCCCGGCCGGAGTGCCAAACTGTCTGGCCGGCTTAGGTGCTGTAAATGCCTTCGTCCGAAATGCCTGCCTGGCCTGCATATACGCTGCCTGCTTGGCGGGTTCTTCTTTTTCCTTCTCAAAGACCGCCCCTGTGGACAATAGTTCCATGGGTATTTCTTTTAGGAAACGGGACATCTTGTTATACTGCGTCTCTCCCCGGATCATCCGGCTCCTTGCGCAGGTAAGCGTCAGCGCCTTCTCTGCCCTGGTTATTCCCACATAGCAGAGTCTTCGCTCCTCTTCCACTTCTTCCGGGTCATCTGCCGTAATGGTCATATAACTTGGGAATATTCCGTCTTCCAGCCCTGCCAGATATACATGTGGGAACTCCAGCCCTTTTGCGCTGTGCAGGGTCATCAGCACCACATAGTCGCTATTTTCATCCAGGCTGTCAATATCCGCCACCAGGGCAACCTCCTCCAGGAATCCGCTCAAAGTGGACGGTTCATTCATTTCCTCACAGGTATCCTCATAGGCCACGATCTTACTCATCAACTCGTCGATATTCTCGATCCTTGCCTCTGCTTCTTCGCTGTCTTCAGCCTCAAGGCTCTCTACATAGCCGGTCTCTTCAATAATCTCTTTCATCAGTCTGGAAATGCTCATCTCCTGCGCATCCGTCTTAAAATGCTCAATCAGCGCCACGAAGGATTCCAGTTTTGACGCCCCTCTGCCAATGTTGGGAATCAGATCCACGGCCCGCAGAGCCTCATAGAATCCCACCTCATGCCGGACGGCGTATTCCTGCACCCGGTTAATGCTGGTAAGTCCGATTCCCCTCTTGGGTACGTTGATAATACGGCGCACCGCCAGGTCATCCTGGCCGTTATCTACCGTCTTCAGATAGGACAGCAGGTCTTTGATCTCTCTTCTTGCGTAGAAATTGATGCCGCCCACGATCTTGTAAGGAATATTAGCGTTCACGAACTTTTCTTCAAAGATACGGGACTGCGCGTTTGTCCTGTATAAGATAGCATTGTCATTGTATGTACATTCGCCCCGGTCCACATGCTCCCGGATATCTCCCACGATATATTCCGCCTCGTCGTATGCCGTATCGAACTGGCGGAATTCCAGCTTCTCGCCGTCCCCGTTGTCCGTCCACAAGGTCTTATCCTTACGCCCGCGGTTATTGCGGATGACCGCGTTGGCAGCATTCAGAATGTTGCTGGTAGAGCGATAGTTCTGCTCCAGCTTGATCACTTTAGCATCCTCGAACACATGCTCAAAATTCAGGATATTCTTGATATTGGCTCCCCGGAACTTATAGATAGACTGGTCGTCATCGCCTACTACGCACAGGTTGCGGTACTTCGAAGCCAGCAGCCGGATCAGTTCAAACTGGACCGTATTCGTATCCTGATACTCATCCACCATGATATAACGGAAACGTTCCTGGTAATATTCCAGCATATCTGCCTGCGTCTGGAAGAGTTGGACCGTCTTAACAAGAAGGTCATCAAAATCCAGGGCATTGTTGGCCCTCAACTGCTTCTCATATTCCTCATACACCTCAGCGATCTTCTTCTGGCTGAAATCGCCTTCTGCACGGATTCGAAATTCTTCCGGCGTAATCAGTTCATCCTTGGCATGAGAGATGGTGCTAAGCAATGCTCTTTCCTTAAAAATCTTCGTATCAATCTGAAGCAGCTTGCATACGTCTTTCATCAGCGTCTTCTGGTCATCGCTGTCATAAATGGTAAAGTTATTATCATAGCCCAGCAGATCGATATGTCTTCGGAGGATCCGCACGCAAGTGGAATGGAACGTGCTTACCCAGATGCTCTCCGCGCCGAATCCTACCAGTTTGTCCACACGCTCCCTCATCTCGCCTGCCGCCTTGTTGGTAAAGGTTATAGCCAATATATTCCAGGGATTTACTCCCTGCTCTTCTATCAAATATGCGATTCTGTGGGTCAGCACTCTGGTCTTTCCCGAGCCTGCCCCGGCAAGTATCAGAAGCGGGCCTTCTGTATGAAGCACCGCCTCTTTCTGCTGTTCATTCAATGTATCGTATATACTCAATCTTCCTGTTTCCTTTCTTCCTTCCTCTGTTTCATATACTCATGCTCTTTCTGTATCTCATCATGAAGCGCAAGAGACGTCCATTCCTGGTTGGTCTCAGTCACCATGGCTTTCAGTCCAACCTGTAACTTCTCCTTCTTCATCAGGAATAATGCCTTGTCTAGCATGTCCTCTGTCGCGGCATGCATGACCAGCATCTCTTCCGGAAAACCTTCTCCTTCATATTGCGCAGTCTCCTGCTCCTGACTGCTTGACCCCGCCAGTACGCCTATGGGAACCTCATACTCTTCTTTATCCACATGGCGTATCTTATATCCAAGAAACCCAAAGATCATGGCAATCTGCTTTCCCTTTTTCGTGCCTTTCAAATTATAACATAATACGGTAGATTTCATATATGTTTTTACCTCCGCCAAAAAGTCTGTTTCTATTATAAGTTCTTTGGAGAAGAAGTGCAAGGCAGATATTTGATGGCAAATTTTGTCGCCCGCTTTTTAAAAAATTAGCACTCATCTATTGACAGTGCTAATTATATCTGTTATATTACTTGTAGAACAAGTAAAACAAACAGCATTCACATAGAAAAGGAGAGATGACTTATGTTGATGCCTAGTATTTTTGGAGATAGTTTATTTGAAGACTTTATGGATTTTCCATTCCGCAGGCATGCATCCAGTAGTGTAATGAAGACAGACGTAAAGGATGCCGGGGACCATTACGAGTTGGACATTGATATGCCGGGCTTTGACAAAAAGGATATCAAGGCAGAACTTAAAGATGGCTATATGACCATCAGCGCAACGACAGATAAGAATACGGATGAAAAAGATAAAGACGGCAAGTACATCCGCCGTGAACGCTACTATGGCTCTTGCAGCCGGAGCTTCTACGTCGGTGAGAATGTAGAGGAAAGCAACATCAAGGCTAGATTTGAAAATGGAATCTTGAAACTTTCCGTGCCAAAGAGTGAAGATATGAAGGCAATCGAAAATAATAAGTATATTGCGATTGAAGGATAATCCCCCTCACGAAAAGGCCTGGCAGCCCAACATGCTGCCGGGTCTTTTTCTATCATCCGCTTTAACTATGCTGCAATGTTGCCTCCACAAGTACTGTCTTCTCTTTCCCGAATTCTTCTTTTCGCAGCATCCTGAACGCAGCACAGGGCTATCATACTTAAGAATATTCAAAAAGACAGTACGGCTAATTCATTGTACAGCCCATCTTCACTTCCAAATATATTAATGATCTTAAGCGAAAAGATTTGGTGTGAAACAGATAGTATGAGGCAAGCAATGCCGATACGATCTGGACGATAATCGTCGCAAGGCCCCTTCAAGTACAAGACAACAAAAAAAGGCTGCGGCTTTTTCGTGCATGGTCTTCACGAAAAAACTACAACCATATTTCTAAATCATTATATCATGTTCTAAATGGCTTTTTAAGTTATAAAGTAACCAAAGTTTCCCTCTGCTATATATGTGCATATTTCACAAATCTTACTCTGCATCTTTGTCTATATAATCCAATTTTTCCGGCAGTGTCGTCGAATGCCGGGGCATGAACCCAGAAGCGACGGCACAGATCGTGCAGCTGACACTGCTTTTAACATCTCTAACATTTCCCTTCTTGAACTTTCTAAGGTAAGAACAACTCATTCTCCTTATGGCCGCTGCATGCTTTCTTCATCTTTTGAGACGCAGCAAGCAGCATTACCTTTCCAAGCGTCCTTGCCCCATAGGGGCAGATCGCCACGCAGCGCATGCAGGAGATGCACTTCTTATCATCTACCGTTGACGGCGCATCCTTCGGGATTGCCCCTACCGGACATTCCGCCGCGCATTTGCCGCAGCTGGTGCACTTGCTCCTTGCTTTTGGCTTAAAGGGTACCCCATTATATTCCCTGTAAGGCATTTTTCCAGGCACTTTCAATTCCCCATCCCCAGGCTTAGCCATAGAATCCTGAATCTTGCGGGCGTACTCCCTTAATTCCTTTACATCCTGCTGATCCGGCCGTCCACTTGCAAACTGCCTCATAATAGAGTGCTCTGTAACTGCGGCAATGGCGGCCTTTACCCGGTACCCACATTCACAAAGTTCATTTTTAAGTTCCAATAGCGTATCATCATAGGCGCGATTCCCGTATGCCACCACCATGACTGCCGAGGCATTTCCTGCCTTCATCTTCCGAATACGGGCAAGCGCCGCATCCGGAACCCTTCCTCCATAGGACGGAACGCCGAATAGGCAGATGTCTTCTTGATTAAACTGATAGTTCTCATAATCATCTTCTAATACGGACAGATCAATCTGCGCATCCACTTTCCATACATCTGCAAGAATATCCATTACTTTTTCCGTGCCTCCTGTAGGGCTAAAATATATTGAATATACGCTCATACTTTCATTTCCTCCTGACTTTTCTTATGACATAGTTCCATCATAGGCTCTACCTGCTTCCAAAATCTTGACAGTTCCGTCAAACTGCTGCTTGCCGGGTTGAGATTTATCTATTATAAACCATGAAAATTGGAATATCAACATTGGTCGCTAAAATCAAGCCGATTAAAAATGTACTGGTAAAAACTGTCTTAGAGACAAAAAGCCCTTGTCATCTAGTTTTTAATACTATATAATATCTATATTGAGGTGATTAACATGACAATTGACACAAAAGATATGCTGAACAGCATTCTATTCAGCATCTCGCGAATCGATTACGTGAGACCGGAGAATATCCCGAATATAGATCTATACATGGATCAGGTAACTACCTTTATGGAGGAACAGCTTCAGTCTACCAAAAGACATAAGGACGATAAGATTCTGACTAAGACGATGATCAACAATTACGCAAAAAATAATCTTCTGCCGCCTCCGGTTAAGAAGAAGTATTCCAAAGAGCATGTCCTGGTCATGATATTCATATACTATTTTAAAAATATTCTTTCCATCAAGGATATCGAGACGCTTTTAGCGCCGATCACAGAAAAACATTTCGATAATCACAAGGACTTCAATATTACTTCTATCTATGAAGAGATCTGCAAACTGGAGAAATCCCGGATTGAGAACTTGCAGAAGGATGTTGCCAAGTCCTACAATGCGGCGCTTAACAGTTTTGCAGATGCCCCTGACGCAGAGCAAGATTATTTGCAGTTCTTCGCATTCATTTGCAGCCTGAGTTTCGACGTATACGTAAAGAAACTGCTGATTGAAAAGTTAATTGATGATCTTCCTGAGCCGATTCAGGATAAAAAGAAGAAATAAGGCCAGTCAGCCTTATTTCTTCTTTATTCTTCCTCTTTTGTCTTGATTCTTTCGAATACCATGTCATATCCGTCATTTCCGTAATTTAACGAACGATTTACACGACTTATGGTCGCTGTTGATGCACCTGTCTTCTCCGCAATCTCAAGGTATGTCTTATGTTCTCTCAGCATCTTTGCCACTTCAAATCTCTGGGACAATGACAACAATTCATTAATCGTACAGATATCCTCAAAAAAAGTATAGCATTCTTCTTTATCTTTCAGACTTAATATAGCACTAAACAGATAATCTACTGCCTCAGTCCTAATCTTTTTACTCATAATATTATCTCCTTTGTAACAAATTTCATTACTGTTACATTTTAACACACTAAATTTGTAAAGTCTATACCTTTTTATTCCGTTTTAAAGAAGCCTTCAATTTTTCCAGACTGGAATTAGCCACTAATTCTTCTGGAAAATCCGCTTTCTTTACCAATTCTGCGGCATACTGGCAATTAGCAATATCCACATCCACATGAGAATCGCTTCCAAGCACGATCATGGCTCCTTCTTCTTTGCATGCTTTTAACATCTTCAGGCAGTTCTCCTGGGTATTCACCCTGAAGCCAGTAGGACGGAGCGAGGAATTGTTAACTTCCAGCAGCGTATGCGTCCTTTTGGCGGCCTTCGCCAGTTCCTTGTAGTCTGCCGGGAATCTTCCATCATCCGGATGTCCGATAATATCTACATATTCATTTTCCATTACCTTCAAATATGCCTGCGTAATCTTCTCCGTGGTCTTCTCTCCCTCATAGCAGGGTGTATGCATGCTGGCAATGGCTATATCCATTTCCTTTAATAGAGTCTGCGGCAGGTCTACTTCTCCTTGCTCGTTCATAATATTCAACTCCGTGCCCATCAGCAGTTCGATGCCGTACATGGTTCTTGGAACCACTCTAAGGTTCTGAAAGTAGAAGATATGGCAAGTTCCAGGCATCTTTGGAGAATGTTCGGTGATAGCCAGTCCTTTAAGTCCTTTTTCGGCAGCCATGGCCGCCATCTCCCTGAGGGTATTATATGCATGGCCGCTGGCCAGCGTATGGGTATGCGTGTCAATTTCAATGTTCATAATAGGACCTTCTTTCTTCAATCTAAACACTCATGGAAATATTATACAGTATACCCTTCTCTTTTTCTACACAATCTAATGTTAATCTTTTTATATTTTTGCAAAGAACCGGAGGTAATATACTTATGAAAGATGAGAAAAACCAGAAAACTATTGATGATTATGACTACTTGTCCAATGCGGCTTCCAAGCAGGACTGTACCGGACTTATCCCTTCCGAGCCCATCTCCATCGAAGAACTTGAGTCATATGAGGATCTGTACCATTTCCTTCCTCCCAATGCCAAGGTAGCCAATATCAAGCCAGAAGAACAATCCAAATAATCCCGGCATATATTAATCAAAAACGGGGGATTAATTATGCCTTCCATGAATCTAGTTCCAATTACAGGAGTAATCCAGGACATCACAGCATTTGGCGATGACTGCTGCCAGCGGCAGGTCAGCATACGCAATTCTGATGGGATCAGCAACTTTATTGTCGGGCCGGATACGTACGTCATCAATGAAGTACGTCTGCGGCCCGGCATGAATGTGGCCGCCTTCTATGATGCCAACCTTCCCATACCACTCATATTTCCACCACAATACCAGGCAGTCTTTATCGGACGCCGCAATCCGTATGAGACCATGTATGCAGGCTACTTCGATGATAATCTAGAAGCCCTGGATGGGTCTCTTAAATTGAATTTGGAGCGTTACACGCCAGTCGTGACTTCCAATGGCCAGCCCTTCGAATGCTCTCTTGGAGGAAAACTGCTAATCGTATACTATTCCACGACAACCAGAAGTATTCCGCCGCAGACCACGCCTCGAAAAATCATCGTAATCTGCTAACCCATACGGATGGTAACAAATCCTTCTTTGCCGAATATACTATAGCATTAGAATTTTAAGGAGGATTATATGAAAAAGCGATTCATTGCTGTATCACTCGTCGTTGCCATGGCAATGACCTCTCTTCTTGCCTGCTCATCCAAAAATGACGCAGAAACCGCATCTTCAGATACGAAAGCAAAGAAAGAAGAGACAAAGAAGGAGCCAACAAAGGTCATCTTAAATGAAGTGGCCCACTCTATCTTCTATGCACCGATGTATGTAGCCATTGAGGCAGGATATTTTGCGGATGAGGGGATCGACCTGGATCTGGTTACAGGATTTGGCGCCGACAAGACCATGACCGCAGTCCTTTCAGGCAGCGCAGACATCGGCTTCATGGGATCTGAAGCATCCATCTACACCTACAACGAGGGCGCCAACGACTACGTCGTCAACTTCGCCCAGCTGACCCAGCGGGCCGGCAACTTCCTAGTAGCCCGGGAAGAGATGCCTGACTTCACCTGGGAAGATATCAAAGGTAAAAATGTGCTTGGCGGCCGCAAAGGCGGCATGCCTGAGATGGTATTTGAATACATCCTTAACCAGAACAATATCGACCCTGCAAAGGATGTAAATATCGACCAGAGTATCGACTTCGGCTCTACTGCTGCCGCATTCTCGGAAGGGCAGGCTGACTTTACGGTTGAATTCGAGCCAGGCGCCACCAACCTTGAAAAAGAAGGCAAAGGCTATGTTGTTGCCTCTCTCGGAACAGACAGCGGTTATGTGCCATACACTGCATTCTCCGCAAAGCAGAGTTATATTGACAAGAACCCCAAAGTCATCCAGGGATTTACCAATGCGCTGCAGAAAGGCATGGATTATGTCCAGTCCCACACGCCGGAAGATATTGCCGGCATTATAGCCCCTCAGTTCAAAGAGACCGATCTGGACACGATTACTATGATTGTGGAACGTTACTACGATCAGGATACCTGGAAAGACAATCTGGTATTTGAAGAAGACAGTTTCAACCTTCTGCAGGATATCCTGGAAGACGCCGGCGAACTGGATAAACGCGCGCCGTATAAAGACCTTGTGACAACAGATTTTGCTGATAAGGCTACAAAATAATAAGGCAGCCCATCTACCTGCTTCTCCTTCAGGCTGAGCATGCTATGCTTCAGCCTGAAGTTTTTTCTGTCAGACATCTGCTCATCTTCTTGCCGTCCTTGTGACTGCAAGGCCGCCCATCGCAGTTTCCCGAAGCGATGGCGGAAGTTGCCCTTGCTCTTTCCCGAGATTCTCTGCATATTCCTCTCTGCCTCTGACTGCTTTCCGCAAAAGCAGGGAGTTTCATAACTGCCTATATATCAATCTGCATAGTAGTGTTTATATGATATTACCTTTGAATACTCATACTTTTCCTTTCTCTATTATTCGGATCGCCTTCTAAAATACAACAGTAAAGATGGGTATCAACTAATCTTACATTGATACCCATCTTTACTTTGATTCTTCAATCATTCTTACCTCTTTCTCCTGTATACAGGGTGTGGTAATTTTTTACTGATCTTTCTTAACCTTCTCTTCTGGCATCCTACCCTCCGGCATATGACCTTCCCGTTACTGTTTCAATCTTTTAATCTCCATCTCACGGTACTCTGCTTTCCGATATCCGCCTTCCTCAAGTCCGCTAATCTGAATCAGCACTCATAGTTTAATTCTTTGGTGGTCTGTACCTCCCTTTCATAAACTATAATTTGAATCTGCATCTTCACACTTATAAACATTTTATTTTGAAACTATGATTTATCCTCTGATAAAATATCTTTTCAAAATCTTTTATAAATGATACAATGCTCTTCAAATCTTTGAAATAATAAACTGACTCCAAACGAATTAACTATAGAACTATTTGTTTTTGTCTCGTCTATTATTTGTTTATAATATTAGCATATTTACTCCTATTTGTCAATATACTTTTCAATTATTTTTATATTTCCTGTTACTCCATCATTTCACTTTCTATATTCAGTCTTCTCGGCTTCTGAATACTATTAGAGTTTTTTATGTTAAGGACTTTACTTTTTTACTTTTTCAGTGTTCGCAGAACGCGCAGCCGTCACCGCAGGTGGCGATCTCAGATAAAGGAATATTCACAAGTAACGCATTGATATCATTCGGTCAAACGCCTATAATATATAGTGAATATTTTATGGGAGGTTTATTATGTTTGAATATATGACCGTACAAGAAGCGTCAAAGAAATGGGAACTGTCCGAACGGCGGATTCAGAAGCTTTGTGCTGACAATAGAATTGACGGTGTGATACATCTTAGCCGGGTTTGGCTCATACCAAAGGGTGCGAAAAAGCCGATTGACGGCAGGACAAAACGAGGAAAGGAACTAAAACATGAATAAATTGCTACTATTGGAAGATGATATAAGTCTAATTGACGGATTAAGCTACTCCCTGAAAAAGAATGGTTTTGACATAGATGTTGTCCGTACTGTTGAAGAAGCAAAGCAACATTTAACTCAAATTGAAAAATACGATTTGCTCATTCTTGATGTTACATTGCCGGATGGAACTGGTTTTGAAATTTGCGAAAGAGTGCGGAAGCAGAATACACAGATACCGATTATATTTCTTACTGCTTCTGATGAAGAAGTAAATGTAATTCGGGGATTGGATTGCGGCGGGGATGATTACGTTACCAAACCTTTTAAACTGGGGGAATTATGTTCCCGCATCCGTGCCTTGCTGCGCCGGGCAGGAATATCAGCACAGGATAAAACAAATATATTGGAATGTGGGGATATTTTGATTGACTTGTTGGGAAGTCGTGTACTCTTGAATGGAAAAGTTTTAGACTTGACAAGTGCTGAATACCGCCTGCTCTGCTTATTAGTAAGAAACGCAAATAGAATTGTTTCCAGAGAAATTATTCTAAACGATTTATGGGACGACGCCGGAAATTTTGTTGATGATAATACATTGTCGGTCTATATACGTCGGCTCCGCGAAAAAGTTGAAGCTGACGCTTCCCACCCGCAGCATTTAATAACCGTAAGAGGATTTGGTTATCAATGGAAAGAGGTGGAGGTATGACTATTTTCCGTGACAAGCATTTAAAAGGTTATTTACTGTTTATTATTGTCTATTCCGCTTTGATGATAGGTGTAGTAATATGCTTCTGTCAAAGTCAAGTATCGGTAACAAAGTCAATGTATTTAGAACACGATACGGCTGTTGTATCTTCCCTCTTGGAACAAGGGGTTTCCGAAGAAATAATTGCAACTGCTATTTCAAATACAACCACCGATAAAGACGGAATTGAGTTGCTAAGTAAAATTGGAATTAGTGCTAATACACTTAGTAGTTTGCTTCCGTTTCTTTCGCAGTTTCAATCCCATACCTTTCGTATCTTGTTAACTGGTACTATGGTATTGATTTTTCTTTTGTGCGCGGGCACCTTGTTTTTTCTTTGGGTAAGAAACAGACTTTATTTGCAGGCTCAAAATATTGTGGGCTGTTATATTAACGGAGATTATTTCAACCATTTATCACAAAATAGTGAGGGAGAAATCTATCGGCTATTTTCTTCTGTTGAACAACTTGCGACCATGCTGCAATCAAAAACAGAAGCAGAATGCAAAACAAAGGAATTTTTGAAAAATACAATTTCCGACATTTCACATCAACTAAAAACCCCTTTAGCTGCCCTTACTATGTATCAGGAAATTATTGAATCCGAACCGGATAATGCAGAAACGGTAAAAGAATTTTCAAAGAAAATTGATACAGCATTAAAGCGTATAGAACAGCTCATTCAATCCATGCTAAAAATCACACGATTAGATACGGGAAATATCTCTTTTGAGAAAAAGCTATGTCGTGTGAGCGAAGTTATTAAAACTGCCCTCAACGAGCTTACAACAAGAGCCCAAAATGAAGATAAACAAATTGTAATAGAGGGAAATTTGGAACAATCCATTTGGTGTGATATGGATTGGACAAGTGAAGCTGTTGGAAATCTTGTTAAAAATGCTTTGGATCACACTATGGCGGGTGGGATTATCCGTATCTCATGGGAAAATACACCTAATATGCTGCGGCTTTGCATTTCTGATAATGGAAGTGGTATTGCCCCAGAAGATATACACCACATTTTTAAGCGTTTTTACCGCAGCAAACATTCTTTGGACACACAGGGAATTGGTTTAGGTTTACCGCTTGCAAAGTCTATTGTAGAGGGACAGGACGGACTGGTTTCTGTACAAAGCACTCTCCATGAGGGGACTACATTTACGCTTTCCTTTCTTACAAAACCGTAAGGTTAAATTCACCGGGTTGTAAGTTGACCTTGCTATCATAGGAAAAAAGGAGGTTATAGGCACTATGGAAATTTTAAGAGTAGAAAATTTATGTAAAACTTACGGCAAGGGAGAAGCAAAGGTAGACGCCTTAAAGGACGTGTCCTTTTCCCTTGCAAAAGGCGAATTTGCCGCTGTAGTTGGAGAATCCGGTTCTGGAAAAAGCACCTTATTGAACTGTATAGGCGCTTTGGACACACCAACATCTGGCTCTATCTCGATTGACGGACAAAACCTGTTTTCTATGAAAGAGGAAAAAAGAACCATTTTTAGACGTAGAAATATAGGCTTTATATTTCAATCATTTCAACTCGTTCCAGAACTCAATGTAGAACAAAATATTATCTTCCCTTTATTGTTAGATTATCGTAAACCCGACCCCGCAGAAGTTGAGGAAATTCTGGATTTACTTGGTCTTACAGAACGCCGCCACCATTTGCCGAGTCAGTTATCCGGCGGACAGCAGCAAAGAGTAGCCATTGGCAGAGCTTTGATTACAAAACCAAAACTGATTTTAGCTGATGAACCCACAGGAAACCTTGACAGCAAAAATAGCCAAGATGTTATGGATATGCTTATCAATGCTTCCAGACGCTTCCAACAAACAATTTTAATGATTACACACAATCATAACTTAACGGCTTCTGTTGACAGAGTATTTCGCGTAAGTGACGGTGTGCTTACAGATTTGGGAGGCACAACGAATGAAAAATTATCTTAAACTTGTTCCCATATCTGCAAAAGTTCATCACAAGCATAGTAAAATGACCCGTATCTGTATTACGCTTGCGGTATTTTTAGTTGCGGTTATGTTTGGTCTTGCTGATATGTACTTACAAGGGATTACTCAAAAGGAAATGCAGACAAGCGGAAACTGGCATTATCAGATTGCTTCAACTGATACAAAAACAGCAGTTTTTATTTCTGCCCGTCCAGAAGTAGAAGTTTCCGGCTGGCATAACACTATTTCTGCTGACACAGGGTATTCCATAAATGGAAAGAATATTTCTATCAGCGCACAGGATGAAAGTGTGTTTGAGAATATCTTTTTGAATAAGGTTGCAGAGGGCAAATATCCAAATAAGGAAAATGAGATTGCAGTTTCTTCTTCACTTAAAAAAAGCGCTTCTCTTTCATTAAATGAAACAATCAATTTGTTATGCCCGAATGGAAAAAGCATGAGTTTCTTGGTTGTCGGTTTTTTAGATGATGAGCAGGCAGCAAGGATGATGTCTGGAACGGAACAAATTGCTGCAATAACCGTAGAGGGACTTTCAAGCCTTACTGCTTTTTCAGATAGCTACGTTACAGAAAATTACATGATTCAGTTTTCGCGACTTAGCAATATACCAAACGTCATTAAGGATATAAAAGTACAAAATAATATATCTGACGAGCAAATAACAGAGAACTTATCTTTATTGAGCATACAGGGGCAAATTGCGGGAAAAACAAGTGTAAATCAAATTTATCAAGTTGCTCTTATGCTTTCCTTTATTGTTATGCTGACCTGTATTTTAATGATTTCAAGCAGTCTGAACAGCAATATCTCACAGCGAACAAAATTTTTCGGTATGCTTCGCTGCTTGGGTGCGACAAAAAAACAAATCATGCGCTTTGTCCGATATGAGGGTATCTATTGGTGCAAAGCGGCAATCCCCTTAGGACTTGTATCATCTGTTTTTGTTATTTGGATTTTATCTGCTGTAATGCGAATGATTAGTCCCAATTGGTTTTCTTATATGCCCCATTTTGGAATTAGTTAGATTAGTATAGTCGTTAGCACTATATTAGGGTTAGTTACGGTTTTATTGGCAGCGCGATCTCCTGCAAAAAGAGCCGCAAGAGTATCTCCGCTTACGGCTGTATCTGGAAATACAGGACATACTGTTTCTTTCCGAAAGGCGGCAAACACAAAAAAAATTAGGATTGAAACAGCATTGGGGGTTCATCATGCAAAAGCAAGAAAAAAGAATTATATTCTGATGACAGGAGCATTTGCTGTATGTATTACATTGTTTCTGACATTCAGTACCCTTGTGGGCTTTATGAAAAATGCCTTTACCCCGCCGGTGTGGACGCCGGATTTATCCATAGCAAGTGAAGCAAATACCTGTTGCCTTAATAAAGCCCTGTTAGAGGAAGTCGTTCAAAACAAAACCGTTAAACGGGCATACGGGCGTATGTTTGCTTATGATATTCCGGCAATAAGTAATGCAACGAGTTATAACACAAATGTGATTTCCTATGAAGAAAATCAATTTGAATGGGCTGCCGAGACTTTGGTTGACGGTTCCATAGATGCCGTTATGCAGCGGGAAAATCAAGTGCTATTTGTGCAAACCGAAAATACAGATATTCAAGTTGGCGATAACATTACTCTTTCTATCGACAACAAGGAGCATACCGTTACTGTTGCCGGGATTTTAGCAAATAGCCCATTAGCCCGTATAGACGGAACAGAAACTATTTTCTGTTCAGAAAAGACCTTTTCAGCATTAACGGGACAAAACAATTATACGATTATTGATGTTCAATTTCATAACAACGCTTCCGCAGAAGATGTAAAAGACATTGAAAATATTTTTTCTGACAGTGAAGTTATATTTGCTGACAAACTTGCTCAAGTGCAGCAGCAAAGAAATTTGTATCGTGCGTTTTCTGTACTTGTTTATGGTTTCCTCTCAATTATTGTTGCCATTACTATTTTCCACATTATGAATACAATCAGCATAGGAGTTGCTGCTAAAATGAAAGAGTACGGAGCAATGCGGGCAATCGGTATGAGTAACCGACAGCTTTCAAAAATGATTTATGCAGAAGCCGGAACGTATGCAATCAGAGGTATTCTTTTAGGCTGTATCATAGGAGTACCTATGCATTGGGTTATATTTGTGAGCTTAATTACAAATATATGGGGAACTGCATGGAGTGTTCCTTTTGTTCCTCTTGGATCGATAATTGCTATTGTTTTATTTGCGTCTTTCCTTGCAGTACGACGACCTGCAAAGCGACTACATGACATGTCTATTGTGGAAAACAGCGGACTCTGACCTATGTTCGATTGTTTAAGGATGATTTTACACAGGAAATGTTACTGCAGGATGAAGCCAGCCGGAAAGCAGAACTGACGCAGAAGCGGAAATCCGTTTACAAAAAGTTATCAGCACAATATGAGACGGAACAGGCAGAAATCCGGCAGTTTCCCGAAGCACTGGAACGGGAAATCACAGAAGAAACGGAAGAAAGCATATGACGATTAAGATTTATTTTACTTATGTAGGCAAGATTCGGATTCCGCTTCAAAAACCAAAACTGCCTGCAAGCACGGAAAAACCGGCGTGATTTCCACCACGCCGGTTCTACCGGGAAATTTCATTTATTTCCTTATGAGCCTCCGCCTAACTGTAGAAAGCCTTTTTCTTCTATGCCTCCAGTGTTCCCATCCGCTCCGTGACGTACTTGCGAATCTTTTCCCTGGGTATTTCAAGAGCCACAGCCAGTTCGCCATACAGGAACTGCTCTGCAATGCTCAGATATTTATCGTCTACATTTATTGATTTTTTCCCGGAAGAAAGACGGTCCATCTTGCGCAGATAGGATGTCTTGATAATCGCGATCCATTCCTTGCACTGATTCTTAAATACCGCTTCCTTATACAAGGCTTCCCGCTTTTTCTCATCAGTCACCCACAACACTTCAATATTCGGGATATCCTCTATCAAAGCCCGGGCTTCTTCGTAAGTAATCACTCCCCGTATCTGGTTTCTTTCGTTGGCAACTGGCATATACAATGTTCCACCGGCATCATATAATGGCCTCAGCGTATAGTATTCCTTCTTTCTGTCCGAACATCTCATGTCCAGTTTTCCGATATCAATTACTTCACAGACCCCTTCTTTATAATGAGTTACATAATCACCAATCTTAAACACATAATTCCCTCCTGTCTGGACCTACATCTATGAAGTTCTTTTTATACCGACATAATTCCTCTATACGCTATATTATATCATGTAAATTATTTTGATGTAAGAATATTTTTGTAAAAACTTTCTCCGTCACCTCCGTATGCCACCCCGAATACGTCTGCGATCGTCTGCGCGATATCGGCAAAACTGCTTCTGGTGCCAAGGTCGATTCCTTTCTTTAGATTCCTGCCGTAACACAGGCAGGGCGTATATTCCCTGCTGTGATCCGTACCTTTAAAGCCCGGGTCGCACCCATGGTCAGCCGTAATCATCAACAGATCCTCAGGCCCCATCTTCTCCATCAGCCGCCCGATCTGGAGATCCGCTTCGTTGAGCGCCGCTGCATACCCGTCGATATCATTCCTGTGCCCGTACATCATGTCAAAGTCGACCAGATTCACGAAGCACAGCCCTTCGAAATCTCTGTTCATCAATTCCAGGGTACGTTCCATATTCCGGGTATTCCCTTCATTGGGATAGGTCTCGGTTATCCCTTTCCCTGCAAAGATATCATAGATCTTTCCTACGCCGATGACCGCATACTCTGCCTCCCTAAGCGCATCCAGCACCGTCTGCCCTGGCGGTTCCAGGGAAAAATCATGACGGTTCACCGTCCTTGCATAATCCGGATATTCTCCAACAAAGGGCCTTGCGATCACGCGTCCTACGCCGTGCTCGCCTTTCAGTATGGCTCTTGCCTTCCTACAGTCCTCATATAATTCTTCCAGAGGGACTACATCTTCATGGGCCGCAATCTGGAATACGCTGTCCGCGGAAGTATAGACGATCAGCTTTCCGGTACGGACATGCTCCCTTCCATAATCCCGTATCACATCTGTCCCGGAGTATGGAAGATTGCACAGCGTTCCTCTTCCGGTGCTCGTTTCAAATTTCTCAATAATTTCATTCGGAAATCCATGGGGATAAGTAGGCATTGCTTTTTCTGACACGACGCCCGCGATCTCCCAGTGCCCTACCGTCGTATCCTTTCCTGCCGACTTCTCCTGCATACGGCCATAACATCCGGCCACCTCTTTCCCCGGATTGTAAAAAGATGTCCCCTGGATATGATAAATGCCTAAGGCTTCCAGGTTCGGCACATTCAGCTTGCCACTTCGGACACAGGTGCCAAATGTATCGCATCCGGCATCGTTAAACTTGCCCGCATCCGGCGCTTCGCCTACTCCAACGCTATCCAGTACAATCAGGAATACTCGTTTTCCCATAGAATCATGCTCCTTTTTACATACTTTTTTATACATGCCATTTTTATACATGCAACTTCTTATGCATCTCTTCCTTGAACTCCCGTCCCTTAAACAGGATAAGCGCAAGCAGGAATAAGAAGCTGAATCCCACGCACACCACCGCCGGGGCAGTAAACGTGATGACCCTTGTCAATAATAGTATGAACGGAAGAAGAATTCCATATCCCGCTGCCATGACATAATAAATCATATACTCCCGCGGCGAATGGGATTGAATCTTTGATATGATCATCATGGAGATCTGGATGATCATGCAGACGCCCGGCAACACATAATTTACCGACCATCCATGCCATCCGGTGCACAAGTCCCATAGGATGCACCCAATCGTCACCACAAGCAGCTGCCACATGGCGTTCTTAAGCAGGTTATGCCGCTTCAGATATCCCACAGCCAGGGCAAACCACATGCTAAGCGCCCCCGCCGCGACAAACGCTGCCCAGTATCTTTCAGGCGTAAATATGACATTTCCCATTATTCCTATGACAACTGCCGCGATGCAGCAGAATGAGAACACCTTAAAAAACTTCATTCCCTCATAATTCGGCCTCACTTCTTCCGGGAAATCCGGCTTTTCAATCTTGCTGGGAATCCCCAGTTCTTCCAAGATACGGTAAAAATTACGCTGAATATTGGAACTGTCATATCGGGACGTGAAGCCAAAGGAAAGCACGTCCTGAAACGAGCAGACGCACAATTCTACCTTCGGCGTGCTTGTAAAGACGCCGAAACGCTCAATATACGGCGTATATTCCTCCGGCATCCTAACCGTGCTCATATTAGAAAGGATTGCTGTCACTTCCTTTTCCGCCATTTTTGCTCCCACTTTTATACAGGGATTCTTAAGTTCAAGAGGCGCCCATCTAAGAATCCTATTCTTCTCAAAGGCGATTAATTCATTCATACCACGGGCAATCTGTTCTTTTTTTAGATTTTCATCAAAATATTCTTTTACTTCTTCCAATATCTCTGAAAATTCGTCACGGCCTTCGCCAAATTTGTGTAACGGCTCAATATATCCGAAGAAGTTCAACATGGAATCCGATGGAAATACCTTTCTCAGATTCACCGGCACCATCAATATTACCGGCCGCTTTTCCTGAAGCCTGGACATCTCCTCGTGGATCGCGCACAGATAGACTGCCGTAAGCAGTACCGTCATAGACACGCCCTTTTCCCGGGATACCGCAAGCACATCTTTTACCGATGCCGTGCCTTCGATTACGCGTAACTCATCATATTCTTTGCGCATCTTTTTTATCTGGTAAGCATGCGGCTTTTTCTTTTTGCTCCTTTTCATATCTGGATTGTAATATTTGCTGAAACTATCGTCTTCCTGATCGCGTATCGTAACCTTCTCATCCGTCAGTATAACATCTGCAAGGCCATCCTCCTGATGCGCGAGATGCAGGTAATTCTTTACCAATTCGCGCAGGAACTGGGTAGCCCCGGTTCCGTCCGTCAAGGCGTGGAACACTTCAAAATTAATCCGGTTGTGATAATAGGTCACCTCAAACAGAAGCGCCTTCTTGTCTCTTACATACAGGCAGCTGCAAGGCTCCTTGTACTCTTCTCTTATAACCGGCCTTAACTCGCTCTTTTCCAGGTAATGCCAGAACAGCCCCTTTCGCATGACAGACAGGAATACCGGATATCGTTTGACCGTCCGGTTTAATGCCTCCTGCAAAAGTTCTGGATCGATCTCTTCTTTCAATATGCAGTAGAACCGGAATACCCGGGTATCTTTCAGACTGCTTGTGGCGGAAAATAACTTCGCTGCATTATCCAGATTCCTCCAATATGCTCTTTTTTGCTGAAACACTGGCTAGTCCTCCCTTAAAAACTGATTGATAATCTCAAAACTTTCCTGGACATGGTAATACTTGATTCCAAGAGCAAAATACCCATGGAGCGCGTCCTTAATCCGGTGGATCTCCACTTCGTTCCCGGCATTGGCAAGCCGCCTGCCGTATGCTTCCCCTTCATCTCTGAGGGGATCATATTCTGCCGTAAGGATCAATGTCTTTGGCTGATTCGAAAAATCCCGCTCCCTTAGCGGCGCAAAATATTTATTTCTCTTATCTTCCTCGCAGGAAGCATACAGATTGATGTAATCCTGCATCTTTCCGGCTGTCAGAAGATAGTCGCTCCCATTCTCCCGCACAGAGCAAAAAGGCGTATTCTCCCCATAGTCGCAGTACGTAGCCGGATAGATCAAGATCTGTCGCTTTGGCAGGAACTCTCCCTTATCCCTTGCCATCAGCGACAGCGCTGCCGCAAGATTTCCTCCCGCGCTGTCTCCGATCAGCGTAATCCGTTCCGGATCCACCTCCAGTATGAAGCGATTCGTATACACGGCCTTGGCCACCGCATAGCAGTCATTTAAGCCTGTGGGAAACTTATATTCCGGGGCCAGCCGATAGCCCACGGATACCACGATATGGTTCGTGGCCTCCGCCATCCTGGCACAGATGCGCTCATAATTATCGATGCTCTCGGTCACCCATCCGCCGCCGTGGAAGAACAGCATGACTGGCAGGCCTTCCGTCTCCTTTTCCCTTGGCAGATAGATCCTCACCGGAATCTCATAGTCATCATTATATATCTTATAATCCATGGTACGGTAGAATATCTTCATAGGATCGATCGCTTTGAGATTCGCGAGATGCCGGGAAGCCTCTACCTCTATTCCGTCAAACGACAGTGCTTTAAGAACCATTCTCATTGATCTGTTAATTGCCATTATCTTCTCCATTCCTAATTGTATCAAGCAGGCAAAACTCGGAGACGCTAAATAGTCCCCTTGGCGTGATCCGCAGTTCCGGTATCACCGGGAGAGCCATGAAAGACAGGGTTATAAATGGCTCCATAGCTTCCGGAACGCCCATCTGATGTGCCTTCACCAGCATCTTCTTAAGCATGGCATTAACATTTTCATATCCTGCGTCGCTCATAAGCCCCATGATCGGAAGCGCCAGCGTCATAGACACCGCTCCATTCTCAACGATGGTATAGCCACCTTGGGTGCGTACCAGTTCATTGACCGCCAGTTCCATATCCTCATCATTATCTCCTACGACGATGATGTTGTGGGAATCATGGGAGACGCTGGAAGCGATGGCTCCGCCGTGAAGCCCGAACCCGGCCAGGATGCCGACTCCGGTTCTGCCGGTTCCCTTATGCCGCTTGATCACGGCAATCTTATTGAATTCTCCGTTTGCCTCGAACTCCTTCTCTCCCGGAACCCGGCATACAAGATCCTTCGTGGTGATCTGCCCTTCCTCCATCTGGATGACATGCGCACGCTTCCCTTGCAGCGGAAGTTTCAGGCATTCTTTTGAGAAGTTCTTCAGATGTATCGTGTGCTTCAATCCACTCGGGCATTCTCTTCTCTTATCCAGTTCATTCCTGCCTACTTTCCTCCCTTTAAAGAACACTTCGCTGACATTCATGCTGCATAGATCATCCAGCACCACGATGTCGGCCTGATATCCCGGCGCAATCGCCCCGATATGCCTAAGCCCATAGCATTTTGCCGCATTGACCGTGGCCATCTGGATTGCCTGTACGGCAGGGATGCCTAATTCCACGGCCTTCTTAACGTTATAATTAATATGCCCATCTTTTTGAATCTCCTCTATATGCTTGTCGTCCGTGCAGAAGCAGAAGCCTTCCGTACTGATTCCATGCTCTACGATTCCCTTCACGATTGCCTCCAGATTCCTGGCGGCGCTGCCTTCCCGGATTAAGATCTGCATGCCTAAGCGTCGTTCTTTCAGCGCATAATCAAAGTCCGTGCATTCATGATCTGTAGCGATTCCGGCCATTGCATACGCTGCCATATCCTCGTCGCCAAGCCCTGGCGCATGGCCATCCAATGTCCTCCCTTGGAATAGTTCCAGTTTCTCATGCATTCTGGCATCCCCGCTTACCACGGATACATAATCCATCACTTCCCCAAGGCCGAGTATCCGGGGATGATCAAGATAAGGCTTCATCTTATCGGCCGTAAATTCACATCCATTATCATCAAATTCCGTAGACGGCACGCAGGAAGGCATCATCACATACACATTCGCCTTGACATTCTCGGTCTGTTCCAGTATATAGTCAATTCCCGCCGCCCCTGAAACATTGGCAGATTCATGGGGATCCACAATATAGGTCGTGGTGCCGCACTGCACCGCCTGGCCGATCAGTTCGGAAGGCGTCACCAGCGTAGACTCCAGATGGAGATGGCTGTCGATGAATCCCGGACAGAGATATTTTCCCTCCATATCTCTTTCCTCAATTCCTTCAAATTGGCCCACGCCCACGACGATGCCCTCTGCTATAGCCACATCCCCTTTGATGACTTCTCCGGTAAATACATTGACCACATTTGCATTCTTAAGCACAAGTTCTGCCTTCGCATTCTTCTTTGCCGCCTCTGCGCACAGGCGGTATCTTTCCAGTTCCATAACTGCCCCTCCTTGACTATTCTAAGCACGCGCGTTGATGCTACCTGATATATCCTTCCTGGAATGCCTTTGCCTTATTATAGGCATACAGTTCCGCCATTGTTGCCTCCGCATATGGATTCACATAGAAGATCCCCACTATCCCGCAAGTGATCAGGGATAGGAAGTACCAGCCCAGAAAAGAAAGCGTAAGTTCAAATGCCTTCAGTTTTTCCCCATCCATCATCCGCTTGCTGATCGCAAAAGCCGATTTTCTATCCATTGCCGGATTCTCTGCCAGGATATAAGGCACCATAAGATACTCATAAATCTTGACAATTCCCGGAATTACTAAAAGCAGAGTCCATAGGGATATAAACAGGTCCCTCAGAAATATTGTCAGCACGATATTCCCATAATGTCCGGACTTGAATCCGTCAAATATGGTGGCCACATCCGGGGCTCCATTCTTATTCAATATAAAGAAACGCTTGCCGCCGACTTCCAGAAGGTTCCCTATAAATATCCGAAGCAGCGCGACAAGCAGAGCCACCAGCAATATGACGATGCCCATTGCCGCCCCGATCCTGGGGAAATATCTGGTATAGCTGTGACTGAAAAGATGATGGCCGCTGTTATAATAATTGGTGGCAGATATCGAATATCTCCGGTTTCCCCAGGAACTGCCTACGCTGAAGACCGCTGACACCACCGTCATAATAAAGGCTACGCCAACGCAAGGCCAGTAATTTCTCTGAAAAGCAAACTTTCCATTCCTCTTCAATTGTTCTCTAGTCCACATAATCTCATGCCCTCCCTAAATGTTACTCCTATTATACTCTAAGTCAGCATACATTGCCAGAACATATCAAAAAAGGACCAATCTGGCAGTTCCTGATAATAACGCGCTTTTTCAAGAGCCGCGTTCCTTGCCTCTATCATTTCTTATAGGGCGTTCCTTCCAAAGGCAATTGCGTCTGGAACTTGCCGTTCCATCTGTAATATGCCCCGGCTATGGCCGGCGCCGTCGGAATGGAGGTGATCTCTCCGATTCCGATTGCCCCGTATGCCTCCTCGATGCCCGGCTTCTCTACAATAATAGACTGTAACTCTGGGACCTTATCCGCTTTGAACAGCCCCAGGGTTCCGAATTTGGCCTTCGGCATTCCCTCTTCCAGAGGGAACTTCTCCGTCAGGGCGAATCCCATGCCCATGACCACGCCGCCTTCAATCTGGCCTTCCACGCTCAGCGGATTGACCGCCTTGCCAAGGGCATGGGCCGCCGCCATCTTCTTCACGGTTCCGTCCTCATTCAGCGCGCATAGCTGGGTGGCATATCCGTAAGCCACATGGGATACCGGGTTTGGCACGTCCGCCCCCATCTTATCCGTCTTTGCCAGATACTCTCCATAATATTCCTTTCCTTCCAGCCCACTCAGGCTATGCTCTTTTAGGTCCTCGCACAGTTTCAAGGCCGCCCGCCTGGCTGCCTCTCCAGTTACCAGTGTCTGCCTGGAGCCGGATGTGGTGCCGGAATCCGGAGCCATGGAAGTATTCGGCCTGCAATATTCGATCTCGTCAAGCGTAAGGCCTGTGGTTTCCGATAGCACCTGCACCAACACGCTGCCTAGTCCCTGCCCGATGCAGGAAGCGCCGGTATGAATCTGAACCTTCCCTCCCTTGACCAGCAGGCGGCATCGTCCCCAGTCCGGCAGTCCTACGCCCACGCCCGCATTCTTCATCGCACAGGCGATTCCGGCATAAGGCTCGCTGTCATAGATGTCTTTTACCGCTTCCAGAGTCTCCGCCACCGCTGTGGAAGCATCCGCAATCTGGCCATTTGGCAGCACCTGTCCCGGACGGATCGCATTGCGGTAGCGGATCTCCCATGGCGAGATGCCCACCAATTCCGCCAGCTGGTTCAGATTCATCTCCGACGCAAAGCAGGTCTGGGTCACGCCGAATCCACGAAATGCCCCTGCCGGAGGGTTATTGGTATAGACTGCCGTGCCGTCGATGTCTATGTTCTGGAAGTTATATGGTCCGGCCGCATGGGTACAGGCCCGCTGGAGCACCGGCCCGCCAAGGGATGCGTAAGCGCCAGTATCTGACACTACTTTTGCTTTCATCCCCACCAGGTATCCCTCTTCGTCACAGGCGGTAGTCACATCGATCCACATAGGATGACGCTTCGGATGAATCAGGATGCTCTCTTTCCTGGTCAGCTTCACCTTCACGATCCGCTTGGTCAGATAGGCGACCAGCGCCGCATGGTGCTGCACGGTCACGTCTTCCTTGCCGCCGAATCCGCCTCCCACCAGTTTATTTTCCACAATGATCTTTTCCTTGGGAAGGCCCAGCATCAAGGAGCACTCATGCTGCGTGTCATAGGTTCCCTGGTCTGTAGAGTAGATGAATACCCCGTCGTCAAAAGGCATTGCCACCGCTGTCTCCGGCTCCAGGAAGGCGTGTTCTGTCCAGGGGGTCTCATAATGATTGGTCACCTTATACTTTGCCCCGGCGATTGCCTGGCCTGCGTCTCCCCTTATCAGATGTTCATGGGCCAATATATTTCCGCTTTCATGAACCTTTGGAGCGCCTTCTTTAAGGGCCTCGAATGGGTCGAATACCCCATCCTGCACTTCATAGTCCACTTCCACCAGGCTCTTCGCCTCTTTCAGCACTTCCATGCTTTCCGCTGCCACCAGGCAGATGGCATCCCCCAGATAATGAGTCATTCCTCCTACCGGGATCAGGGCATCCCAATCCTGCTTCAGATGGCCCACCTTGATATCGCCGGGAATGTCATTGGCGGTAAATACGCCTACGACCCCTTGCAGTTCTCTGGCCTTCTCTGTATGAATCGCCAGCACCCGGGCCCTGGGATACTTGGATCTGACCGCGCTTGCGTAGATCATGCCATCCAGATAGACGTCATCCGGGTATTCCCCCGTCCCCAGCACCTTTTCTCGCGCGTCGATCCTCTGCATGGCCATTCCCACAGGAACCTTTCCCTGCTCTTCTTTCACCGGCAGACCTTCTCTTAAGATCCGGGCGCTTAAAAGAATCGCCTCAATGATCTTCTTATAGCCGGTGCACCGACAGACATTATTACGGATTGCCGCTATGACTTCCAGCCTGTCAGGAGTCGGGTTCGCATCCAGCAGAGCCTTGGCGCACATGACCATGCCCGGGATGCAGAACCCGCACTGTACGGCCCCTGCCTTGGCAAATGCATAGCCATATACGTCCTTTTCCCGCTGGCTTAATCCTTCCACCGTAAGAATCTTCTTCCCTTCCATCTTTGACACCATCGGAATACATGCCCTTGTGGCCTTCCCGTCCACAATCAACGTGCATGTGCCGCATGCGCCCTCGCTGCATCCGTCTTTTACCGATGTCAGGCGAAGGTCATCCCTTAAGTACCGGATAAGCTTCTTATCCGTCTCCGTCTCATAGATTTGTCCATTTATATGTAACCGATACATAGAACCCCTCCCTACTGGGTCATATCTTCTTTCCTGTCTATATCCCACAGTTCTCCCTCCGCCGTCTCCAATACCAGGATGTCTCCGGGATAATTTTTCATTACCTGGCGCCCTCCGGTATCTCCGGCAAGGCCAAGCAATTCCTTAAAGTATCTCTGATCCCAGACTACAGGATTCCCGGGCCTTCCCTTCCTTCCCGCGCACACGATCTTCCCTGGATTCTCCTGTGCCTTTCGCAGCAGACGGCTGATGGTATCGGCCTTAAGTCCCGGCTGGTCGCACACGGCAAACAGGACGCCTTTCAGATCCGTATTTTCCGCTATGGCTTCCTGAAGCCCCAGGATCAGGGAATGGGAAATGCCAAGTGCGGGCTGCCGATTCACAACCGCCTGCATGCCCAGCCTTTCGGCATCCTCAAGAATCTCAGGATAGCGGCTCACCACAATCCTATGGAGGGCCGGAAACGTGCTTAAGGCCTTCAGCATATGCTGATACATGGGCATGCCTCCCGTCTCCTCAAGCAACTTGTTGGCGCCATACCTGACACTGCTTCCGGCAGCCAGAAGGATGATGGCATACCTGCTGCCCCATTCATATTTCTGCCGCTCGTACCTCGTCACTGCCTCCAGCACGCCTCCGCCGATGCTCCTCGCCTTATCCGATATGGTCTCGCAATACTCCCGGCACTGGCGCGCGTCAATATCGCCGATCTTTAATCCCTTTGTCACTTTCACGCCCGGCTGCAGCATTCCCCGGACAATTCCCGTCATCTCGGCATATACCGCGGCGCGGCCTGTCTCTGCCACCTTCTGTCCTTTTTCCACCACATCGCCGATCATGGCGCAAGGCTCCATGATTCCGTCCGCCTGGGCCCTTATCAGCCGTTCGGACGCATATCCTCCGATCTCTCCTGGCACGCCCGTATCGGGGATAGCGCAACCTTTCGCGATCACCCGTCCAAGATCGTGCCCCCGCTTCGTCTCAATGACAAAGTGGCAGTCCTCTCCTGCGGTAAATCCCGGGCCGATTCCGATGACCAAAGGCGCATCCGTGATGCAGGTTCCTATGTTTCGCTTTGCCATCACCGCATCGATCACCACTTCCGGCCGATACGATTCCCGAATGCCGGCAGTCTCATCCACGATCACCGCTATCCTTCCTTCTTCCAGCACGGCCCCGGCTCCTTCCATATCCTGCACCAGGACTGCCCACGCATCTTCCACCTGGGCCTCTTCTTCATAGACCGCCCTGGAAAATGCAACAGATCTTCGCACAGTAAGAGGAACCGCTATCTCTGTCATCACTATCTTATAACCGCACGCATGCAGCCTCGCCGCAATTCCTGTGGCCAGATCCCCCGCGCCCTTTATCAAGATCTTCATTCTTCCGTCCCCTCCTGTCCACCTAATCTTGTCTGCCCGGATACCCGTAACTGTCCGGTCTCTTCTGACAGCCCCGTCGTCCTGTGTACCCTTCGAATGCCTTGCCGGAAAAGTTCCTCTCCGATTCCAGCCGCTGCCTCTTTTAACCTTTCATCGTCTGCCTGATTCAGAATCACCTGATAATCCATAGAAGAGGCAACGCCTTTTCTTCCGCCTTTTCTGCTTGCGGCTAATATCGCTATATCATGAGTGGTCAGGATATCCTGACCACTCTTTCCCAATATTTCCTCCACCTTATCAACTCTCAGGCAGGAATCTTCGATGGCTGCGCCGATTGCCTGCAGCCCATAGACCGACAGCACCAGGACCGTATCGGGGTGAAGTACCGGCTCGTAGTCCGCCGGCGCCTTGCAGGGACGCCCTTTCGCCCCATCTGCCTCAATTAGCACGCAGGCTCCCATCGCAATTGCCTCGTCAAGCAGTTTCTTCTGTTCCTGTTCCGTAAATGCTTTGATCTTCCCATTCCCGCAGGGATACCCCATCCAGACCTTTCCCTTATCCTTCAGGATCTGTCTCATGCGTTGCCCGGACGGCTTATCCAGAAAATAAGATGCTTTGATCTGCTGGATGTGGGTAGTGGTGGACACCACGACGGGAATGCCTCTCTTTTCATGCTCTTTCATAAGCCTGGCAATTACCGTCGTCTTTCCTCCTGCTCCCACGACCGAGAGAATCCCGGGCTCTTTCCTATTTAATCCTAGTGCTTCATACAGGCTGCCTTGCTTTTTCCAGCCGTCCTCTATATAACTTTCTATCCTCATGCTTCTGCCTTTACATGCGTTCCTTGATATGCTTCTTTAATCTCGCCATTTTCCGCCACCAGGGTTCCTCGCAGATAGACCTGCTCTGCCCTTCCTTTGACTTGCGTTCCTTCCATCGGGCAGAACCCGGATGCCGACTGCTGGTTTTCGGCGGCAAGGGTCCACGCAGTCTCTGGATTCCACACCACGATATCCGCGTCGCTTCCAGGCAGGATTGCCCCTTTCCTTGGATAAAGGTGGTACAGTTTCGCCGGATTCTCTGCCAGATAGCTGCACATCTGCTCCAAAGTAATCCTTCCTTCATTCACGCCGAAATGATAGATGAGCGCCGGCCGCTCTTGTGCTCCTGGCATGCCGCAGGGCGTTTTGGAGAAGTCTTCTGCCCCCATCTCCTTCTGCTGGGCGGTAAAACTGCAGTGATCTGTTCCAATCGTCTGTATCGTTCCCTCCTTCAGGGCATTCCACAGTACTTCCTGGTCTTCCTGATTCCTTAAAGGAGGCGCGATCATATATTTCCTGGCTTCCTGTCCTTCCAGCTCATATCTGCTTCTATCCAGCAGAAGGTACTGCGGACAGGTCTCCACATACACCGTCTGCCCTGCATCCCTTGCTCTTCGGATCTCTTCGTATCCTTCCTTGGAACTTAGATGCACGATGATGACCGGAGTATCCACGCATCTGGCAATCTTAAGCAGACGGCCGATTGCCTCGGCCTCAGCCAGAGCCGGCCTGGTGTCCGGATAATCCGCCACATTTTTCCTGGAGCCTTTGTTCCTTAGCGTCTCATCAAGCCTTGCCCCGATGATGCCATGGTTCTCGCAGTGCACGCCTGCGATCCCGCCCAGTTCCTTAAGCCTTAAGAGAACCTCATACATGCTTTTATCATCTACCATCATGGCATCGTATGTCATATATAGTTTGAACGAATGTATTCCGCCTGCTGCCACCGCTTCCAGTTCCTCGCAGATCTCATCCTTCCAGTCGGACAGGGCGAGATGGAACGCATAATCACAGCTGGCCTTGCAGGAGGCCTTTTCATGCCAATGCTGAAGGGCAAAGGAAAGGCTCTCCCCCTTATTCTGGGTGGCAAAGTCGATGATGCAGGTGGTGCCTCCTGCGATTTCTGCCTTGGTTCCTGTATCAAACCCGTCAGCAGTCACGGTTCCCGACACCTCCAGATCCATGTGGGTATGCGGGTCAATGAACCCGGGAAACAGTAGTTTCCCCGTCACGTCTACTATCTCTGCGTCTTTAAATTTCAGATCCTCGCCCATGGCAAGAATCTTCTCACCCTTCACCAGGACATCCATTTTTTTAAGTCCGTCACCGCTTACCACGGTGCCGCCGCGGAATAATCGTTTCATAGCATCTGCCTTCTTTCTATACAAATCTTAGTTATTATTTATAAAGTAAATATGTATAGTCTCTGCACACGGTCTCTATCAGTCTCATAAGGCCCAGCGGAAGTTTCGCATCTTTTCCCTTTTCCCATGCGAACTCTTCACCCAGATACCGCACCTTGCAGGAGGCCTTTCCCCTATCCAGCACTGTAAATCCCTCATTCCTGCTGTCTGCCATATCTTCCTCGCTGGCGAACAGGGTAAACTTATCCAGATAAGGCGCGCTTTTATATGGACAGAAACTCTTGCAGTTACCACACTCATTACACATATAGTCTACATGGATGACCTGCCTTTTGTCCATACCCGGCACGTGAATGGATATATTTGCCCGGTTTGGACAGACATCCACGCAGTTTTCGCATACGGTAGAGCAGCTTAGGCATCTGTCCGCCTCCTTCTGTCCCGGTTCCGCGAGAATTCCCTTCTTTGCGTAGATCTCTTCTTCCCTGGCTGCCTTCGCCATACTGCCGGATATTTCCATGCCCAGAATAGACTCCGCTACCTTTATTGCATTGGCCATGCCCTTTACCACCAAGGATGGTCCGAATAATCCGTCTCCGATCACATAAACGCCCTTCCGATTTGTCTCCAGGGAATCGCTTACCAAGGCGCGGCCCTTGCCGTCCACATGGATGCCGTTGGCCTCATAGAAGTCAATAGGAACCTGTTCGCCGACTGCCGCGATCACCGTATCCGCAGGAATTTCCTCTGTCTGATCCGTCACGATGACACTGGCGCGTCCGGAGCCATCCGGCTCGCCAAGCCTCGTCACCTTGCAGATCAGGCGGCCTTCTTCCATCCGGTCCGGAGCCAGCAGTTCTTTAAACTCCACCCCGTCCTTAATCGCCAACAGAAGTTCATGCTCGTCTGCCGGCATGTATCGCTTCGTCCGCCGGTATACCAGGTATACGTACTCTACGCCCGCGCACCGCTTGGCTGCCCTGGCCGTATCCATGGCCGTATTGCCGCCTCCGATCACCACCACACGCTTGCCAAGATTGACCTTTCCCTTCGCCCGATTGAATTCTTCCAGAAACTCCAGCGCATTTCTTACTTCCTTGCCATCCAGCTTGAGCTGTCCCCGCTTATACGCGCCTACGGCAAGAATAACCGCATCATATTCTTCCTGAAGTTCCGCGACGGAAGTGACTTCCCTGCCATAGAAAACCTTAACCCCCAGTTTCTCAAGCAGAGCGGCATCCTTTTCAATCACGCTGTCATCAATCCGAAAGTCCGGAATCACTGCGCTCACGATTCCGCCCAGCTTCTGCCGTTTCTCATAGATGGCGACGTCAGCCCCCATCCTTGCCAGATAGAAGGCTGCAGCCATGCCGGATGGCCCGCCGCCAACGATGGCCACCTTCTTATGGCAGCAATCCCGCTTCTTCAGAGATGAAAGAACAGACTCATATGCGGCCTTTGCGCACTGCAGCTTGGTATCGCGGATCTGCACCGGCGACTCATAGAAGTTGCGCGTGCAGTGGCTCTGGCAGCCGTGGGCGCAGATGGTTCCTGTAATAAATGGCAGCGCGTTCCGGTTCAGGATAACCTGCAGTGCCTCTTCATACTTCTCTCCCCCTGCCAGCTGCATATAGGCGCTGACCTCCTGGTGGATCGGACAGGCATTCTCGCAAGGCGCCGTATAGCAGTCAAGAAGCGGAACCTTTTCCTTCGACTTCCTGGATATCGGCAGTTTTGCCGGCTTTACATAATGCCTGTCTGTAATGGCATCTTCCGCTACCCGCTTCAGTGCTTCTACATCGATTCCTTTAAAGGGCAAAACCCCCATATCGTCCAGCATCTCTGCCAGCTGCTTAAGCCTCTGGTATCCGCCGGGCTTTAAGATGGTAGTGGCTACCGTTACCGGCCACACGCCGGTCCCCACGATCTTATCTATGTTAAATGCGTCCGCGCCTCCGGAATAGGCGATGCGAAGGCGCCCTTCAAATGCTTCGGATAATTTTGCGGCCAGTGAGATGGATAAGGGATACAGAGACTTTCCTGACATATACATCTCTTCGCTTGGCAGTTCCCCGGCCTTAACATCCACCGGGAAGGTATTCGTAATCTTGACCCCGAATTCCAGTTCCAGGCTCTCCGCCAGTTCCATCAGCCTTCCAAGCATTGGGATGGCATCCTCATACTGAAGATCGTCTTCAAAATGGAAGTGCCCGAACGCCACATAGTCATATCCCATCTTATTAAGCGTTTCCCTGGCAAACTCATAGCCAAGCAGCGTGGGATTGCACTTGATGAATGTATGCATCTTCTTTTCTTTCAGCAGATAGTTGGCAATGCTTTCAATTTCCTGGGGCGGACATCCATGCAGCGTGGAGATGGTGGCTGAGTTACAGATGCAGGCTGATATCCCTTCAATATCTTCCTTCGCCACATTTTGAAACTCCGACACATGGTCCAGCAGATACTGCCTGCATTCCCTGAACGTCTCGGTAGCAGATGCATCCTTCATGCTTTCGATAAAGGTGTCGATCTTCTTCGACTTGATTCCTGCCAGATCATAGCCTACGCTGATGTTAAACTGGTAGCCACCCATGCTGCCAAGTCCATACTCCCTGGCCATGAATGCCAGGAGGAACCACGCCTTGATATATTCTTCCTGTGCCTGAGGCACATACAATTCGGTGGACCACTCGCAGTTATAGCACTCGTCATCCGCTTTGATGCATGGCTTATTCACGCAGGACGCCAGTTCCGCGCCGTCCATAATCTGCACCGTCTTCAGTTCAAAGAACCGGCTGCCCGCATAATAGGCCGCCGCAATATTCTGGGCCAGCTGACTGTTGGGTCCGGCAGCCGGGCCGATAGGCGTCTCCAGATTCCTTCCGAAGATGGACAGATTCCTGCCTTCTGCCGCCACATAAGGTCTGTGTACGCCAAATACGGTTCCTTTTGTATCATGCTCTGTCCTGATCCAATCTAACAACCGCTCAAAAGACATGCATGTCATAATATCGCTCATATACCCTTCCTCCTAACCATTGATGCTCTTCCACAGTTTCGCAGACTCTTCCCTGCATCTTGCCATGGTTTCTTCTACATCGATCACTTTCACTTCCCGGTCCTTCATAAGGACCTTGCCGTTTCCGACGGTGGTCGCCACATCTCTGCCGGTCATTCCAAATAAAATATGGCCATTGATATTGTTCTCATCCAGGTGGGTAGGCGGATTATAGTCTACGACGATCACATCTGCCGCGGCCCCTTCTTTCAGCACGCCAAGAGGCGCTTTAAAATAGCGGCCAGCAATAACGGCGTTGTTCTCAAAAAGCATCCTGGGCACTTCGCCCCACGCCGCATTGGGATCGCACAGGTGATGCTTATGCAGCACGTTGGCTGCCTTGTAGGATTCCGTCATATCGTGGGTATATCCGTCGGTTCCAAGCCCGGTCAGTATCCCGCGGCGCACCAGCTCCATAGTCGGGGGACAGCCACAGGCATTGCCCATATTGGATTCTGGATTATGGACCACCATCGTGCCCGTATCTTTGATCAGATCCATTTCGTGAGAATTAATATAGATACAGTGGCCAAGCAGCGTCTTCTCTCCCAGTATATCCCAATCCATCAGCCGGTCCACGATCCGCTTGCCATACTTCTTCAGGCAGTCATGAAGGTCTTCGATTCCTTCGGCCACATGGATATGATATCCTGTCTCTTTTGGCTTATTGGCAGCTGCCAGTTCCATAGTCGCGTCCGAGATGGTAAACTGCGCATGCATTCCCATCATTCCTGCCAGCATATCTGAGTCATCCTGAAGCGCGTACTTGATAAACGCCGCATTTTCCATGACCGCCTCTCTGGCCTTCTCCATGCCGTCCCTGTCTGATACTTCATAGCACAGGCAGGAGCGTACGCCCAGTTCCTTCGCCACCTCCGCAATGGTAAACAGGCTGTCTTTGATATGCCCGAAACTTGCATGGTGGTCGAAAATCGTCGTCACGCCGTTACGGATACAGGAGATCATGGTGTCAGCCGCGCTGTATCGAATCTGTTCTGGCGTAAGCTTCCTGTCAATGGTCCACCACTGGCCATCCAGGATGTCCAGAAATCCTTTCGGATGATAGCCCTTAATACTTAATCCTCTGGCCATGGCGCTGTAGATATGCTCATGGGTATTGATGAACGCCGGCATAATGACTCCGCTTCTGGCATCTATGTATTCTGCATCCTTATATTTCTCTTTCATATCTTTGGTGGCTCCTACTTCTTTGATCCGGGTTCCCTCGATGGCCACCGCCCCGTCCTCTATAAAAGGGAGATTAGCATCCCTTGTAATTGTCTTTCCATTTCCTATTATTAACATATGTCCGCCTCCTATTCTGCTGCTTCTTCTTGTTCTTTTGGAAGTACCTGGTTTAGCACCACCGTTACGATGGTGGATAATACCACCGCTGATTTCCCGCGATCAGTTTCATTTCCGTCATGGCTATGGATGAGAATACGCTGATCGTCGGCCCCGCCAAGCACGCAGGCCGGAATCATAGAATACCCTTTTTGCCACAACCTTGGTTGTCGCCACAATCCCTACATTCTGAATGAATGTCGCCGTTGGAAGGCGGAAACAGGAATCCGAGCCTCTTAATAAATATCCCCACCAGTATGGCAGCCAGGGAGCCTGCCAGCTGGGCTCCAAACAGGGTTGCCAGGTCAAACTGCTCCGCAATTCCCTACAGGCACAAAGATAGGCAAAACTGACGCCGATAATGACCGACAGCCCGGAGCCCATCGTATACTTGAAGGAAATCAACTGGATCAGGGTGGATATGCCTGCTATCAGAAGCGCTGACTGCACCAGAACCGTAATATTCGCCTGGCTGATCTCGCCTTTTCTTTGCGCGATTCCTCCTATTATAATTGCCGGGGTTACATTTCTACCTCCCGGTTATCTCCCTCAAATATCCAGGGAGAGCCTTGCTGCAGGCTGCCCGGATACCGGCCTTTCCCATGGCGCCCACCGGCATCTTCACAGTCTGCATTATAAAATTGTAGTTTCTGCCTTTTGTATAAAGGCCGGTTCTTCCCTGCGGATTTGGCATTGGGATATCTGTCGATTTCTCTGTCCGCATCAGGCAGGAAAGACCATGCAGCCCGGCATTCTGCTTAATATTTCTCTTCTTTTCCTTTGCTGTTTTTCGTACACTTTTTACAAAGAACGCTTCTGTTTCTACCATATTATCATCATTATATATAATTTGCAACGGGTTTTACAAAAATATTTTTGTTTCCTAAAAATTTTTTTAGATTTTCTATTGATTTTCTAAAATTATCTGCTATGATGAACTTAGGGAGACGAAAAACCTTACGAAGGAGGTACGATCATGGCAGGGTCCAGGTTAGACATGTTAAAACAGATTGCTACAGGACTTGCAGCCCAGTTCGGCGATAACTGCGAAGTCGTGGTTCACGATCTGGCACGCAATGTAGCGGAAAGTTCCATTGTCCATATTGAAAATGGCCATATTACAGGAAGGAAGGTAGGCGACGGGCCGTCCGGCGCAGTGCTCAATGCGATCCGCCATCAGGACGGACCGCTCGCCGACAAACTGTCCTACTTGACCAAGACGGACAACGGACGCATCTTAAAGTCCAGTACCATCTATATTAACGACGACAGCGGAAAACCGCGCTATATACTGTCCATTAATTACGACATCACCAATCTTCTGGCTCTGGAAGGGAGCATCCACTCTCTCACCGCCTGCAAGATCCCAGAGGAATCCGGCAGCGAGGATTTCAACTCTCCAAAGCGGATTACCCACGACGTAAATGAACTTCTGGATGAATTAATCGAGCAGTCCGTAGCGCTGGTTGGAGTGCCTGTACCTCTGATGAGCAAGGAAGATAAGATAAAGGCGATTAATTTCCTCAATGATGCAGGCGCCTTTCTTATTACAAAGTCCGGAGATAAAGTTGCCAAGTACTTTGGCATCTCCAAGTACACACTCTATAGTTATGTAGATATCAACAAATAAATATATGATTTAGAGGAGATCGATCATGAGCAAAGCATCAGATAATCAATTAAAATGGACACTCAATACCATGCCGAAGACGGATGACCTGCAAGCGCGCAATATGTCGGGGGAAGAGATGGCGAAGGCGCACGCCTTTCATCAAAGTTTTCCCCAGTATAGCGTGACCCCGCTGACCAGGCTTTCCAATCTGGCGGAGTACTTGGGCCTGAAACGGCTGTACGTCAAAGACGAGTCTTACCGTTTTGGCCTGAATGCCTTCAAAGTATTGGGGGGTTCCTACGCCATCGCAAGATACATCGCGCAGCAGCTGGGAAAGGATGTAAGCGAGGTTCCTTATCATGTGCTTACTTCCAAAGAACTGAGAGAAGAATTCGGCCAGGCCACCTTCTTTACCGCGACCGACGGCAATCACGGAAGAGGCATTGCCTGGGCTGCCAACAAGCTGGGCCAGAAATGCGTGGTAAGAATGCCGAAAGGCTCTACCCAGACCCGTCTTGAAAATATCGCAAAGGAAAATGCCACCGTAACCATCGAGGATCTCAACTATGACGACTGCGTGCGGATGGCCGCCAAGGAAGCCGAGAATACGGAACATGGCATTATGGTGCAGGATACTGCATGGGAAGGCTATGAAGAGATCCCTACCTGGATCATGCAGGGCTACGGAACCCTTGCCCTGGAAGCTGATCAGCAGCTTGCCAAGGATGGATGCCGTCCAACCCATATCTTTATCCAGGCTGGCGTCGGGTCCCTTGCAGGTGCGGTCATCGGATATTTTGCCAACCGCTTTAAGGAGAATCCGCCCATCATGGTCGTCGTGGAGGCCATGGCTGCCGACTGCCTCTACCGCTCTGCCGTCAAGGGCGACGGAAGCAGGATCGATGTCACCGGGGATATGCTGACTATCATGGCCGGCCTCGCATGCGGGGAAGCCAACACCGTATCCTGGGATATCCTGAGAAATCATGCAGACGCATTCGTATCCTGCCCGGACTGGGTAAGCGCCAACGGAACACGTATCTATGGGGCGCCTCTTCGCGGCGATGACAGAGTCTTCTCCGGCGAATCCGGCTCCGTCACCATGGGACTGGTTGCAGCCCTTATGACCAAGCCTGAGTACAGAGAGTTAAGGGAAGCACTGAAGCTGGATGACAGTTCCGAAGTCCTGCTGGTATCCTCAGAAGGCGATACCGATCCGGACCGTTACCGGGAAATCGTCTGGGAAGGCTTATGCGGAACCGATAAAGAACCATTTGAAGGCATATAGGAGGTAAGAAAAAATGTTAGATTTTAATCGGATAAAAGAAGCGGCACAGAAATATGAAGCAGACATGACCAGATTCTTAAGGGATATTGTCAAATACCCGGGAGAAAGCTGCGGGGAGAAAGCCCACATCGACCGGATCGCAGAAGAGATGCGCAAATTAGACTTTGACAAGGTAGAGATCGATCCCCAGGGCAATGTGCTGGGCTACATGGGAACCGGCAAGACGCTGATCGGCTACGACGCCCACATCGACACTGTAGGCATTGGCAACATCGACAACTGGGAGTTCGACCCTTATGAAGGTTTTGAGTCCGAGACAGAGATTGGCGGGCGTGGAACTTCTGATCAGTGCGGCGGCATCGTATCTGCTGTATATGGAGCAAAGATCATGAAGGATCTGGGACTTCTGGATGATACATACCGGGTCGTAGTCACCGGAACCGTCCAGGAAGAAGACTGTGACGGCCTATGCTGGCAGTACATCATCAACGAGGACGGCGTAAAGCCTGAATTCGTCGTATCCACCGAGCCTACCGACGGCGGCATCTACCGCGGGCAGCGGGGACGCATGGAGATCCGCGTAGATGTAAAAGGCGTATCCTGCCACGGCTCCGCTCCGGAGCGCGGAGACAACGCGATCTACAAGATGGCAGATATCCTGCTGGAAATCCGCGCGTTAAATGAGAATGACGCAGATGAAAAAACCAGCATCAAAGGATTGGTAAAGATGCTGGATGAGAAATATAATCCAGAGTGGAAAGAAGCCCGCTTCCTCGGCCAAGGGACCGTCACGGTTTCCCAGATCTTCTACACCTCTCCCAGCCGCTGCGCCGTTGCAGACTCCTGCGCAGTCTCTCTGGACCGCCGCATGACCGCAGGCGAGACTTGGGAAAGCTGCCTGGATGAGATCCGCGCGCTGCCAAGCGTACAGAAGTATGGAGACGATGTAGAAGTATCCATGTACAATTATGACCGTCCATCCTACACCGGATGCGTCTATCCCATCGAATGCTATTTCCCGACCTGGGTCATCCCACAAGACCATAAAGTGACCAAGGCTCTGGAAGCGGCCTATAAAGGACTCTACGGCGACAAGCGCCTGGGGAATGAAGAGACGGCCCCATCCCGGATCAACAGGCCCCTGACTGATAAATGGACCTTCTCCACCAACGGCGTATCCATCATGGGAAGAAACGGCATCCCCTGCATAGGCTTTGGCCCGGGCGCGGAGGCCCAGGCTCACGCTCCTAACGAAAAGACCTGGAAAGACGATCTGGTAAGGTGCGCCGCCGTCTATGCGGCCCTGCCAGCCATGTACTGCAAGTAGGCTCTTGCCCCAGGCAGCCCTTTGTATCTTAGTATCACAATATCAGGAGGATATGAATTATGAAAACATTACAGGATTATCTTGATAAATTAAACATACTGAACTTTAAGGAAATGTACAATGGAAACTTCTTTCTCACCTGGGAGAAGACGGACGACGAGATAGAAGCCGTATTTACGCTGGCAGACGCGCTCCGCTACATGCGGGAGAATAATATCTCCACGAAGGTATTCGAAAGCGGCCTTGGCATCTCCTTATTCCGTGACAACTCCACCCGCACCCGCTTCTCCTTCGCTTCTGCCTGCAACCTCTTAGGCCTTAAGGTACAGGATCTGGACGAGGGCAAGTCCCAGATCGCCCACGGCGAGACGGTCCGCGAGACAGCCAACATGATCTCCTTTATGGCCGATGTCATCGGCATCCGGGATGATATGTACATTGGCAAAGGAAACGCCTACATGCACGAAGTGGTGGATTCCGTTACCCAGGGCCATAAGGATGGCATCCTGGAGCAGAAGCCTACCCTTGTAAACCTTCAGTGCGACATTGACCATCCCACGCAGGTAATGGCAGATATGCTTCATATCATCCACGAATTCGGCGGCGTAGAAAACTTAAAAGGCAAGAAACTTGCCATGACCTGGGCTTACTCTCCTTCCTATGGAAAGCCGCTCTCTGTTCCGCAGGGCGTCATCGGACTGATGACACGATTTGGAATGGACGTCGTGCTGGCACACCCTGAAGGATACGAAGTATTCCCGGAAGTTGAGGCTGTAGCGGCGGAAAACGCAAAGAAATCCGGCGGCTCTTATACCAAGACCAACAGTATGGCAGAAGCCTTCAAGGATGCCGATATCGTCTATCCAAAGAGCTGGGCTCCATTCGCGGCAATGGGACAGAGAACCGAACTCTATGCACAGGGCGACCAGGCTGGCATAGATGCTCTTGAGAAAGAACTTCTGGCACAGAACGCCCAGCATAAGGACTGGGCATGTACGGAAGAACTGATGTCCACCACCAAAGACGGCAAGGCGCTCTATCTGCACTGCCTGCCGGCGGATATCACAGGCGTAAGCTGCGAGACCGGCGAAGTGGATGCAAGCGTATTCGACCGCTACCGTACCCTATTATACAAGGAAGCCAGCTATAAGCCTTATATCATAGCTGCCATGATCTTCCTGGCCAAATTCGCTGATCCGGCGGTAATTCTTAAAAAACTGGAAGAAAACGGCAAGCCAAGAGTATTCAAATAAGAAGCGGAGGCTTAACCTATGGCAAAGAAAAAAAGAATTGTAATCGCGCTTGGCGGCAATGCGCTCGGGAACACCCTGCCGGAACAGATGGCAGCTGTTAAGATTACCGCCAAAGCAATCGTGGATCTCATAGAGGAAGGCTGCGAAGTCGTCGTCGCCCACGGAAACGGACCACAGGTCGGCATGGTGAACAATGCCATGATTGCTCTGACGCATGAAGATAAAGAGCAGCCCAATACTCCTCTCTCTGTCTGTGTGGCCATGAGCCAGGCTTATATCGGCTATGACTTGCAGAACGCGCTTCGTGAAGAACTGCTGAACCGAGGCATCACAGACATTCCCGTTGCTACCATGATCACCCAGGTACGCGTGGATGAGAACGACCCAGCCTTCCAGAGTCCCTCCAAGCCAATCGGCAAGTTCGTATCCGCCGAACAGGCCCGGGAGATGGAAGAGAAATACGACTATATCATGATGGAGGATTCCGCCCGGGGCTACCGCCGCGTGGTTGCTTCCCCAAAGCCAGTGGAAATCATAGAGATCGGCACCATAAGGAACATGGTAGAATCCGGCGATCTGGTCATTGCCTGCGGCGGAGGCGGCATTCCTGTCGTCCGCCAGGGCAATCACCTCAAAGGCGCAAGCGCCGTCATCGATAAAGATTTCGCCAGCTGCCTGCTTGCCAAAGAACTGGACGCGGATTATCTCATCATCCTGACCGCGGTTGAAAAAGTGGCGATCAACTTTGGAAAGCCAGAGGAGAAATGGCTTGGCGATCTGTCTATAGACGAAGCCAGGCAGTATATGGAAGAAGGCCATTTCGCGCCGGGCTCCATGCTCCCCAAAGTACAGGCAGCCGTAGACTTTGCAAGTTCCAAAGAAGGGCGAACCGCCTTGATCACGCTGCTTGAGAAGGCCCGGGAGGCCGTCAGGGGAACCACCGGAACCACCTTTCATTTATAAATTCCTCTTCCGTCATAATATTGATCCGGCAGTTCTGTCTTGCAGGCACGTCGGATTCCTGGTATGCGCCGTCTTGCTTTGTCCACTGATACTCCACTGTTCCAGGCCCCTTTCTATAAATCATCCACCAAAGCGCTGCTTTTTGCGTAAGCCGTGCTTCTCGCCTCAAAAAAATCCGTCTTGATCATATTGGCATTGGAAAACTGGCTTACCCAGGACATGCTGTCCGGCTCTTTTACGTGCCCTTCATAGATTGGCGCAAAACCCAGATTGGTACACCTCAGGTTTCCAAGATACTGGATATAATCCGTAACCATATCCCGGTTCAATCCCTGGATATCGTCACCGATCACGTAATGCCCCCAGCTGATTTCCTGCTGGCACCCTTCCTTTATCATCTCCCGGTATTCTTCTATCCGGCTTTCCGTAAATAATTGCGGCTCTTCTTTCTTAAGTTCCAGCAGGATATTGCGGAACAGCCACAGATGGGTATTCTCATCCCGGTTGATATATCGGATCTCCTGGACAGAGCCGGGCATCCGGTTATTCCTTCCCAGATTATAGAAGAACATGAATCCGCTGTAGAAATAGATTCCTTCCAGAATATAGTTGGCTACCAGCGTCTTAACCAGCACGCCTGCATCCTTCTTCTTCTGGAATTCATTGTACAGATTGCCAATAAACTCATTCCTCTTAAGAAGGTGCTGGTCCTCCTTCCACTGGTACAGGACATCGTTCCGCTCCTGAGGCTCGCAGATGGTATCCAGCATATAGCTGTAGCTCTGGCTGTGCACAGCCTCCTGGAAGGTCTGGATGGACAGGCACAGGTTCACTTCATTTGCCGTAATGTATTCCCCGATATTTGGCAGGTTCGCCGTCTGGATGCTGTCCAGGAAGATCAGGAAGGACAGGATCTTGTCATAGGCTCTCCGCTCTGCCTGCGGCAGTTTTCGGTAATCCTTGATATCCACGCCCATGTTGATCTCTTCCGGTATCCAGAAGTTATTCATGGCCTGCCGGTACCAGTCGCTGACCCAGTCGTACTTCATATTGTTAAAATCATTCAGGTTCGTCGTATTGCCGCCTATCATCCTGCGCTTATTCACCTGCGTATCCCCGGATGGATTAAACAGCGGCTTTTTCATTAATTCAGACATATCGTTTCCTCCGTCTTCTTCGAATATTTATGAAGAGCATACTTCGCATTCTTCCACTTCCAGACTCTTGGAGCGGATATAATAGATGGTCTTAACGCCCTCTTCCCAGGCCAGTATATAGAGATCCAGCACTTTCCGGAAGGTATACTCATTGGTAATATACAGATTCATGCTCTGGGCCTGGTCAATATGCCGCTGCCTGACTCCGCATGCCCGCACGGACCAGTACTGGTCGATATAATGGGCATTCTTATAATACCAGAAGTTATCCATGGATAGTTCCGGCGCTACCCGGGGCATCAGGCCGTTCTTCTTCTCTTCCAGGAAGTAACGGCTCATGATCGGATCCAGCCCTGCGGTGGTTCCGGCAATGATGCTGGTGCTGCTGGTAGGCGCCACGGCAAGAAGATAGCCGTTTCTAAGGCCATATTCCGCCACTTCCGCCCGCAGTTCCTCCCACCGGCCATCCGTAAGCCCCCGGTCGGCAAAGTAGCTGCCGTTCTGCCATCCGCTTCCTTCAAAATATTCGTAACTTCCCTTTTCCCTGGCAATCCTGCTGCTGGCCTTTATGGCAGCATAGTGGATATCGGCAAACACCTTCTCGACAAATTCCAGATGCTCCTCGCTCTCCCAGGCAATCTCATGCTTGGCCAGCATGTGGTGATAGCCGCTGACTCCCAGCCCGATGGGCCGGTATTTCCGGTTATTGATCCTGGCATAGGGAACCGGGAAGAAGTTCAGGTCAATCACGTTGTCCAATGCTCTTACGGCGCTCTCCGTTATATAGGCTATCTCCTCCTCATCTGCAAGTTCCAATCTTCCAAGAGAGAGGCTGGCAAGGTTGCACACCACGAATTCGCCCGGCTTTGTAACCGTCACCACCACCGTCTCCCCATCTATCTCTTCAATCTTCTGCTCCACCTGCTCGATGGCGCTCATATTCTGCGCGATCTCCGTACACAGGTTGCTGCAGTAGATGATTCCCTTGTGGCTGTTGGGATTAGCGCGGTTTACCGTATCCCGGTTGAACGTAAAAGGCGTCCCCGTCTCCACCGCGCTTTTGATGATCAGTCTTATAATATCCTTGATAGGAATGACCCTTTTCTGTATCCGGGAATCCCGGACGCAGTCCTGATACCTTTCTTCCCAATCTTCTCCAAAATAATCTTCCAGCGCATAGCCTTTCACCGTCAGTATCTCATGAGGACACATCAGATACCAGTCTCCTTCGATGTTATCCCTTGCTCCCTTCCAGAAGTAGTCCGGATAGCAGACTGCCGGGAATACGTCATGAGCCTTCATCCTGTCGTCCCCGTTATTCGTCCTAAGGCCCAGAAATTCCGGCAGATCCCGGTGCCATACATCCAGATAAACCGCAACCGCGCCCTGTCGCATGCCCAGCTGATCCACCGCAACCGCAGTATCATTGGCCAGCCTGATCCAGCGGATAACGCCCCCTGCTGCCCCTTCGAACCCGCGGATCGCGCTGCCGCTTGCCCGCACCTTTCCGAAATACATACCCATGCCGCCGCCGAATTTGCTGACCTTGGCAAAATTGTCAATGCTTCTGTAGATTCCATCCAGGCTGTCCGGCACCGTGTCTATAAAGCAGGAAGACAGCTGATGGTAGGGCTTTCTTGCATTGGACAACGTTGGCGTGGCCATCGTCACCTTCAGCTGGCTTAGCATATCGTAGAAACGCTTGACCCACGATTCCCTGTCCTTCTTCTCCTTCATGGCAAGATGCATGGCGATCCCCAGAAACATTTCCTGAGGCGATTCCATCGGCACTCCCTTTCCCGTGCGGATTACATATCTGCCAAGCAGCAGTTCAAGCCCGCTATAAGTAAACAGATGATTCCGCTTCGGCTCGATAAAAAGAACCAGACGCTCTATCTCGTCCCTATCATATGCTTTTAAGATATAGTCTCCGTATAAGCCCTGTTCCGTAAGATATGCCAGTTTGTCATAGAAGCATTCGATATGGCAGCGTCTCATATTCTTTTCTAGTTTTTGCTCAAAGTCCAGCATCAGAAGCCTAGCCGCGACCATCTCCCACTGGGGCGCTTCCTGGGTCGTCAGTTCTACCGCCGCCTTGATCAGCATAGAAAGTTTCTCCTGGTCGTTAAGTTCCGGCTTTCCAAAAGCCTGGAACTTGGCATACAGATGCTCCAAGTCATACTCTTCCTGCGTAAATTCCTTCTGGATATCCGCTAGTACTAAAGCCAGCCGGTCAAAGGCCGGAATCTTGTCAGCCAGCTTCTTTCTTGACTTTCGCTTTCTGGCCCGCTCCTCTCTATATAAGATATAACTTTTTAATTCTTTATAATGATTTGCTTCCATCAGCGCCTGTTCCACAAAATCCTGAATCTCCTCCACGGATACGGATGGCTCTTCTGTAATTCTATCATCAATCTTTTGCTCTACATTCTTAAGAAGCCTGTCTGCCTCTTCATCAGAAAGCAGATTTCCTACACTTTGGAATGCCAGGCTGACTGCCCGCTTGATCTTTTCCGGGCAATACGCTTCATTTGTTCCGTTCCTCTTGCTGATTCTCATATACACGTCTACCTCACATACAATTTATTGATTCTATCCAACATCATACCACAATATATTGTTGTCTTCAATCATCTTTCTATCATTCTATTATTTGCCTGAAACAGGCAGTTTCATCCAGGATTCCAAAGAGGATATTTCGAGGTGTTAGAAATAGATGTATTCTAGACAAAGAAATCAGATATCAATAACCAAGATAAAAAGGAAGCAAGAGGACTGCTTCTGCAGGCATGGAACTATCGGGAACAGCCGCAAGAAGGGAGAGGGCTTGGATATCAAGGCCACTCTGTAGGATACACGCATCCGGCAGCAGGATATCCCTGCTCTTGCCCCTCTCTTATTCTTGGGACTGACGCGGACAGATTAAATGCCCAGCCTTTTTTTCATCGTCTTTTCCACTGCATTGATAATGTTTTCATAACCTGTGCACCGGCATAGATGCCCGGAAAGCATTTTTTTTAATTCTTCTCTTGAATATTCCTTTCCTGACTCCAGGATCTCCACCGCGCTCATGATAAAGCCCGGCGTACAGAAGCCGCACTGTACAGCCGTCTCATCGATAAATGCCTGCTGGATGTCAGATAGTTCCCCATCAGGCCCCATCAGGCTCTCCAGCGTACGGATATTCTTTCCGTCCGCCCACGCAGCCAGATAGATGCAGGAATTAAAGCACTCGCCGTCTATGATCACGTTGCAGGCCCCGCATTCGCCCACTTCGCATCCTTTCTTTACGCTGGTAAGTCGGAAATCATTGCGAAGAAGGTCTGTCAGCGAAGCGCGGACATCTATCATGGTTTCCACTTCTCTCCCGTTAATGATACAATGAATTCTTTTAAACTGCCTGTCACTCATACCACCGCACCTCCTGACCTCTCTATCGCTTCCGTAAGGGCACGTTTCGCCAGCACATAGGAAATATGCTCCCGGAATGCCTTGCTTGCGCGCCAGCTGTCCCTTGGACGGATGTCCTTTAGAACTTCTTTTGCGAACCGCTCGACGCTTTCGGCTGACACCTTGCACCCTGCCACCGCCTTCTCTGCCGACGGCGCGCGCATAGGCACGGGACCGGCGACGCCGTAGGCAATCCTGGCATCTTCTATCTCTTGTCTGTCCGCGGTTAGTTTTACATTCACAGAACATCCAAGCGTGGCAATATCCATGGCATTGCGCATGGCATACTTAATATAGTGGCCCTCATAGCCGTCGTAAGATTCCTTCGGTATCAGGATGGCTGTCTGAATCTCAGCAGGTCTTAGATCTACCTTCCCGGCCTTGATATAGAACTCCTGGATCGGCACCTTTCTTACGCCCTGCGGCCCCGTCAGTTCGATAATGGCATCCCAGGCAAATAAGGTGGAGGCCGAATCTGCCGAGGTCACTCCATTGCAGGTATTGCCGCCGATGGTTCCGATATTCCGTATCTGCGGACCGCCCACCTTATCGACAGCCTCGCCTAATACATGGATGTACTTCTTTATCACATCATCCTTCGTAATGTGGGAGAAGCTGGTCAGGGAACCGATGCGGATGGTTCCATCTTCTTCCATCTTCACGCCCCGCAGTTCATCCAATCCATAGATGCTGACCAGTTCTGCTCCAGCCCTCTTGCCTTCCCGGATCTGAATCAGGACATCGCTTCCTCCTGCGATGATAAAAGCCTCCGGGTGCTCCTCCAGTAATTGAATTGCATGCGATATATTATCTGCCTCATATAATGCTTTTATATCATACATCCAGAAGCCCTCCTTTCCGGAATTCCTCGAATAAGACATGGGGACTTAGAGGCAGCGTGTCTACGCCGACTCCTGTCGCGTTGAATACTGCATTGCGGATAGCTGGAGCCACAGAACAGACCGGAGGCTCTCCCAGCGCTTTCGTTCCGTACGCGCTGGTAGGCTCATAGTTTTCTACAAAGTCCGCCTTAAGTTCCGGATGGTCCATGGTAGTGGACAGCTTATAGTCCAGCAGCGTTCCGTTCAACGTCTTTCCGGTCTTGGGATCGAACTTCAGGCATTCTGACAGGCCATATCCGATTCCCATGCTCATCCCGCCGTGAACCTGAGCCTTGGCCAGCGCCGGGTTGATCAGCCTGCCGCAGTCATGGACATTGACTGCATCCACCAGTTTGACCTTGCAGGCCTCGATGTCCACCTCCACTTCCGCAACCGTGCATCCAAAGGAATAAGCATTGCTTTTGATCTGATAAGTGCTCTCCGCCGTTATATGCTGGCTGTGGCTCAGGCTGTAGAACGCTTCCAGCGCCAGTTCTTCCATGGACAGCAATTCTCTTCCATCCAACTTTCTAACAATCATCCCGTCCACAATATTCAGAATTCCAGCGGGCATCCTTGTCATCTCATGGGCATAGCCTAAGATCTTCTCCTTTAGAAGGAGCGCGGTCTGCTGGATCGAAAAGCCGCCCACATACGTCTGCCTGGAAGCGTAGGCTCCCGTTCCAAACGGCGTAAGATCCGTGTCCTGATTGGATATCACATGGACATCTTCCAGCGGGATTCCCAGCGTAGATGCTGCCATCTGGGCAAACGCCGTATCCGCCCCCTGTCCAATCTCCGTCTCTCCAAGCTGTACCTGGATGGACCCATCCTGATTCAGTACCATGCGGCAGGAAGAGGACTCTAATGAGATTGGCCATACCGCCGTATTATACCAGAATGCCGCGATTCCGATGCCTCTTCGGATCTTTCCCGTCTGATTGCTATATGCTTCTGCCTTCCTGACATAATCCGTATGCGCGATCGCCTTATCCATGCATTGGCCAAAGGTATCTTCATAATTCTCATTCTTGGAGAATCCATCCACGAATCCTTTCGGCATCAGGTTCTTCCTCCTGAATTCCAGCGGGGACATGCCAATCGCCTTTGCCACGTCGTCCGTATGACTCTCCACGGCAAACATAGCCTGGGGAATCCCATATCCTCTCATGGCGCCTGCCACCGGGCGGTTGGTAAATACCGTATAGGAGTCTGCCTCCACATTCGGGCAGGGATACAGCTGCGGGAACGCGCCCATTCCCTTTGCCACTATGCTGTGACCATGGGACGCGTAGGCCCCCTGATTGGAGAACGCCTCCAGTTTCCTGGCCGCGAATGTCCCGTCCGGCCTGACATAGGATATAATATGGCTTCGGATGGCATGCCTTACCCGGTTGCAGGCAAAGGTCTCTTCCCTGCTTACATCCAGTTTCACCAGATGCCCGCCTGTCACCTGGCTTAGATAGGCGCACAGCGGCTCATAGAGCACATCCTGCTTATTGCCGAATCCTCCCCCTATGTATGGCTTGATGACTCTTACCTTGCCCCAGGGGATTCCCAGCGCCTGGCCTACGACCCTCCTTACAATATGCGGGATCTGGGTGGAACTAACCACATTCATCTTATGATTGACCTGATAGGCGTAGCAGATAAAGTTCTCGATATGGCAGTGCTGCACGGAAGGCGTATCGTACCATCCCTCCACTTTGATCAGGCCCGGCTCCTTAATGGCTTCCTCGTAGTTTCCGTTTCGGATGCTGGTATGCTTCAGTACATTCCCCGGATATTCCTCATGAAGCCTAGGCGCGCCTTCTTCCATGGCCTCCTTTACATCCAGCACGAAGGGGTACTCCTCATACTGTACCTGAATGGCCCGAAGAGCCTGGCTGGCGACCACTTCGTCTTCTGCAATAACCGCGGCCACATCGTCACCGTAGAACCGGACACGGTCCGTCAGTATCAGGCGGTCCGCCACGTCCTGATGGCTTTCCTGCGTAGACCAGGGGTGGCCTGCGGTAGGAAAATAATTCTTCGGCACGTCAAAGCAAGTAACCACCTTGATCACGCCCGGTATCTTCCTGGCATCCTCCGTATCTATGGATATGACCTTGCCGTTTGCGACTGTGGAATGCAATATCTTCGCGATATATGCGCCTTTGTCGCAGAGGTCGTCCGTATACTTTGCATAGCCTGTAACCTTGTCAAAGGCGTCGATCCTCCTTACGCTGGCGCCAATAACTTCTCTGCGTTCCTCCATCCTATCACCTCCAGAATATCTCTTTTCCTGCTACATATTTTCCCTTGATCTTCGCGCCCCCGCTAAGATAGATCAGACGCTCCAGCCGCTCTTTCACCTCCATATCCCGGCTGGAGATGGCGCTGTCATCAACGATGAGCGCATCGAATTCATATCCTTCTTCCAGGCTTCCCACCTTGCCAAAGAAGGAGCCGCCGCCCTTGGTTCCAAGATAGAATGCTTCTATAGCCGTCAGCGGCTTTAACGTATCATCCACCAGCCTCCACCTGAGTTTCGACGCCTGGATGGCATGTGCCATGGCGGCAAAGATGTCTTCGCTCGTTCCTCCTGCCACATCGCTTCCAAGCCCGACAGGAATTCCCTCGTTAAGAAATGCCCGTACCGGCGCGATGCCGGAAGACAGATTCATATTAGACTCCGGGCAATGGGCCACATAGACGCCATTTTCCTTCATGCGCCTGCGCTCCCTTTCGTCCGAGTATACGCAGTGGGCCATCACCGTGCTGCAGTCTGCCCCAAACAGCCCGAACCGGTCATAGGCATCCCCATAGAATTCTGACTGGGGACACAGTTCCTGCACCCACGCAACCTCGCTTTGATTCTCCGACAGATGGGACTGTACCGGAAGGCCATAATGCATCTGCACCTTCTTGAGATTCTCCATCAAAGCGTCGCTGCAGCTGGGAATAAACCGCGGCGTCAGGATAGGCCGGGTAATCTGGCAGCGCTTCTTACAGTCCTTAATCCATTCTACGGTATCTTCCGCGGATATATCCGCGCTCTTTTCCGTCAGATAAGCCGGACAATTGCGGTCCATATTCACTTTTCCTACTATGGTATGCAAGCCTGACGCCTCCAGCATATCCATTAAAAGTTCCGTTGCGGGCACATGGATAGTTCCGAATATACAGGCTCTTGTCGTCGCACTTTCCTTCAAGTTCTGTACAAAACTTCCATATGCCTTTCTGGCGTATTCCAGATTCCGGTACTTGCCTTCCTCCGGAAATGCATGCTCATTCAGCCAGTCCAGAAGTTCCAGATCCATTCCCAGTCCCCGGAAGGTATACTGGGGCGCATGGACATGCAGATCACATAGCCCCGGAAGAATCAGATCATCCCCACAGTCCCTGACAGGAAGATCCTGATATTCCTCTGGCAGTTCCTGGTATACGCCCAGAGACATCCCTTCCTTGCAGATCACATAGCCTTGCTTTATGACTGCCAGTTCCGTCAGATTCCTGCTATAGCAGATATCCCCTCGTAAAATAAAAATAGGTTCATTCATCGGCAATGCCCTCCTTTCCCAAAGTCCGCAAGTTATCCGCAGACTTCTCATGCGGATGCTTATAGACAACTATTCCGGTAGTTGGTAGAAACGTTCAACCGATTATGAACCTATATAAGTTTCCAGTTATTTCATTTTTTATAAATCTATCGTATCATAGGATTAAAAAACCGTCAATGGATTTTACATGCCGGATTGGGACTTCTGGATCTGTTCATTTAAGTCATTCAGATATACCCATCTCTCCATCTTTTCTTCCAGTTTCTGCTCCATCTCTTCCTTCTCCCCCAGCAGTTCATTCAGCCTGGCAGAATTGGTCGCATTTGCCGCCACCTGGCTATTAAGTTCCTCTATCTTATCTTCCAGGGCAGCAATCTCATCGTCTATGGTCTCAAATTCCCGCTGCTCTTTAAAACTGAACTTCAACTTCTTCTCACGCTTTTTCCATGCGTTCTTCGTATTGCATTCCTTTATTTCGCCGGAAACAGCCGTTTCCTCCGGAAGCGCTTCTAATTCCTTGCGGATCAGATAGTCGGAGTAGCCGCCTTCGAACTGGCGGATCACGCCGTCTCCTTCAAAAGAAAAGATACGGTTCACCGTACGGTCCAGGAAATAGCGGTCATGGGATACGATGATGATGATGCCGTCAAACCGGTCCAGATAATCTTCCAGTATGGTCAGCGTCTGGATGTCCAGATCGTTGGTTGGCTCATCTAAGATCAGTACATTGGGCGCGCCCATCAGAATCCGCAGCAGATATAGCCTGCGCTTTTCCCCGCCGGAGAGTTTCTCGATCTTCGACCACTGAAGCGCCCCGTCAAACAGGAAGTTCTCCAGCATCTGAGAGGCAGTGATCTTGCCGTCGGAAGTTGTGATATACTCTCCCACTTCTTTTACATAGTCGATGACCCGCATGGAATCATCCATGTATTCATTTTCCTGGGAGAAATATCCCATACGGATCGTCTGCCCTATATCCAGACTTCCTGCGTCCGGCTTTACAATTCCGTTGATAATCCGAAGGAGTGTGGATTTTCCGCACCCATTTGGTCCGATGATGCCGATACGGTCGTTTTTCAGAAAGATGTAGTTATAGTCCTCTATCACTTTTCTGCCATCATAAGATTTGGATATTCCCGCAAGTTCAATCGTCTTATTGCCCATCCTGGATGCCACGGAATCCATGGAAACCCGCTTTTCCTCCTGGATATCCCGGATCTCCTGCATAGCCTTGATGCGGTCTATATGAGCCTTTTGCTTCGTGCTTCTTGCCCGGGCCCCACGGCTTAGCCACTCCAGTTCCGTCTTCAGGATGCTCTTCCGCTTGCGCTCTGTTGCCAGCGCCATACTTTGGCGCTCCTCTTTCAGGCGTACGAACTGAGAATAGTTACCCGGATAACTGTATATCTTACCCTGATCCACCTCAACGATTCTGGTAGCCACCCGATCCAGGAAATAGCGGTCATGAGTCACCATCAGGATGGCTCCCCGGAAACTGATCAGATACTCTTCCAGCCACTCGGACATCGCATTGTCCAGGTGGTTGGTCGGCTCGTCCAATACCAGGATGTCCGCAGGCGTAAGAAGCGCATTGACCAGAGCCACCCGCTTCTTCTGCCCGCCGGACATGTGGTCGATACGCTCTTCATAATCTGTGAATTCCAGCCGGTTCAGCATGGCCTTGGCATCCGCCTCTATGGTCCAGCGGTTCAATTCATCCACATTGCCCTCCACCGCAGCTTTCAGTATCGTGGTTCCTTCCTGAAAGACAGGCGTCTGGGGCAGATAGCAGATCTTCACTTGCCCGCCCATGCTGATCTTTCCCGAATCGCATGGCTCGATCCCGGCTGCCACCTTAAGCAGCGTGGACTTTCCCATTCCGTTAATTCCGATTACGCCGATCTTTTCATTCTCATTAATGCTAAATCCTTCATCGTCCAGCAGCACCCGGTTCGTATAAGACTTCGTTATATGTTCCATTGTCAGCAAATTCATCTTTATCATCTGCTCCTCTTCGCAATTTCTTTCCCTATTATACAGAATAAAGAACGAAATCACAAGGCAAAGCGGACATAAGGCGTTACATATTCAGGGATCTGGATGGCTTTCCGAAGTCCGCCCTGGCCGTTGGTCTGTCTGCCGCCGCAAGTCCGCCTGCGCCGAATACGGCAATATCAAATGACATCATCTCCTATGAATGGCAGATATGTGATATTGGCTTTGGCATTGTCCCCGCCTGCATGAAGGAGATGTCCATGGATGGACTGCGCTATATTCCCATGGCCGGACGTACATTGAATACCAGGTGTTCCGTAATCTATATGGAGAACAGCATGACGCTCATATTTTCCGGAGATTTTTCATATAATATTTAAAGTCGTTCCTGGAGCCTGTATATATGAATATCAAAAACAAAAGCGCTCTCATTATTTTTATTCTTATTCCTCTTGCGGTAGGATCCTTGTCTGCTGTCTTAAGCGGCAATTCGGCGGCATATTCTACATTGAATAAGCCGCCTCTTAGTCCTCCGCCCTTTATATTTCCCATCGTCTGGACCATATTATATATATTGATGGGAATATCTTCCTATATAATCTATGAATCCGAAGATCCTGAAAAGAATAAGGCGCTTCGACTATATTTTATCCAGTTGTTCTTCAACTTCTTCTGGAGCATATTCTTTTTCGGCTTTTCCATGTACTTCTTTGCATTTTTATGGCTTCTCGTACTTATCATCCTCATAGTTCTGATGATATATCAGTTTCACAAGATAAGTCCTGTTGCCGCATATCTACAGATTCCCTACCTTATATGGTGCCTGTTCGCCGCGTATCTGAACTTCATGATATACCAGCTGAATTAAATCAGGCAGGCCCGGGGAATCCGCGCTAAAACGCGGATTCCTCTTGCCTGCCTGTTCTTGGAGTATGAACTATGGAATTAATAGCAGTTTGTCTTCGTCTATGGCCTGTAAGCCCCATCAACGCTAATCGTCGTAGCTGTGATGCCGTTAGCCAGGTCAGATGCAAGGAACAGATATACATTTGCGATCTCTTCCGGCTTAAGCATTCTCTTCATTGGGAATGACTTCAAGTAGTCATCCAGAATCTCCGGCGGCAGCCCCTTCGTCATGTCTGTATCTACAACGCCAGGCGCTACACCAACCACACGGATGTTCTTACGGATAATCTCTCTTCCAAGACCATGAGTCAGGCCGATCACGCCTGCCTTGCTGGTAGGATAGCCGATTCCTGATAAGGATCCATAGATTCCGGTAACAGAAGCCGTATTGATGATGACGCCCTGCTTTGCCTCTTTCATGCACTGGTAAGCAGACCATGCGCCATTGAATACGCCGATAACATTGATGTCCATTATATGTTTAAAATCTTCTTCCGAAACTCTGGAGAATACGGTGTTCATCGTAATGCCAGCGTTATTGATCATGACATCCAGTCTTCCGTATTTCTGTGCAACCGTTCCAACTGCTGCCATAACAGCATCTCTGGATGTAAGGTCTGGAGCGAATCCCAATACTTCTTCCTCCGGATAGAGTTCCTTTAACTGAGCCAGCGCTGTGTCTACCTCTTCCTGGGTCTCGCCAAATATGGAGACTTTTGCTCCATTCTCAATAAAGATTTTTGCTGCTGCGAATCCGATTCCACGGGTTCCGCCTGTGATAATTGTAATTTTGTCCTGTACAAGTTTCATGAACTTTTCCTTCCTTTCTTTTCCTTTGGCTTATCATATCTGCCAAAGTATCGATTGATATAACTTTAACATTTCATAGGACGCGACATCGGAAAATCACACGGCATCTTACAACTTGTAGAGTTCTTTTTTAATTGCAAAATATAAGCAGTCCATGGACAAAAAGTTTACAATCACTATCACTTTTTGTTTCCTTATAGATCCAGCATGCTTCTCATCTTCCGAAAAGAGATCCGGTACAGTACGTACAGGAAGATGGCAGATGCCCCAATCATAATGCTCTCGATTCCGATCAGCCTGACTTCTTCCATTTCCAGGCGCATATCGTTAAAAAAGAGCATCAGGATCGTAAATACCAGGGATATCCCGCATCCTCCGATGCCGGGATATAAGAAGATCTTGCGAAGCTGTACTTTTACCACCCGCGTCTCATAATCCCGGCTGGCCCCTAGCTTCTTCATATCCTCGAACAGCTGCCTGTTATCGACAGCAATGGTAATGCTTCTTACATAAGTCATGACCCCGATTGCCGCCAGGGCAATTATCGCAATATAGGCGCTAAGCAGCACGAATACCGCGATCATCTGCATAACCTCCCCTTTTGTAAGAACTTTGAAGACAGGCGCATATTTCCAGTCCTGAAGGAGTTCCGGATTATCTGCCGTCATCCCTACCCTGCCTGAATATGCGTAGGGTTCCCCTGCTTTTTCCGCAAGTTCTTCTTCACGGGCATCATAAAGGAAATAATGGTCCGAGATATCTGTGGCATGCGCGATGTATTCTTCTTCCAGTTCTTTGGCGAATGGATAGGTATCCATCACATCCTTCACGTTAAAGAAAACCATATCCACTTTGTTATCCTCTGTAAGGGCAGCGGTATACGATGCATAATCCGCATCAGACAGGATAAATGCAAATGGATCGCTTACGCGTGTCAGATTATCGAACCTTACCGTTCCTTTATAAGCCGGCTTCATCTCTTCCCCGGCAGCCGGGCTTGCCACCTTCAGCAGGCATTCCGGCTTAGCCCATATCTCTTCCTGATATCTCTGCTGAACAATGGCTTTATACTCTCCTGGCTTCAAAGACACCTGTTTTCCCGCGATTCTGGAAAATACAGAGGCAGAAAGGAATGTGGCATACTTTTCCCGCTTCACATCATAGTATTCCCCGTCATCGCTTAATTCGGTGCCGGCATAGGTGATCAGAAGTTCTGCTGCCTGTGCTTCCTTATAATCTGTGATTTCTACCCCATGCCTGGCTGCCAGATCATAGATCTCTTCTTTCGTAATCTGCTGTTCTGCTGCCGGATAATGCAGGGAATAATCGACCGGAGCATTTTCACCGTTTCGGAATGCAGAATCATAGTACGACATTCCCCAGAAGGCAGAGATCAGAAGTACGAAGATCAGCATCGCGATCACGCACATATTCTTTGTCGTCTGCCTCGCCGTGAATCGCATTAGATTAGTGGAAATAATATTTTTATAATATTTTTCTGGATAGCGTCCCTTCTTTGCCCGGCCTACCGCGCCAAGGAGGAATAGATACAGGCCTGCGGCGCTGATCAGATAGGCTCCATTCCAAAGCGGGGAGGCCTGATGATGGAACACTCTGGCCCATATCGGCGGCACGGCCATCGCAAGCGCCAGGCCTATTATTACGCAGGCCATGCCTAGTTTTCCTGTCCATGGCCTGATATCTTTTACGATCTCGCTTTTTCTCTGGGTTTTCAGAATTTCCATAATATCTGCCCGCCTGATAAAACGGTATCCGGCGGCAAATATGCAGCAAGCAAGCAGACAGGCAAAAAGAACGCCCGCCGCGATTCCCATCATACTGATACTGTACCTAAGATTCCGGGCATCAAGGAGCAAGGCCTGGAATCCCTTCCAGATAAGGAAGGATATTGGGAAGGCGCCGATAACGCCCAGCAGTGTATAGCCCAGGATCACAGCGGCGAGTTCTCTTGCCAGGCAGCCGGCCAGCTGCCTCTTCCGCTCTCCCAGCGCCAGAAGCACTCCGAATTCCCTGCTTTTGTATTTAAAAAACAAACTCGCTCCGTATATCGTGAATATGGTACAGCCTGCTACCGTCACGCCGAACATCAGCCAGCATAATTTTCTCGTATCGCCTCCCTCCGGCAGCATCTTTTGGATAGTGGGCGAAAAATACATCATAGCGTAAGAAGACACCAGAAGGATGGACAGGAAGATGCAGATGCCAAGAATCCTGTACTGGTCCTTATTCTCCTTTCGCAATTTCTCTAGAATCTTACTCATCGTCATGCGAATCCCCTCCCAGTTCTCTGATGGTGTCCAGCAACTCATCCATGAACGCTCTTCTGGTACCAGTTCTTTTCAGTTCTCCATGAACCTTGCCGTCCTTAAGCACGATCACACGGTCACAGAAGGATGCCGCATAACTGTCATGGGTCACCATGAATATGGTGGCGTCCATCTCTGATCTGGCCTGGAGAAACGCATCGATGACCGCCTTGCAGGACTTGCTGTCCAGATTGCCGGTAGGCTCATCGGCCAGAATCACGTAGGGCTGGTTCATCAGGGCTCTTGCGACTGCCGTCCTCTGCTTCTCCCCGCCGGAGATATCTGCCGGGTACTTCTCCATAATCTTCTCGATGCCGAACAGGCGGCAGATATGCCTGGCCTTTGCCTCCATCTGAGGAATCGGCCGCTTCGCAATGATCTGGGGCAGGCAAATATTCTCGAATACGCTCAAGCCGTCCAGAAGCATAAAGTCCTGGAACACAAACCCCATACTCTGATTACGGACCTTGGCAAGCCCTTCCTCCTTAAGCCCCGACAGATCCTTTCCTGCCAGCAGGATGCTCCCGTCTTCGTAAGGAATAAAGCAGGAAATGCAGTTTAAAAGCGTAGTCTTCCCGCTGCCGGAAGGCCCCATGACAGCCACGAACTCTCCTTTTTCCACTTCCAGCGATATATCCTTAAGGACCGGATATACCTGGCTTCCGGTCTGATAACTTTTTGCTAAATGCTCTACTTTTAACATAATGATTGCTCCCTTCTTCTTTCTGTCTTCTATTCTAGAAGAAGAGAGCAAGGATATCTTCATTCAAGATGTCAAGTTTGACATGGTTTCTGTAAAGTTTGCAAAACCCGGATATTTCTGTATAATAACGTTTAGAAGCCTTATGCCTGACGGCAGAGGCATGATAAGGAGACGGTGGAAATATGATCACGATCGGAATATGCGATGACGAGCCAAAGATGCAAAAGGCTCTGAGAGTCCCGCTTGAAAGGAAGCTTCAGCTACTGGGGGAAGAATACCGCATCCAGGAATATGCTTCCGGCGAGGCATTGCTTGCAGGATCCCAGACGGATGGACTGGATATCCTCTTTCTGGATATTGAGATGGATGGACTAAATGGCATGGAGACTGCGCGCTCCTTAAGGTGGATGGAGTCCGACACCATCCTGATCTTCGTGACTGCTTACCCTGACTTTGTATTCCAGGGTTATGACGTCCATGCATTCCACTATATCCTGAAGCCCTACGAAGACCGGAAAATCCTGGAGGTGTTGGAACAGGCTTTAAAACTGCTTGGCAATCTGGGCGAGCAGTACTATACGGTTGAGCAGAAATCCGGCATCTTGAGAGTCCCATTGAAACATATCCTGGCCTTTTGCAGCGACCGTAGGAAGGTCTCCATCTTAACAGCAGATGGGAAGCTGGACTTTTATGGTAAGCTTGGAGAGGTAGAAAAGCAGCTACCGGACTATTTCATCCGGATTCATAACCGATATCTGGCAAACCTCAACCACATTACAGCCCTGGAACCTGACGGATGCGTGTGCGGGGATCATTTCCTGCCTGTCAGCAGGACTTACAGACAGCAGCTGGAGATCGCCTTTGCCCGGGCGCTGCTCCAATAAGGGAGGATAAAAATGGGAAATCAAGAGTCAGTGTCCACAATAATGGAAGTCTTTTCCAAATGCCTGTACGCCTTTGGGCTTCCTTTTTTCTGTAGACTGCTTTACTCCGTAGTTCCAAGGAAGGACGGAAAGTTCTGGACCGCCGTCATAGGCGTATCCTGCTACTTTCTCTTTGGAATGACCATCTTTACCAACGATATGTTCAATGTGACCTTGGATCTTCTGTGGTTTACCGCGCTGATGCTGGTAGCGTTCAAAGGAAGAGTCGTACCCAAGCTTGCGTCGGTGGCAATCTTTTACCCGCTGATCATCTCATTAAATTTTCTCATCCAGGATCTGTTGGGAGTAGTATATTTTTCTTTAGATGCCACACTTTTTGCAAGCATATTCTGTCATCTGTCAGATGCATTCCTGCACATCCTCTTCTGGTATGTGCTGTATAGGCTTTTCCGCCAGAGACTTTTTGATATCAGCAGGCTCTTCGACCAGAACACCTGGATCTTGCTGGGCGCGGTCTGCCTGGCTTCGCTGGTCAGCATCACTACCGTCATCTACTATACGCCGGCGGAAAGCTACAAGATCTGGCTATGCGCCCTGGCCTGCATCATTACCAACATAGGCAGCCTCTGCCTGGCCGGATATTTTTCCAACAGCATCCGCCTTGAGGCAGAGCGGAATAACCTGAAGCTGCAGCAGGAATATTATGAAGAACTGGAACGCAATCAGACGGAGATCCGTAAGTTACGCCATGACATGAATCATCACTTAAGTGTGATAAAGGATCTTTTTTATTCCGAAAACAGAATGGAAGCCGAGGAATATTTTAAAGAAGTAGAGTCCCAGATTGCCGTGCAAAACCGGGTATTCTGCAAGAACAGCATCGTCAATGCCGTTCTCAACGCTAAATACAGCCAGGCAGCCGGGCAAGGCATTGACTGCTTCTTCCATGTAGATCTCCATAATATACAGAGCATCGACTCTGTCAGCCTCTGTTCCTTGTTCTCTAATACTCTGGACAATGCCATAGAGGCGTCCCTGAAAGTCAGAGATCCTGGCGCAAGAAAGATCTCCGTAAAGGCCCGTTCCACGGATTCCGGCTACTTCAGTTATGAGATCTCGAACCAAAAGGCAAACCCCATCGTGGAGAAAAACGGCCATATCCTGTCGGACAAAAAAGATGCCAAGTCCCATGGACTCGGCATCCGAAATATACGTGAAATCATAGACAGATATAATGGCACGCTGGATATCTCCTATACGGAGGACACCTTCACGGTAACCATGCTGATCCGGCTCTAGGGGAATGTTTCTAGCAATCCACTCCTCTACCATAGGGAACGGCAGGGAGTCTTTCACCATCTGGTACACGCTTCCCATCAGAGAATAAGACATACAACTATGCAAACCCTTTTATTTCCTCCAGGAATCCCCGGATAAACGTTACAGACATATCGAGCGCCTCCTGCCCGAGTTCAGACGTCGAGTCCTTCGGGTCAAAAGGACCGAACCACCCGCTTGGGGCTATCTCTTTCGTATCTCTCACAAGGCGGACCGTGCCGCCCTTATAGCGGACTGCCTGTATATAGGCTGCCTCTACATTTTTGGAAGGATGCTGCGGATTCATAGGCTGACCAAGTTCCAGATGCACCGCATCCGGGTCGACCGCCATCATAGCGGACGTCTCCAAGATGTCGCCGTGTCCGCCCCGGAACTTCTCATCCAACTCTGCTACCAGGCTCCACCAGTCTATGCTGGCGCAGATACCGCCCTTATGATAGACTTCAAGCGCCGCGCGGTCGATGGAAGGCGTATTGCCCCCGTGTCCGTTCAGTACGACAAACCTTCTCACCCCATGCTGCATAAGCGAGTCCATGATTCCGTGCAGAACCATATACAGCCCCTCATATCCGATATTTATACTACCTTCAAAACTCAGGTGATAAGGACAGACGCCATACGGAACCGTGGGAGCGATAATCACATCTTCCATGTCAGCCACATGGTCTGCCAGATACGACGGTACCATATAGTCCGTCCCGAGCGCACACTGGGCACCATGCTGTTCTGTGCTGCCCACCGGTATCACCAGCACCGGATCTTTCTGAAATGCCTCTTTTGCCTGGGCTGTTGTCATCTTACCAAGATACATCTAACTACCTCCTCTTTTATGTGGCACTAACCTTTCTGAAACAGTTTAAAGTGACGGTCAATCGTCTCCTGCGGCGGAGCCTGTGTCAACTTGCTGACAATTACCATCGTGACCGCGCCGAGTATCGTAGCCGGGAACAGTGCATGGAACCCAAGGGCCAGTTCCTTCACTTCCGGAACAAGCGTAAAGCTAAGAAGGGCAATTACCCCTACCGCCACAGCCGCTATAGCGCCCGGGGCCGTCGATTCCTTCCAGTACATGCCAAACAGGATCGGCACGACGAAGACCGCCATTCCGGAAAAGGCGAACAGGTTGATCTCAAAGATGCTACCAGGCTGGAATACGCCAAAGAGTATAACGACCAGGCCGATCAATATGGTGACAACTTTGGACAGTTTCATGATGCTCTCATCGGTCGCCTTCTTGTTCACTATCTTCTGATAGATATCCCGTGTCACAGCCCCCGTCGTAGTGACGAGGATGCCGTCAATGGTAGACATTCCGGCTGCCACAATTCCGGCTATGAACAGGGACGCCAGGAATGGGTTCAGCCCTCTCTGCAGAATCATAGGAACAATCTGATCCGCCTTCTCAATATTCTGGATGGAAGCGATTCCATTGACGCCTGCCCATTCAATCAGCGTGGCAGAGACGAACATCCCTCCTGTGCCGAGCAGTATGGCCTTGAACATCGTCTTATGGTCCTTCATCGTAAAGAACTTCGTAAACAGGTGGGGCTGCCCCATCGTGAAGAAGGACCAAAGCACGATGTTGGACACGTAGTAAGCCCACGGCATGTACCCGTTCGCCCCGGGGAAGGTCAGGTAGGATTCATTCATATTCTGAAGCGTGCTGTTGATATTGTCAAAGCCGCCTCCCATTACAACCGAGACGATAAAGGTAACAACGGCCGTACCTATCATAAGGGATCCCTGGATGACGTCGGTCATCATCGCGCCCTTCATTCCGCCGCTCATACAATATAGTATAACGATTACTCCCATTCCTACAACCCCTACCCATTCAGGCAGGCCGGTAAATACATGCACGATAACCCCTGCGCCGATTATCTGTGCTCCCATCATAGGGATAAGGAAAAACAGCATCATGACACCGAGCACGCCGCTCATGGACCTGGAATGATATCGGTCGGTCAGATAGTCTGCCATCGTAAGGAAACCGTATTCATGCCCAAGTGTCACAAGTTTCCTTCCTATCAGAAGGGCCGGCAGTATCATACAGAAGACAGCGCCAGGCACAGAGATTGCCATGCCCGCATAACCGACGCCAAATATCGTACCCGGAGTGCCAAGGAAAGTACCCATGGAAAACTGCGTAGAAAAATAAGCGATACCGCTTACGATTACACCCGCTTTCCCGCTGAGAACGAAGAAATCGCCAATATTTTTCGTCTTTCGGCTGGCATACCAGCCGATAAATGCCATAATACCAAGATATATAGCCAGGACTGTGTAAAACGGTGCCGGTGATGGTTGGATTGCTTCAGACATTATTTCTCTCCTCCTTCAGTAACTTCCTCGTTTTTCTCATCATACACGTGGTATTCTTTTCGTTTCATACACATTCTGTAGTAGACGATAATCAGGGCAAACGTGATCGCCGTATGTACGAACCATCCGAAGATATATGAGGGGATCCCTCCTATCGCCGGAATATAAGTTTCGCTGTAAAAAAATGGAAACGGAATCATGATGATGACGAACATGATCAGAAAGATTACAAGCCATGTACGCTCAAAGTGTTTTTCAAATAGTTTTTTCATTGCTGCTTCTCTCCTCCCTTTTGTACTTCCTTCTGCAAAGTTGTCCTACTTTATTTATAGTGAGATATCCGGAATTCTCAAAATATAAAGTGTTTACTTTATTTTTTAATTATTATTATACATATAACAGCAAAATTGTAAAGTATTTACTTGCAAATTGTTTATGGATTCTTTATATTTATTTTATAGGCAGTTTATGACGCATCACTGCCGCCTATATTTGACATGGGTACCATATATGGAAAGGAAACAACATGGACATATTACAGAGAATCCGGGACATGTATCCCGCATTGACAAAGAAGCAGAAGGGAATCGCAGATTATCTGATGGAAAACCCAGAGGACGTCTGCTACATCACTCTGGCCCAGCTGAGCCAGCAGACAGCCTCTTCCGAACTGACATTGCTGCGCTTCTGCGAAAAAATAGGCTGTTCCAGCTTCCTGGAACTTAAGAATGAATTCAGGGAATACACGCAGCATATGATACGCCTGCTCTCTGCGCCCGCTTATTTTCCGCCTGAAAATGCGTCTTGCGAACGCTCGGCAAAGGAGGCGCTGCTTACAGACATCTGCCGCCAGGAGGCCGCCGCGGTCGCTGATTTCTCAGCTTCATTCAATCCGGAATCCATCGTGGCCGCCGCGGGAAAGATTAAGAAAAGCAGACGGATTTTCATTTTTGCCCATGATATCTCCAAAATACTCGGAGATTTTCTGGCAGCAAGGCTCCGGCTGCTGTATTTCAACGCGACCCTCATCGATCTGGACGACCTGGCTGAGACGCAGAACCGCCTGCAGCAGCTTTGCGAGGGTGACCTTGTCATCTTCTTTTCCTTCCCCAAGTATTATTATCCAATGGGGAGCATTGCCAGGAAGGCGGCGGACACAGGCGTCCCTATCCTGACCATCACTGACAGCATCTCATCGCCGGCCGCCGAACACAGCACCCACCTGCTTCTCTGTCAGACTTCGACGAAGATGTTCTACAACTCATTGACGCTGCCTATGACAATATTAAATCTTCTCGCGTCCTGCCTCGTCATCGACATGGTTCCGGAGTCGGAACGAAAAGATTTCAAAAAGACCCTGTCATCCTGAGCCGACGCAGCCAGTTCCAGACCACGGACCAGTATCAGCATATTTATATCAGGAGGTATCTACATATGGAAATAGGAGGGTTCTTCCCCTACGAAAAGAACAGTTCTGAAACAAACGGTTACTTAGACCTCGTCTGCCCGGACGCTGGTGACATAAGCCACCTCATGTCCGGCCGTTGCGCCATCTATCTCTGCCTGCAGGATTCCATGCTCACAGATATGAAACGTACTGCCTATCTCCCGGCATATACGTGCGAGACGGTAAGTGGCTGTTTTGTAAAAGCAGGCTATAAGATCTACTACTACGACGTAGACCGCTGCCTTGTACCGCAGTTTGATGACAGACTCATTGACAAGATCAGTCTTCTGCTCATCTGCGGCTATTACGGCTTTTCTACTTATGACACGGATTTTGTCAGAACATGCAGAAGCCGCGGCGTGACGGTCATGCAGGACACGACCCACACAGCATTCTCACCGTCCGGTGCCTGTCCGGACACCGACTATATCGCGGTCAGCCTCCGAAAATGGATGGGGGTCACCTCAGGAGGGCTGGCATTCAAACGAAACGGACGCTTTGGCGTATCACCTGTCCCCGCGGACAAAAAACATCTCAAGATAAGGGACAGAGCGCTCCGGGCAAGAGAAGCGTACGAGAGAACCGGAGACGAGGCATGGAACAAAAAGAGCACCGATGCATTCTGGGAGGCAGAATGGATGCTGCGGGAGATCTTCGATATGCAGGAAGGCGACGGCGAATCCCTTCAGACCATCCTCCATTACCCGCTCGCAGATGCCGTTAAAAAGCGCCGGGACAATTATGCATATCTGCTGGAGCACCTACCTGGCAATCCATCGGTATGCCCTGTATATACTAATCTTTTGCAGGACACCTGCCCTATGTTCTTCCCCTTCCTCTGCGAAGACAGGGAATCTCTCATGAAGCATCTGGCTGCCGCCGGCATACCGCCGAAAGTATACTGGCCGGTACCGCCTTTCATAGACATCGGAAAGTATCCTGGCGCACACTACATCTATGACCATATCATGTCCATCAGCTGCGACCAGCGTTTTACAAGAGACGATATGCAGCGCGTGGCCGATGTATTTCAGGCATACATGGAAAGCCGGTGACGCAAAAACTGTCCGCCTTTATGATAATAAAAAGTGTGCTGAGCACACTCTCAACTCCCCTGCCCCTCAATCATGACATTGTCAATCATGAGGGGTGGGGTTTTTCTTTGTGTTTCTTTATTGTAAATAATTACGAAAACATTTCCAAAATGATTAATTGTGGTGACCCTTCTTATGGTGATGCTTTTTTGCATACCCTGACTGTGTTCTTTCTCCATGTCTTGCGAAATTCTAACTTTCATATGTGCCCTTCCTTTTCAAAACCCCGCCTTCCATCATGACCGCGCCTCGCGCTATCACCGTGTGAAGATCCAGTTGTTCTGTGAAAAGCAGCATATCCGCATCCGCCCCTTCTTTTATGCAGCCTTTCTCCGGGTACAGGTCGAGCGCTTCAGCCACATGGGAGGTCACATATCCAAGGGCATCTTCGAGGTCCATTCCCAGGTCCTTAACCATAAGCTGCAGTTCCCTGTAGAGGCTGTCTACCCCGGATACGCCAATATCCAGAAGGGTCCCGTCCTCATCGTAGTTTGACCAACTGCCATGACCGTCCGAACTGATTGTAATATGTGCAAGCGGAAGCCCTCTTCTCGCCGCCTCCGCAATACATTGTCCCGGTGAAGGCTGTCCCTTCATACCGCATGTATAATCTACATAGCCGCCTTTTTCAAGGAACCCGTATCCGGCTTCAAGAAGCGCCTTATTGCGGTTCACATGAGTCGGACGGAAGATGCGGATAGGAAGCGCGCTATTTTCAAGGGCTTCATAGACCGGTTCCAGCCCTTCCGGTGCATCACCCATATGCAGTACGACCACTCCCGGTTTCCCACTCAGCATACCGGCCACCCTGACCCGGCCCGAAATCTGCATCAGCTGTCCTGGCGTCACATTCGGCGCCCGGTGGTCAGACAGCGCAAGCTTCATTCCAAGCACCTCTTTGACAAACATGATATCTCTGTCAGGCTCACCCGTTATGGATGGCCCCGGATATCCGTAGGCGCCGGTGAGCATATATGCGGTAACCCCTTCCTCATTCAGCGCTGCAGTCTTTGCATACAGGTTCTCCACGCTTCTCGTTATGCCATCGGTACCGAGAAGGCCGACTGCCGTGGTAATCCCTCCCTTTATCATCTCAGACAGGGCAAGTTCCGGGGTGCGGGTATGGAAGCTTCCTTCCCCCCCTCCTCCGGTCACATGTATATGCTGGTCGATCATCCCCGGGGCGAGGAGAAGCCCTTCTCCATCCATCACCCGGCAGTTTCCAGGCAGTCCTTCTATTTTGTCTTCTATCAGTTCTATCTTTTCATTACATATAAGAATATCTTTTTTTCCAATACTGGCCGGCGCATAGACTTCGGCATTTTTTATTAAAAGCATGTCGCATACTCCAATCTCCCGGAAGGGTACTTTCTCAAATCTATATTGCATGATTTCCCCGCATTTGTCAATTCGATACACTGTTAATCTTTATTTTTTTACAGTGGTTTCATACTTGTTCTCTTTACCGGAAACTGAATCCCCGACAGCCATTCTTCTTCCGATTCCTTGTTCCATACGCCGTTGATATACGATTCCCTCGGATTTCCATATATCTCATAACCATTGTTCTCCACGAATCGGAGCACCTGTCCATAAGCCTTCGGAAATCCTTCATAAGTCCTTGCATCCTTGCCATGCGGATGGCATCCATCCCCTGCATGCGGTCAACTGCTTCTTAAATAGTTTTTCTACCCTATCTGCCGCCATATCCGGTTCTCCTCTACCTTTCAAACATAAAAGTTCCGCTTTTGCCGCCGCTTTTTTCACAGAGATGGATCTCTTCGATCACCATCCGCTTATCAATGGCCTTGCACATGTCATATATGGTCAGAAGCGCCGTCGACACGCCAGTCAGCGCCTCCATCTCCACCCCTGTCTTTCCTTCCGTCTTAACCTGGCAGAAGGCTTTGATCTCAAGTTTTTCAGGGTTCATCTCGAACCTGACTTCCGAATTGGCAAGATTCAGCAGATGGCACATAGGAATCAGTTCCGCCGTCCTCTTCGTTCCCATAATCCCTGCCACTTGGGCTACCGTCAGCACGTCGCCCTTCTTCACCTTCCTGCCGGCGATGGCTTCAAACACTTCCCGGCTTACCCGGATCTTTCCCTCTGCCAGGGCTCTCCTTTGCGTGATTTCTTTACCGGAGACATCTACCATTACCGCATTGCCATCCTCATCAAAATGACTGAATTCCATTTTTTCTCCTCCTGCCTTCTGTCCTAGTCCAGATATGTATTCTTATACTCTTCACGGATATTTTCCGGAACCAGTTTTCCTCCGGTCGCCCACACGATATGGGCAGACTGCTCCATCTTGTCTTCCAGGCCATGTTCCTTAATATACTTCCGCGTCTCAGCATAACGCGTAAGTTTCAGCGGTCCCTCAAATGCCGCGCAGGAACTTGGCTCGATGAAGATATTCTCCGTATCCCATAAAGCCCTCATATACTCATAGAGCCATTGATCCTTCAGCGTAAATTCGCCGCTTAGCAGAGGCTCCATAACCTTTCCTACGAATCCCGACGGACGCCCCACCGCCAGGCCGTCTGCATGGGTGAGTCCGGTAAGCCCTATATCCTGGACGCAAACCTGATTGTGAAGTCCGGTCGCCATGCCAAGGATCATGCAAGGAGCCTGGGTGGGCTCTACAAAGAACACATGCACATGATCCCCCCATATCTCCTTCAGGCCAAACGTCACGCCGCCCGGAGCCCCGCCTACGCCGCAGGGAATATAGACAAAGAGCGGATGCTCTTCATCCACCTGGATGCCCAGTTCTTCTATCTGTCCGATCAGGCGCTTTGCGGCTACTGCATATCCCATGAATAGATTCTTGGAATTCTCATCATCCACAAAGTAACTATTCGGATTGGCGTCTGATTCTTTTCTGCCATTCTTTACTGCCTCGCTGTAATCCGACTCATATTCCACCACTTTTACTCCATGGCTACGCAGCATATCCTTCTTCCATTGCTTTGCATCCGCAGACATATGCACGATGACTTCATACCCCACCGCCGCGCTGGCAATGCCAATGCTCAGGCCCAGGTTGCCGGTAGAGCCTACTTGTATGGTATACTGGCTGAAGAATTCCCTGGATTCATCCGCTGCCAGTTTGGAATAGTTATCTTCAAGCGTTATAAGCCCTGCTTCCAAAGCCAGGTCTTCCGTATGCTTCAGCACTTCGTAGATCCCTCCCCTTGCCTTCACAGAACCAGCCACTGCCAGGTGGCTGTCCTGCTTCAAGAGGAGACGTCCCTGGATCGTATCTCCATACGTCTGGTTCAGAAATTCCTGCATCTTCGGTATCGGTGTCAGGGCGGATTCGATCAGCCCATTTCGCTCCTTCGTCTCTGGGAAGCACTTCATTATAAAGGGAGCAAAGCGTAAAAGCCTCGCCTCTGCGTCATCAATATCCTCCATCGAAATGCCAAGGCTATCCTTTGCCTCATTCCATGGCATCCATTTTGGATTCACCCATCCCACTTCTTCTGCCTTTGCGATCTGCTTCACCACCGGTATGTCCATTCTCTTACCTCCTTTAAAAAAAGGACCGGAAATTCCGGTCCTTTGTCGTTCAAATCTCCTATTCCCATTATATTTTACAGGAATATATATTTCAATATAAATAATACTGCCAGTACATACATCAGTATGCTGATCTTCTTCTCCTTCGTCTTTCCTGTCAAAAGATTCAAGGCTACATAAGAGATGACTCCCATGGAGATACCTTCTGAAATGCTGTAGAAGAATGGCATTGCCAGAATACAGATATAGCACGGAAGCGCTTCTGCGATATCGCCAAAGTCGATGTTGACAACGTTAGTCAGCATATAGAATCCAACGACTACCAGAGCCGGCGCTGTCGCGAAAGAAGGAATCGCAAGGAAGATTGGCGACAGGAACAGGGCAAGCCCAAACAGGATCGCCGTAGTCACTGCCGTAAGGCCTGTTCTTCCGCCTTCTGATACGCCGGATGCACTCTCTACGAATGTCGTGGTAGTAGAAGTACCAAGCAGTGCGCCTGCCGTCGTTCCAACCGCATCTGCAAGAAGCGCGCCTTTGATGCGTGGCAGCTTGCCGTTTTCATCCAGCATATTTGCCTTGGATGATACGCCGATCAACGTTCCGATGGTATCAAACATATCAACAAACAGGAATGCAAAGATTACAACAACAAAGTTCAATGAGAAGATTCCCGTAAAATCAAGCTTGCAGAATATCGGCGCAAGGCTTGGCACTGACAGCCCGCTGCTGAAATCAGGAAGCAGCCCGTAGAATCCAAGTTCCGGATTTGGAACGTATAAGCCGGCAATCTGGCAGATGATTCCAAGCAGCCATGTAATCAGGATGCCCCACAGGATATTGCCTTTGATGTTCTTGATTACAAGGATTCCGGTAATGATAATGCCGATAATCGCAAGAAGTACCGTGATTCCTACATCATTAAAGGATGCTGCCACTCCATTCGCCTCATTGTACTTGTCCACGGAGAACAACTGGAGAAGCGTGGAGCCTCCGATAACGATCTTTGCGTTCTGCAGGCCGATAAATGCGATAAACAGACCAATACCTACGCTGACAGCAGCCTTTAAGTTCTTCGGAATCGCATTGAAGATTGCCTCACGCACGTTGGTAAGCGAAAGGATGATAAAAATAATACCTTCCACGAATACGGCGGTAAGCGCAACCTCCCAGCTGTATCCCATACCCAGGACAACCGTGTATGCAAAGTAAGCATTCAGTCCCATGCCCGGAGCCAGTGCAAACGGATAATTCGCGAATAATGCCATCAGCAATGTGCCAATCAAAGATGCCAGCGCCGTAGCAGTGAATACGGCTCCCTGATCCATTCCTGTAGCGGAAAGGATGCTGGGATTAACAGCAAGGATATAGGCCATTGTCATAAATGTCGTGATTCCGGCCAGGATCTCAGTCTTTACATCCGTGCCATTCTCACTCAGTTTAAAAAACTTTTCTAACATGTGTTTCCCTCCTTTTCGTCTCTCACCATTAGAAACAATAACAAGTTAATATTAACAAAATAGACCCATAAAGTAAATGGGTCTATCTATTAATTATTGTTATCAATAACTATTACCAGGCTTCCCTGATCCGTTTTCTAAGCGGCAGCACCATGCCAGGCGCCACGGAAAGCTCGTCAATTTTCATCTCAAGGAATGTCTCCGTAAGGCTTAAGTCCGCTGCCAGTTCTCCGCAGATGCCAATCCATTTTCCTTCTGCATGGGCATTCGCCGCTGCCATGCGGATCATTTCCAGGACTGCGGGGTGATGGGAGTCGTAGAATGCGTCCAATTTCTGGTTCTGGCGGTCGATCGCCAGCGTATACTGCGTCAGGTCGTTGGTTCCGACACTGAAGAAATCAACCTCTTTTGCCAATTCCCGGCTTACCATAACTGCCGCCGGCGTCTCGATCATGATGCCCAGTTCTACATTCTCCCGGAAGGCAATTCCTTCTTCTGTCAGTTCCTTCTTCACCTCTTCAATGATATCCTTGATTCTTCGCACTTCATTGACCGAGATGATCATGGGAAACATGATCGCGATCTGCCCGAATGCGGATGCCCGGTACAATGCCCGAAGCTGGGTCTTGAATATCTCCGGCTTTGTAAGGCAGATACGGATTGCCCGGTATCCCATGGCCGGATTCTCTTCCTTGCAAAGGCCAAAGTAATCCACCTGCTTGTCAGCGCCGATATCCAGGGTGCGGATAATGACCTTTCTGCCGGCCATATTCTCCGCCACCGTCTTATATACGGAAAATTGCTGTTCTTCCGTCGGATACGTCTCGCTTTCCAGATAAAGGAACTCGCTTCGGAACAGCCCGATGCCGCCAGCGTCATTTTTGAGAACAGCGCCTACATCGGCCAGGTTCCCGATATTAGCATACAGATTTACCTTCTGTCCGCTCTTTGTTATGTTCTCCTTGCCTTTTAACTGCTCTAGAAGTTCCTTCTGCTCCTGGTCCTTCCTCTGCTTTTCCTGCATGGCCTCCATGGTCTTTGCATCCGGCTCGATGTAGACCTTTCCTTCCAGTCCGTCAACAATGGCAAGTTTCCCGTCATACTCCTTTTTCAGGTCTTCTCCAAGAGAAATCACTGCCGGTATGTTCATCGTCCTTGCAAGAATAGCGGTATGTGAATTGGCAGATCCATACATGGTGATGAAGGACAGCGCCTTCTCCTTATCCAGCTGTACCGTTTCGCTTGGAACCAGGTCATCCGCGGCGATGATCGACGGCTCATCCATCTTCATTGCATCCGTGCTGTTATCGGACAGCACCTGAAGAAGCCGTTCGGACACATCCTTTACATCAGCTGCCCGTCCTTGCATATATGCATCATCCATAGCCTGGAACATGGCTGCAAAGTTATCTGCCGTGGTGCCGATGGCATATTCGGCATTCACTTTCTGGGTGGTAATGATATTTACGATAGACTCTACATAATCCAGATCCTCCAGCATCATCTGATGGATCTCGAATATCATGGCATTGGATTCGCCTACGTCCTCCATTGCCTTATTATATAGTTCCTGAAGCTGGGCCACTGCCTTTTCCTTCGCCGTCTCGAATCTCTTTACTTCCCCTTCGATATCATCCACATGAGTCCTTTTGATCGTAATCTCATTTCGTTTGTAAAATGCAATCCTGCCGATTGCCACTCCGCCAAATACGCTTTTTCCTGTTAGTGTAATCATCTTTTCATCATCCCCTTTTACAGGTTCTCTTTTAAAAATGTTTCCAGTGCCTGAGCCGCAGTCTCCTCATCCGCGCCTTCTGCCGTCATGAATATCTCGTCGCCTTTCTTGGCTCCAAGGCTCATAACTCCAAAGATTCTCTTGGCATCCGCGCTTTTGCCGCCCTTTCCAATCATAATCTTGGATGTAAATTCATTGGCCTTCTTAACCAGCAGGCCAGCTGGTCTTGCATGGATTCCCTCCGGGTCAGTAATGGTGTACTGGAATTCTTTCATTGTTTCGTTCTCCTCTTCTTTATTATAATTATTTATATTTTCGCTGTCTATTGTTTTTCTACAGGAAGCGGCTTTTTCAAAAGTATGATGCCTGCCATGGTCACCCCGGCCCCGATTGCCAGCGCCAGAAGAAACATCGGCGCATTCTCCACGATCCCGATAACAAAGATCCCGCCGTGAGGGGCTCTTGACCCGCATCCAAACGCCATGGACAATGCCCCTGCCACTGCAGAGCCTGCTACGCATGGAGGAATGATTCTTAGCGGATCGGATGCCGCAAAAGGAATGGCCCCTTCCGTAATAAAGGATAGACCCATGATATAGTTCGTAACCGTGGTCTGTTTCTCACTCTTGGTGAACCGTTTTTTAAAGAAGGTAGTCGCCAGCGCAATGCCGATTGGCGGCGTCATGCCTCCGATCATAACTGCTGCCATGATGTCAATCTGGCCGCTTGCAATGGCCGCCGTCCCGAACACATAGGCCGCCTTGTTGAATGGTCCTCCGAAGTCAATGGACATCATCCCGCCTAAGACGGCCCCCAGAAGAATCTTGCTGGATTCTCCCATGCCTGCCAGCATATCATTCAGCCAGGTATTAAAGGCTCCTACCGGAGGGTTTACAAGGAATATCATAATCGCGCCCATTGCCAGGATTCCAAGGAAAGGATACAGCAGTACCGGCTTGGTGCCTTCCAGGGATTTGGGCAGCTTATCTAACAGTTTCTTAATCAGCACCATCAGGCAGCCTGCAACGAAGCCTGCAATCAGTGCTCCGAAGAAGCCGGAAGATACCCACTGGTCTTCCGGCAGGGATACGGATGTTCCCGCCTTGGCAAGTAATCCGCCCACGATGCCTGGCATCAGCGCTGGCCTGTCCGCGATTGCCATCGCGATATATCCGGCCAGGATTGGGAACATCATGCCAAATGCAGTATTGCCCACCGTATGGAAGAACAACGCAAGCGGCGTCCCGGATCCAAAGTCCGCGGCTCCCGCGTTGGCGCTGTCCACCAGGAAGGACAGGGCGATCAGGATGCCGCCGCCGATCACGAATGGAAGCATATGGGACACGCCGTTCATCAGGCTTTTGTAGATCTTTCTTCCCAGGCCTTCCCCGTCCTGGCTTACGCTTGCCTCATCCGTGCCTTTGCTGTGGTAGATTGGCGCCTTGCCGCTCATGGCTTCCGTAATCAGTTCTTCCGCCTTGCTGATTCCGTTGGCGACCTTCGTAATAATGACTGGCTTGCCATCGAATCTCGCCATTTTTACATCCTTATCCGCAGCGATGATTATGCAGTCGCATCCGGCAATCTCATCGGCTGTCAGCACATTTTTATCCCCGCCTGATCCATTGGTCTCCACTTTGATCGTGTAGCCCATCTCTTGTGCCTTGTTCTCCAGGCTTTCGGCCGCCATATAGGTATGGGCAATACCGGTCGGGCACGCGGTGACTGCCAGAATCCGATAGCCTTTTTTGTCCTCTTTATCGTTTTCCTTTTGCTCTTTGGATTCTTCCGGAAACTTCTCTTTTTCAGCAGCGTCGATATAGCCCAGGAATTCCTCCTTTGTCCCGGCGCTCATAAGATTTTCACGGAATCCGTCATCCATCAGCAGCATGGAAAGCCTGCTCAATACTTCCAGATGGACATTGTCTTCTGTATTCGGCGCGGCAATCAGGAAGATCAAATGAACCGGCTCTCCATCCAGAGAATCATAGTCCACGCCTTCCTTCACCGCCATGGCCGCTAGTCCCGGCGCCTTGACGGCATCAGTCTTGGCGTGTGGGATCGCGATTCCTTCCCCAATCCCCGTGGTGCCTTCTTCTTCTCTTTTATATACGCCTTCTCTATATGCATCCACGTCCGCAATGTTGCCTCCGGCAGCCATAAGATCTACCATCTGGTCAATGGTTTCTTTCTTTGAATGAACCTCTCCATTCAGGTTAATGCTCTCTTTCCTGAGCAAGTCTACGATTTTCATCTCTTTTTCCCTCCTATAATCCAAATTTCTTCGGATCCTCATTAAGCAGCCTCACTACATCCTCTTTGGCTGCCAGCCAATAAAGAAATGCCGTTGCGCTTCCGGTTGCGACTCCCAGCCTGAACGCCTTTTCATAATCTCCGGTATTCAGGTATCCGGTTAAAAATCCCGCCACCATAGAATCGCCTGCCCCTACGGAATTGAGCACCTTGCCCTTGGGAGGCTTCCCGCTATGGATGCTTCCGTCCTCCGCCAGGAGAATCGCTCCATCTCCAGCCATTGACACCAGTACATTCCTGGCTCCCATCTCCTTTAGTCTTCCCGCGTATTCGATGATCTCTTCTTGCGTTTTTAAGGTGGTTCCAAACATCTCGCCCAGTTCATGATTGTTGGGCTTTATCAGGAAGGGATGGTATTTTAACACATTTAGCAGCAGATCCTTCGTGGCATCTACCGCCACCCGGATATCCCTGCCTTCAAGCCTTGCCATGATCCGCTCATACATATCCGAGGGCAGCGTATTGGGAATGCTTCCCGCAAGCACCAGCACATCCCCTTCCTCCAACTGATCCAGCTTCTCATACAAGAGATCAATCGCCTCATTGGTAATCACCGGGCCTTGTCCATTGATCTCCGTCTCTTCCTTTGCATTGACTTTTACATTGATCCGCGTAAATCCCTCTTTTAATTTGATAAAATCAGTGTAGCACCCATAATCATTGAGCATCTTCTCAAGGGACTCGCCGGTAAATCCGGCTACAAACCCAAGGGCCTTGCTCTTTAGCCCCAGATTTGACAGTATCACTGATACATTGTTCCCCTTTCCTCCCGGGTAGATGCATTCATGGGTGGTCCTGTTAAGCCTGCCGGGCACCAGTTCTTCCGCCCGGATGACGTAATCCAGGGAAGGGTTAAATGTTACCGTGTAAATCATGTTTTATCCAACCTCCAAAATATTCTTGCATGCCTTGTAGGGCGCATCCCGCAGCCTGGTAGTCAGGATCATTCCTTTTTCAAGTCCGGCGCTTCTGTAATATCCGGCGTCGTCAGGCCGCGCTCCCTATGTACTCCGTTAGCCCCGAAAAAGCCTTTCGTAAAGTTATATCTTTTCAGGCTATCTATTGCCTGAGCACCTACGATCGCCTCCGTCACTTCTTTTAACTCGCCGCCCGGCAGAAAGACCCTGCACCGGTAGACAAAATCATCCTTTTCAATCAGGGCCGCCGCATACTTAGCGATCACTACTTTTTCCTCTATATTCATATCTCTGCGAACCTACTCATTTACAAGCCTTAATAAAAACAGGGCAGATAACTCTGCCCTGAAAAAGATCGTTCTGTATATTATAAACGACTAAACAGTACAAACGTTAACTGCTTTCAGCTTTCTGCTGTCTTTTGGATCTGCCTCTACATCAAAAGTCACTGCCTGACCTTCTTCAAGAGTCTTGAATCCATCGCACATAATAGCTGAAAAATGTACAAATACATCTTTGCCGTCTTCTCCTGTAATAAATCCATATCCTTTTTCTGAGTTAAACCATTTTACTGTACCATTGTTCATTAAGCGGTACCTCCATATTCTAATTTTGTGCTTTTTGGATAATAAAAAAACGTCCTTTATTCGTAAATCATGTGGAAACGACTTACAAACATAGGTCCGATTCATACATTACCCGATTACATTTATTACTATATCATGTATTGCTTTAAAAGTAAATAGAAACTTTTCAAAAAACTGGCCTGTTTGTTTTCTTTGTATCTGGACTTTTTAAGCCATCCACTTTAGTGATAGTATAGTCTACAGAAAAGCAATTGCAATCTATAATACATTAAAGGATGTGAACCGACTTGACGAAAAAGATCGCTGTAATCAATGATTTGTCCGGATTCGGCCGCTGCTCTCTCACTGCGGCCATCTCCGTCCATTCTGCCATGGGCGTCCAGGCTTGCCCGCTTCCAACCGCAATCCTGACTGCACAGACCGGCTATCCCAGCTACTACTGTGATGACTACACAGACAAGATGGAGCATTACCGCGCCGAATGGAAGAAGATGGGGCAGCATTTCGACGGCATATACACCGGCTTTGTAGCCGGAGAAGCGCAGATCCGGCAGATTTTCAACTTCATAGACACCTTCGACAGCCCGGATACATTTCTGCTGGTAGATCCAGTAATGGGGGATAATGGACGTACCTATTCTATCTTTACTCCGTCCCTCCTGGCACAGATGAGAAGGCTTGCTATGAGGGCAGATATCATTACCCCTAATCTTACGGAATTCTGTCTTCTGGCGGAAGCGGATTATAACAAGATCGCCAACTTTACACAGATAGACCAGCAGCTGTCCGCCATCCGCGCATTGGGCCAGTCGTTCTGCCAAGACGGCCCCCGTGACATCGTCGTCACCGGAATCAATTTCACGGATGCTGACGGGACGCAGCAGGTAGGCAACCTATATATGAATCATAAGGATTCTTTTTTCTGCTCTCTGCCTTATGTTGGCGGAAGCTACTCGGGCACTGGGGATTTATTCGCCTCCTGTATCAGCGCGGGGATGGCCAGAAGCATTCCTCTCCCAGACATTATGCAAACTGCCGGACAGTTTCTGGAACTGGCCATCAAGGATACCGTAGCAGATGGAATCCCCCGCAATGATGGCGTAAACTACGAGAAATACCTGTCTTGCCTAATTCCGGAATGTAACAATTTTTTTAATCATAAGGAAGGATGATGAATTATGAAAACTACCAACAGGCCCGCTGCCCTCATCACCGTCACCGGCCTATTCGCAGCAATGATCGCCTTGATGACCGCATATATTTTCCACATACCCTATGGAGCGAACGGAGGATATATCCACTTTGGAGATGCTCTGATCTATATCGCCGCCGTCCTCCTGCCCCGTCCGTATGCCTTGGCCGCAGCGGCGATCGGGGGCGGGCTTGCAGATCTCATGACCGCGCCAATGTGGGCGCCCGCGACCATATTGATCAAGATGCTTATCACGCTTCCATTTACCAGCCATAGCACAAAGATGCTGGAGATGCGCAATATAATCGCTCCGCTCCCTGCCCTTTTCCTGTCCGCAACAGGCTACTATCTGGCGGAGGGCATCCTCTTCGGCTCTTTTGCAGCGCCGCTGGCTTCTCTTGCAGGAAGCGCCATACAGTCCGGCGGAAGCGCGGTTATCTTTCTTCTTACCGCGGCAGCGCTTGACCGAATCCATATAAAAGCCAAGACACAGCAGTTTTTATTCAGCAATCACTAAGATTACAGAAGGGAAGGATATACGATGGCTGATATTTTATACACTTACAAAGACCAGGTATATGCTAATATTACCAACAAATGCAACTGCCGCTGCCGCTTCTGCATCCGAAGCCACGAAGACGGCGTAGGCGATGCAGACACTCTCTGGCACAAGACTGATCCCACACTTGAGCAGATCAAGGAAGCTATGGACGCCTTTGACTTTGCCGGCTATAAGGAACTGGTCTTCTGCGGCTATGGAGAGCCCACTTGCGCGATCGATAACCTGGTCGCTTCGGCAAAATATGCAAAAGAGAAATATGGACTGTCCATCCGGGTGAACACCAACGGGCTGGCAAACCTATACTATGGAAAAGATGTCATTCCCCTTCTTGCACAAGCGGTAGATTCCGTATCCATCAGCCTGAATGCGCCTACCAGCGAGCAGTATAATGAAGTTTCCCGCCCACAGCTTGACAACGCGTTTGAAGGACTCCTTCAATTCGCAACGGAATGCAAAGGACAAATTCCTTCGGTGAAACTTACGATTGTAGATGTGCTGCCCAAGGAGGAAATCGAGGCATGCAAGAAATTGGCCGCCTCGCTGGATATACCACTAAGAATACGCAGATATGCCTAACGGATGTCTGCGAAATATGGGGGACGGAATATGGACAGAATATTAACTTATCAGATTGGCCCTTCCGAGGGAGGGCTTCGGATTGAGCAGTTTCTCCTGCGCAGAGGATACTCGCTTCAGAATCTCACCCAGTTAAAGAAAATGAAAGAAAGCGTGCTTGTAAACGGCCAGTGGCTTCATCTGAACCGCCGTCTTACATCTGGTGACGAACTGGTGATCCACATACAGGAACATGAATCCTCCAAAAATATTCCTGCGGTAAACCTGTCTCTGGATATTGTGTACGAGGATGAGGACATCATCGTCATCAATAAGCCTGCCGGAATGCCTATCCATCCCTCCCAGAATAATTACAGGAATTCTCTTGCCAATGCCCTTGCCTGGTATTATCAGGAACAGGGGAAGGCTTTCGTATTCCGGTGCGCGAACCGGCTGGATCGGGATACTTCCGGACTCACCGTTGTCTCCAAGCATATGCTAAGCGGCAATGTTCTGTCGTCCATGGCCGCCGACAGGATGCTTCACCGGGAATACCTGGCAATCTGCAGAGGCCATATCACGCCCTCTGCCGGAACCATCCATGCTCCTTTATCACGAAAGCCCGGCTCCATTATCGAGCGCACCGTAGACTGGGAGCAGGGAGAGACAGCCATCACCCATTATTGCGTCGTAGATGAAAAGAACGGACACAGCCTCGTCTCACTTCGCCTGGAGACTGGCCGCACACATCAAATACGCATTCATATGAAACATCTGGGCTACCCTCTCATCGGAGATTATCTGTATAATCCTGACATGGAATATATTGGGAGACAGGCGCTTCATTCCCATAAGCTTTCATTCCCTCATCCAATTACCGGGGAGGATATGGAATTCATCGCGCCGCTTCCCGAGGACATGCAATCGGTGCTGGATCCATAAACCTTAACAGGCCTTTTGCCTGGCTTATGATTTTCTTAAGAATCTTTAGAAATTTTTCTGACTGTTGACATACTTACGTCACATTTATTCCTTATAATAAACTTATCAATTAAAGAAGACGGTAGTCGTACTGAGGTGTCTGTATGATTACCGGACTTCGCCTAACAATACGTAAAATTTACATAGATTTTTTCATCCCCCTTTCGGGCCGGCGCATAAGTGCCGGCTCTCTCTCTGTGCAAAAAAATGAATAATTTTTACATTAGGTATTCCCTCAGACGAATCTCTTATGCTATAATCAGTACGTGGCTTCCATCCGAAGCCATACACTATGCAGCAGTGGTCGAGTTGGCTGAAGGCGTCTGCCTCGAAAGCAGAAGAGCCGAAAGGCTCCGGGGGTTCAAATCCCTCCTGCTGCGTTATATCCTGCCAGTACATCTCTTTCGGTACATGCAGGATATATTTTTCCAATAATTTCTTCCGTTTTTTTAAGATTCTTTAGAAACATTTCCGTCTTCTGACATATCTGCTTCACATTTTCCGGCTATAATAATCATATTAGTATCTTAATCCTCCCTATCATGAGCCTCTATATTCTGATCCATGCTCCCAGACCGGAATCCTTCCAGATCAAGCGCAATATAGACATAGCCCAGGCTCTTGAGATATTCTGCAATCTCCTTTTTGTATTCCATGACCACGTCCATAGCCTGGCAGTCCACCTCGATTCTGGCAATATCGCCATGAACTCTGACCCGTACATTGTAAATCCCAAGTTCCTTAAGATAAGACTCTGCGTCTTCCACCTTACGCATATCCGCATAAGTCAGCCTGGTTCCATAAGGGAATCTGGTGGCCAGGCAAGGCGTCGAAGGCTTCTTCGCTACGGAGATCCCATATTCTTTCGCAAGCAGCCTGACCTCTTCTTTGGTAATGCAGGCGTCCGCCAAAGGACTGATGATTCCCAGTTCTCTTATCGCGCGGATACCCGGGCGATAGGCCTTAAGGTCATCCGCATTGGTCCCTTCCATTATCCATCCTGCCTGCAGCTTAGCGGCCTCGCCCTGGATCTGCTCAAACAAATGCCTTTTGCAGCGATAGCACCGGTCTGTCGGATTGTCCGCAATCTGCGCGGTTTCCAGTTCATCAATCTTAAGTATCCTGAAATCAGCCCCAATCTCTTCGGCAACCCTTTTGGCGCTTTGCGCGTCACCAGACGGGTGCATCGCCGTATGAAGGAAGACTGCATACACCTTCCGATTACTTTTTAACGCCGCTTCGCAGGCAAGTTTCAGCAGCAGGCTGCTGTCCACTCCGCCGGAAAATGCAACGATCACGTCCTTCTTGGCATAGCCTTCCATCTGTCTTCTCAGGCACTGCATCTTCTCTTCGTTCCTTTTCATTCCCTTTCCTCTTCCTGCCTTCCTCTTAATCCCAGCCTGTTTATCTGGGCCGCAATATAGCCCGCCCCGTATCCATTGTCAATATTCACCACCGAGATGCCATTGGCGCAGGAATTAATCATGGTCAGAAGGGCCGACAGTCCATGCATGCTGGCGCCATAGCCAACCGAAGTCGGGACGGCAATAACCGGCTTATCCACCAGGCCTCCGATAACGCTGGCAAGAGCGCCTTCCATGCCGGCCACCGCGATCACGCAATTGGCCCGCTGTATGGTCTCCAGCCTGGCGAGCAGCCTGTGCAGCCCGCTTACTCCCACATCGTAAACGCGCTCTACGCAGGCGCCAAAATATTCGGCCACCTGGGCCGCTTCCTCCGCTACCGGAATATCTGCCGTGCCTGCCGTACAGACGGAGATGCGGCCTGCTCTTTCCTTTCCCTCATGTTCTATCTTCAGTATTCCTGACGTCTCATCATACTGCACCTGTGCGTATTTGCTCCTTATCAGTTCATATTGTTCCCTGGATGCCCTGGTGCCAAGGACTTCCCCTTCTTCCTCATACAGCCTGCCAAAGATCGCAAGGAGATGCGCATCTGCTTTTCCGGCACAAAATACGACTTCCGGGAAACCGGAGCGTATCTTCCTGTGGGTATCTAGCTTGGCATACCCCAGATCCTCAAAAGGCTGGCGTCTCAAGGCGCCTTCTGCTTCCTCAAGGCTCAGTTCCCCCTTCTTTAACCTTTCCAGTATCTCGCGTGTCTCCATAATCTCCTCCTGTATGTATGCATGCTATTCATCCTGTTTCTTGATCTCTTTCTTAATATTTTCCCAGACTCTTTCCGACATCTCCTTATACTCCGTCTCCTCCACGCCCTCTTCCGGAATGACATACTTTTCCAAATACTCCCATTCCAGGCTGGCATACTCCGGATACCGCTCCATAAATTCCGTATATTCAACGATCCTGTCCTCTTCCAGCATCCTCCTGGCCATCTTCATATATCCATTAAAAGAAAGGCCATGATTACGATTAGTCCTTGTCCCGTACGCAAATACTACGCGTATATAATATTTAATTTTGCTTAAAGAAATCCTTATCTTATTCATACACATATTTATACCACCATCTACTGTTTTTTAATATATGATAACTCATTTTGAGTTAAATCTCAACGTGATTGGTTCAAGTATAATAATATGTTTCCGATAGGAGGGAATTTGTATGACGTATCACGAAGACTTGTATATGATTTATAGAGATCGTCTTAGGGCGCTGCGAGAAGATAGCGATCTTTCACAGAAAACTATCGCGGATTATCTCGGCATTGGTCAGACTACTTATTCCCAATACGAACTTGGCAAACGTTCCATGCCAGTAGAATATATTATCAGACTCTGCCAGTTTTATAACGTTTCCGCAGATTATATGCTTGGTTTAACAAATGAGAAATAAAGATCTATTTTCGGATATTTGCAACCAACTTGTTAATGTCTACATGACTGCCGGAGCGAATAAGTTTCTACGAACCCTATCTTACTAACCACTTATTATTTTGCTTCTATCGCTTTCTGTTCTCTTAATTTTTGATTTGCTTTTTCTACATTCAATTGTGTAAGCAGTAAAGCTACCAGAATATTAATAATCATTGGGAGCCACAGATACATAAAGTGAAGCATATTAATACAAGACTGTGACTGTACTGCCAGTTTTCCATCGAAACCACCAAAGTCAAGTAACCATCCCACAATTGCTGTGCCAAGTCCACTACCAATTTTTAATCCCATAGAAGTACAGGAATACATCGTTCCGTCAATTCTCTTTCCATACTGTAAAAATGTATGTTCAGAGCACTCAGCTACTAATGCATTTAAGTTTCCCTGCCATGGAGCCATACCAATCGCTCCAATCGCTGTACCCACCAGCATAAGAGGAACACTTCCCATATATCCTGCAATGATCACAATTCCACGTCCAGCTGCTGCAATCAAATATCCAGAGAAGTTCAACTTATAATATCCTTTATATTTTGCTACCATTGCCGGTAAAAACGCAAGACCTATAATAAGCGCCAGATTTATCGCTCCAGAAAATGTTCCGAGCAGTTCTGCTTTTCCGAGTACGTATGTCATATAGTAAATTCCACAGTTTATAATTGCCGAATATGTCTGTCTGAGGATATCAACAACAAGAATTACGATATAATATCTGTTATGTATTAACATTTTAATAGATTCAATCAAACTGTATTTTTCTTCTTCGGATTTTTCCTCTCCATTTCTCAGTTCTTCCTCTGGAAGTTCTTTTACCGAAAATACAGTCAGTGTATTAGAAATCAAGCCAATAATCGCATAAATAATTGCGATTGTTCTCCAGCCTTCTGCTCCCCCGCCAAGTTGCTTAACCAATCCTACTGTAATTGTCTGAATAAGAAAACTTGTACCAAATGCGAACATGAAGCGGATAGATCCCATCTGCACACGTTCTTTTAAATTCTTTGTTACCAGTGCTGTTAATGTGGAATATGCTATATTATTTGCTGTATAAAATCCTGCATTTAATAACAGGTAAGTAATAAAGAACCATGCATACTGAGAAGTTTTTCCTAATGTAGTCGGAACTGAAAATGCTGCAACCAGTGTAATTGCACATCCAAAATATGCACCAAACATCCATGGCCTTGCTTTTCCCATCTTGGTATGTGTACGGTCAATCATTGAACCAAAAATAACATCCGAAACACCGTCGAGTACCTTCGATGCTGCGATCAGCGAACCAATTACACCAGCCTTTAATCCAACAGTATTTGTCAGGTAAATCATAATAAACGAAGATAAGAATGCAAATACCACATTGCCTCCTATATCGCCGGAGCCATATCCTACTTTGTTATACCATTTTAAATATCTCTTTTCTTCCATCGTGTTCACTCCCCTATTCATTTAACATTTTTTTCTTACTGCTTCTTCCATCGGAAGCCCGGTATCATAATCCAATTGTCTTGGTTCATATTCTTCATTCTCTCGCTGTCTTGTATATCCTTCATTTTCCCAGTCTGGAATAAAATCGGTTCTCCACGGACGCATACTCCACTGATATCCACGGTATAAATCTCTCGTATCGTTCATATGCTGAATCAGTTTATCATGTAATGCATTGCGCTCTTCTATATACTTCTTATCTTCGATCAGGTTGTTCATCTCATATGGGTCATTTTCCAGATCATAGAATTCATCTGTATCCAGAAGATGGATGACCAGTTTATAACGTTTAGACATTACTGCTCTCATAATCTGCAGTCCACCAAATCCATCATGATCTATCTCATATCTTGTAAACTCTGTAAATACTACATCATTAATTTCTTTCTCCGGGTTCTTAATCTGTGGAAGCATACTCTTTCCTTCCAGTAATTTCGGAATCGGGAGTCCAAAATAATCCAGAATCGTTGGTGCAATATCAATATGGGATGCCATTGCGTCTTCTACATATCCCCTTTCCCCACCTTTAATAATCAATGGAATATTTGCGACTTCTTTATATGCCGCTGCATTTTTAGAAAATAATCTGTGTGCACCTAGCATATCGCCATGATCCGAAGTAAAAATGACCAGTGCATCTGGTGCAACTTCCCGGATTTTATCTAAAACTCTTCCAATTTCATAGTCCGCAAAGGAATTGCATCCCAAGAACAGTGATAATCCATCTGACGGCTGGTTAATTTCATCTTCAGTTGCATGCAGATTCTTTCCCGACCAAAGTCTCTGCATAAATGGTTTTTTTGAAAGATCATCCTGAAAGTTCGGACAACTTTCAAATTTAAATCCATCAAACATATGGTTAAACGGCTCCGGACAAAGTGATGGTCCATGTGGTTCATCATAGGATACACTTAAAAAGAAATCTTCGTCCTGATGGTTTTCTAAATATTTGATCGCACGGTCTGAACAACGATGTGCATAAGTAAATTCTTCTGAGAAACCATCTTTATAACATTCTTTTGGATCTCTGGACCTTACTTTTTCCTCATCCGTCAACTCATCCAGATATGTTTTCATATCATACCAGTATTCCGGATCCCATCCTTCTGGACATCGCCCATTTCCAAAATAATCAGATCCATCCAGATGCCATTTTCCAATATACCCACATGAAATCCCATGATTGTGCAATCTCTGTCCAATTGTTTTAACATTATCCCCCATTGCAATACTGTTCGTTACCATTCCGTTCGTATGTGGAAATGTACCAGTAAAAATTGCACTTCTTGCTGGACCGCACACCGGCTGACAGGTATATGCATTTTCATAACGGATACCTTCTTCTGCCAGACGATCCAGATTTGGTGTCTTCATTTTCGGATTTCCATAGCATCCCACCATATCTTTCCTGGTCGTATCTGTCATCAGAAATATCACTTGCTTTTTCATCTTTCATCCTCCTCGATTTCAATTTATGATTGATTCTGCCCGTCACTTAATTGCATACTCAGTATAGTACCCCGATTGTAGTATTCCTATATCAGATTATGTGTTTCGTATGGACGATTCTGCTTTTCCAAAGGCAAGCGCTTGCTGTTGGGATACAATAGATAGGTAACATAAAAAAACAAGGATTCGCTTCGATAATAATCTAAACGAAGGGAGAATCCTTGCATGTCAATCTTATCACAGCAGAAATACCAACGTCAACGAATGGTTATATATACACAGAAACATTCTAAGAACTAAGACAGATCCGAAAGAGATTAAAAAAATATCAATGGACGGATTTACTTTTGGCTTCTCAGGAATTATGTGAAAAAGATAAGTGCCTGTGAAGTTGTCAATACTTTTGACTCATTCACAGAACGTGGTTCAAGAAAACCTTCTGTTGTATAAGGCTTCAAATACGGTATTGGGGGGAAGGTAAGGGGTGAACTCGCAATCATGTATCCGGAAAGGATGCCAGAGTAGCAAAAACCGCCGGAATGCCAAGACTAAATGCATGCCCGGATTATGGATTATCTTCCGGCCGCTCTTGACATACCAGTTTATTTCTGATATGTATTAACCAAGGACTTGACAGCGGAATCCGCCGTCAAGCCCCATTAATTATCATAGAAGATCTGAATTTACAGAAACCAAAGGCAAACGCCTGCTATCTTGACAGTATTTGAATATGAATATATGCGAAAGAGAGGGACCTCTATGATTAACGTATCAGGTCACTTTAGAAACGAACGAAGATCCATTGGCTTTGAAGATCATTCCGCTTCACTGTCTGTAAATTGCTGTGGCATGCAGATCTTTAAAACTAAGGATTATACGCAGAATCGTGCAGCTGGTCGTGTAGATTACCAGTTAATCTACATCCATAAAGGAGCTGGACATTATTACCTGCACAAAAAATGGGAAAATCTGAGTGCCGGAAATATTCTGCTGTTCCGACCACATGAGCCTCAAACTTATTCTTATTATTTTGAAGAACATCCAGAAATCTATTGGATACACTTCACTGGAAATGAATGTAAAGAAATAATCCAAAAATACAACCTGCATAACTGTTATATCGGTGAACATAGTTTATTAAAAACGCTATTTCAGGAAATAATTATCGAATTACAAATAAAGAAACCCTATTTTGAAGAGATGGTGTTAAGTAATTTCCTACAGATTCTTGCTACCATCGCACGTTCTCATCAGCAGATTCTCTCTCCTCTTGAGAATGATTTTTCCATAAACCGCCTTGTAATCCAGTTGAATCAGAAATATATGGATGACTGGAACATAGAGTCTATGGCAGAGTATTGTAAACTCAGTACCGGATATTTCTCACATCTCTTCAAGAAACGTATGGGGAGTGCTCCTATGAAATATCTCACAGAACTTCGTATAGAAAAGGCAAAAGAATTGATTGCTACTAATTCCATGAATTTATCAGATATTGCTCAAATGGTAGGATTTACCGACTCCCTTTACTTTAGCCGAGTATTTAAAAAGACTACCGGAATTCCTCCAAAAGAATTCCAGCAGTCTTTGCTTACTTCAAATACTCCCGACTGGTGGGCTGATTAATATTCAGTCCACTATTTTATTTTTTCAGCATTTTCATACCTCTTGATAGTTTCGTTTACTTGTTCTACTATTGATTATAAAAATGTTATGCCTGTCTGTACATGCACAAAATTATAAGCAATATGCACTTTTTCTCTCATAAACCATCAACAATTTACACGATTTCCAAGTTCCATGATTTGTTCATAACAATGTTCAAAAAATATTTGATATCCTTCGCAAAAGTAATTCAAATATCCGGAGTCCCCCTGCTCCCGGTTTCTCATACATCCGCCTCCGCAAAGTCTGTAGTACCTGCACTTTTTACATTTTAAATCAAGCTCCATTGAACGTTCCTCAAATCCTAACTCTTTACGTTTTTCATCAATCTCTGAAATAATGTCCGTATTCAGATTTCCCAGGTAAAAGTCGTCCAGCACAAAAAAATCACAAGGATACACGCTGCCATCCGCTTCCACTACATACTGAATTCCACACTGCCCCCTCTGTTCACAGGACTCAGCCATATACCCTGCTGCCAGCCCCACATAATTTTCAAACTGTCTGATATACGGATGACATCCTTTTTTCAGGTCTTCATACCATAACCCAAATAGTTCCATCAAAAACTTTCCATACTGTTCTGGCTTAATTGAATATGCAGTTTTTCCATGTTCTTCTCCATATGGATCCAGACAGGCAATATATTGTTGGTAATGCCATCCCTGCTGCCGGTAAAACGAATAAATTTCTTTTATATTTTCAGCAATCTTTGGTGTTACCACTGTTAAAATATTATACTCCACACCATATTTATCCAGTAACTTTGCAGTCTTATTTATCCGCTCAAACGTATCTTCCCCATTCTTACTGTGACGCATAGAATTATGTATCCTGGCAGTACCATCTACTGATAATCCAACCAGGAATTGATTTTCTTTAAAGAATTCACACCATTCCTTTGTAACTGCATATCCGTTTGTCTGAAATGCATTGATCACCCGTACATGGTTTCGATTATATTTTTTCTGAAACCAGACTGCCCTCCGGAAAAACTCCAGTCCACGAAGTGACGGTTCTCCGCCCTGCCAGGTGTAGCTCGCAACACCTTCTGCCTGAAGCATTGTTCTGCGAATCAAATTCTTTAGAGTATCTTCACTCATCATTCCATAGAATTCCTGCTCTCTTTTGGCTGCTTCATCACAGTAAAAACAGTAATCACATGTCATATTGCACATCCCGGATGCCGGCTTCACTAATACACTTATATTCCTCATTCTTTATCCTCCAATGAATGATATTCCAACCTTCATAACCCCTGCCAGAACCATAACCCAGATTGGATTCATCTTGATTTTCCGAAGTAATACGATGCATACCACAAAAATCACGACCAGACTCCATTTTGTTCCTGCCAGTGCAATGGCTGCTGCATTTCCCCAAAAAGCAGTAATTAAAATAGAAATTCCTGCTGAGGCAATCATCGCAACCACTGCCGGTCTTAGAGAGTTCAATACTCCCTGCAGCATAGCCATATTCCGATATTTCAGATACAATTTCGCAATAACTGTAACAATAATACAGGATGGTAAGATGCATCCAAAGGTTGCCACCAAAGCACCTGGAATTCCCGCAATCTTGATTCCAACAAACGTAGCTGAATTAACAGCAATCGGTCCAGGTGTCATCTGCGAAATCGTAATCAGATCGGTAAATTCTGACATGCTGAGCCACTTATGCGCCGTCACAACCTGCCCCTGAATCAGCGGCATTGCTGCATATCCTCCACCAAAACTAAACATACCAACTTGTAAAAAACTAAAAAACAACTGCAGATAAATCATTTTTGTGCTCCTTTCCTTACAAGGAAAGTCCGGATTACTCCAATCATTCCACAAGTAATGACTATATATATTACATTCACGCCATAAATGCAGGACGCTCCAAATGCACCTGCCATGATCAGTAAAGATAATGCGTCTTTACTCTCAACAATTCCTGCTCCCATTTCATAAGTCACTGAAGCAATCACTGCACCAACTCCCGCCTGCATTCCTTCCAGCATCTGACTCACAAGATAGTTACTCCGAAATGCATTGTAGCAAACAGATATCACAGATATAATCAGGAATGGCGGAATAATAGTTCCAACAATTGCAACCAGCGTTCCCAACATTCCCGCCAGCTTATATCCCACCACAATTGCTCCATTCACCGCGATTGCCCCTGGTGATGACTGCGCAATCGCTACCAGATCCAGCATTTCATTTTTTTCAATCCAGTGATAATCATCTACAAACTTCTTTTTCATCAACGTAACTATTACATAACCACCGCCAAATGTAAAGGCACTTAAATATAATGTTGAAATAAATATTTTCCATAGTACTTTTTTCTTACATTTCATAACTATCTTATCTCCCTTCACCGTCTCTTAGTATATCCTCGGTTGACACTTATGTAAAATACTATTATTATATGAAATAGATAACTTTTTCATTATGTATTTTAGGAGGAACGCTTATGACATTACGGCATTTGAATATTTTTGTTTCTGTATATGAGTACAACAGTATTACCAAAGCTGCTGATGCACTTCACATTGCACAGCCTTCTGTCAGTCTGGTAATAAAAGAATTGGAAGAATATTATGGAATTCAACTATTCGACCGGATCGGGCGTGGGATTACCCCTACAGAAGCGGGAAAAGAACTTTACAGCTATGCAATTCATATTGTCTCTCTCTTCAATGAAATGGCGCAGCGTATAAAAAACTGGGATAATGTTGGAACTCTGCGTATCGGTGCTAGCATTACAATCGGTACACACATTCTTCCTGGATTAATCAAGGAATATCAGAAAGACTTTCCCTATCTCAGAATCAAGGTAACTGTAAATAAATCAGCCACGATCGAACAACATATTTTAGATAATAAAATTGATATTGGGTTAATTGAAAACCAGCCTGATCATCCCGAGATTCTCTCTCAACCGTTTATGAAAGATAATCTTTGCGCAATCGTTCCAAACGAAGATCCACTTTCTTCTAAGGCGTATATTACCCTTGAAGAACTGGCTTCACGTCCATTTCTAATGCGTGAAAAAGGAAGTGCCGGGAGAGAAATTCTGGACGCCTGCTTTTCTTTAAAAAATATTCATGTAAACCCTTTATGGGAAAGTTCCAGTACTCAGGCTATTGTAAAAGGAGTTTCTATGAATCTTGGTGTTGCTGTTCTTCCTTATCTTTTAATTAAAAGAGATATTGAAGAACATAACGTCAATTACCTGCCGTTTAAAACCCCGTTAACTCGAAATCTGAATATTATTTATCACAAAAGCAAATACCTCACCCGCAACATGCTTTCATTTATTGGACTTTGCAAAAAAGTGGGCAGGAGTCATTTGGTGTGCATCCCGTCAAGTAGACAATTGAATAAATATAAGATTAGTGGACCTGTTGACAAACTAAAGAAAAATGACTTTCTGTATGGTATACTTATTATATCAATTGCAGGAGGTTACTTTTTATGATGGGAATACAAAACGGACAAATCCAAATAATAATCCTTGATATAGATTCCATGATTCCAGAGAATCATCTTCTGAGACAGATTAAAAGTAAACGTCAGGCGTATGGTTTGACGTTTACACATTAACCAAGTTTGAACAGACTATGAATGACTAAGGGCTGACTTGCGAATGATATCCATTTTATAATAAAAATAGTGTCTTCGACACTTCAACTCCCCTGCCCCTCAATCATGAGGGATAGGGGTTTCTTTTTGCTTCATTTTGCTTCATAATGGTCTTATGAATATCTTACAAAAAATTTTTATCGAACATTATGAAGAAATGATTTATCTTCAACATCCTCGTGATGCTATTGTTGAGAATGTAGAAAAAATGATTCATTGTGGCGATCCATCTTATGGTGGCGCCATGTATATTTGTCCCAATTGTGGTAATTTCAAATTTACTGCTTTTCGTTGTCATTCTCGCTTCTGTCCAACTTGTGGTAACATGTATTCCATTGACAGAACTACTGCTATGTCTTTTAAGATTATTGATGTACAACATCGGCATTGTGTTTTTACCATTGATGATTCTTTGCGGCCTTTTTTTCTTAAAGACCGTTCTCTTCTTAACTGCCTTTTTTCGGCAGTCAACAGCGTGATTTCTCGTATGTTCCATAAAGAAAATAAATCTGAATTATTTACTCCTGGATTTATTTGCGTCCTTCATACCTTTGGCAGAGATTTAAAATGGAATCCTCACATTCACTGCCTTGTTTCTGAAGGTGGTGTTGGTAATACTCTTTCCTGGCGACACTTCAAACATTTTAACTATCATTTTTTACGTGATGCGTTCCAAACTGCTCTTTTAAATGAACTCCATCAAAAAATAGGTCCAGCTTTCAAAAAAGTAAAATCTGCTATCTATGCAAAAGATAAAAATGGTTTTTATGTTCGCGCCATGCCTAACAAGTGTAATCCTTCTCAGGTTATCAAATATATCGGTCGTTATCTTGGCAGACCTGTTATTGCTACTTCTCGCATTGATTCTTACGATGGTGATTTTGTCACCTTCCATTACAACCGTCATGAAGACAATAAACTTATTACAGAAACTGTTCCTGTTTTGGAATTCATTGACCGCTTAACACAACACATCCCTGAAAAACATTTTAAAATGATTCGCTATTATGGTATTTACGCTCGTCACCGTAATTCTGACAATTTTTTACGAAAAGCCATTTCCAGAGAAAAACATAACTTTTTTCTTTCACTCAATAGGTGGCGTGATTCAATCTTACATTCTTTTGGTTACGATCCTTTAAAATGTCCGAACTGTGGAAAAACCATGCTATTTTTAGAACTATATTTTAATCATAATCCTGTTCCTTTGCATGAATTATACGAAAAGGCTATGCAAAAACATAGATGTCGTTCGCCTGCCTCGTTTTCATATCTTCCAAAACCTCTTTTCTCATGATAAACTCAATATATCTTAAGAACGGAGGCCACACTATGAAACGTATAACAGAAGCAGAACTCGCAAAGGAACTAAGGGAACAGTACATTAAAAATCCACCAGAAGGTATGACTTCTAAAGAAGTCCATGACATGAGTGACGACGAACTTCTGGATATGGATTATTTCTTACATGAATTTGATAACCTTGATGATGACGATTTTGGTGAAGAGGGCTTTTACATCTTTTAATCCAAACCGTCTGATTCACTATGCCCGCTTTTGAGCGGGCTATTTTAGTCCCCAAGTTCTCCGAAAGGAGAACTTTCCTATAAAGTAAGAAAAAACCACCATGATTATCATGTGATATCATGGTGATTCTTATTCTTATTATCTATAATCTTATCTGAACTTACTGAATTTCCCTGATCTTCTTGCGAAGGCTCAGTACTTGGTTCGGAGCCACCGACAGTTCATCGATTCCTATCTGGATAAAATATTCCGTCAGTTCCAAATCTGCCGCCAGATCTCCGCAGATGCTGATATGCTTGCCTTCCAGATGTACATTATTGGCAATAATCCGAATCATCTTAAGCAATGCCGGATGATGCGGATCATAGAACTTATCAATCTTGCCGTTCTGTCTGTCCATTCCCAGAGTAAGCTGGGACAGGTCATTGGTTCCAATACTGAAGAAATCAACCTCTCTGGCTAATTCTCCGCTTATCATGACGGCCGCCGGAGTCTCTATCATAACGCCTACAGGAATCTCCTCATCAAAGGAAGTCTTTTCATCCTTTAATTCTCTCTTGGCTCTTTCCAGCATGACCTTGGCATGTGTCACTTCTTCAATGGATGTTATCATCGGAAACATGATCGACAGATTCCCGAACGCGGATGCCCGCAGAATTGCCCGCAACTGGGTCTTGAATAGTTCTTCCTTATCCAGGGAGACGCGGATTCCACGATACCCTATGGCTGGATTGGCATCCTCGCCCAGATCCAGGCACTCTGCCACTTTATCTCCTCCAAGGTCGGCAGTACGGATGACCACCTTTTTCGAGCCCATGGATTCTGCCGCCAGCTTGTATGCCTGGAACTGCTGTTCCTCTGTAGGAGGCTTGGCCCCATTCTCCATGTACAGGAATTCACTCCTGAACAGTCCGATTCCGCCTGCGTCACAGCGGATAACATTCTCTACATCTTCCCGGCTTCCAATATTGGCGCAGACATCAATCCTCTGGCCGCTCTGAGTAATATTGTCCTTTCCTTTCAGACGCTCCAGGTTCTTCACATGGGTGTGCTTCTCATCCTGCTTCTGCTTCATCCTGGTAATCGTAGTATAATCAGGCTCAATATAAACCTTGCCCTCAAAACCGTCAACGATGATCATCTTGCCTTCATAATCTTTCTTAAGCGCCTCTCCAAGTCCAATGACAGAGGGGATTCCTTTCGTGCGCGCCAGTACCGCCGTATGGGAATTGATCGTTCCATACCGCGTGGCAAACCCCAGCACCTTGGTCTTATCCAGCTGCACTGCCTCGCTCGGGTACAGTTCGCCCGCCGCCAGTACAAAAGGCTCATCCGTCAGCATCTTGTCTTTCCATCCTCTGGACAGAATGCGAAGGACACGGTTTGCCACATCTTTCACGTCTGCATCGTGTCCTTGCACATAGTCTTTCTCCTTCGCTACCGCATCTGATATAAAGCCTTGCGCTACGCTTTGGATGGCATATTCTGCATTCAGTTTCTGAGTCGCGATGATATTCGTAATCTGATCTATAAAATCCCGGTCTTCCAGGATTGCCTGCTGCATCTCAAAGATAGCGGCATTGGCTTCTCCCACTTCCTTCGCCGCTGTGTCATAGAGAATCTTCAATTCCAATATTGCCTTCTGCCGGGCCTTCTGGAAACGCATGACCTCTTTCTCCACATCCTTTACATAGATGCGACGATTCTCCTTCGTATCTCTCTTGTAAAAAGACAGTTTCCCGATGGCTATGCCCTCGGACACCTTTTTCCCCGTCAGTGTAATCATACCTTATATCCTCTACTGTTTGATTCGTATCTTTTATTGGTAATTAGCACTATATACTTTACACGCTTACGGGCATTTCGTCAAGAGAAATGATTAGTCAAACAGCGGGGTTGAAAGGTATCTCTCACCCGTGTCCGGAAGCAGCGCGACGATGGTCTTTCCTGCGTTCTGCGGCCTCTTCGCCAGTTGGATTGCAGCGTGAAGCGCGGCCCCTGACGAGATCCCTACCAGAATCCCCTGCTTCCTTGCGATCAGGCGGGCAGCCTGATAGGCCTCCTCATTCTCCACCTTTAATATCTCATCATAGATATCCGTATCCAGAATCTCCGGCACGAATCCCGCGCCGATTCCCTGCAGGCCATGAGGTCCCGGCTTGCCGCCCGAGAGCACGGGAGAATCGGATGGTTCCACTGCCACTACCTGGATTAGCGGATTCTTTTCCTTGAGATATCTGCCGGTTCCCGTAATTGTCCCCCCGGTTCCTACGCCAGCCACGAATATATCTACCTTCCCGTCCGTATCCTCCCAGATCTCCGGCCCGGTAGTATTGATGTGTGCTTTGGAATTGGATTCATTCACAAACTGTCCCAGGACAATGGCATTGTCCATCTCGCCCGCCAGTTCTTCCGCCTTCTTTATCGCTCCTGTCATGCCAGCCTTGCCGTCCGTTAGCACAATCTCGGCTCCATAGCCTTTTAAGAGTTTCCTTCTCTCGATGCTCATCGTCTCCGGCATGGTGAAAATGGCCTTGTATCCTCTTGACGCGGCTATGGCTGCCAGGCCGATACCGGTATTGCCACTGGTTGGCTCAATGATCGTTGCTCCGGGGCTAATCAGCCCCTTCTCCTCCGCATCCAGGATCATGGAGAACGCCACTCTGTCTTTAACGCTTCCCGCCGGATTGAATAGTTCCAGCTTCGCGTAGATCCTGGCTTCCAGTTTTTCCACCTCTTCAATCCTCGACACCTCCATTAGAGGCGTCTTTCCGATTAATTCTTCTACATTCTGGTATACTTTTCCCATGTCTGTCTCCTCCATATTAATATAGTAGATCGTCCTTAATCAATGATATGCGTTCTATCACCGTCTATACTGCCTGAAATGCCTGTTCAAGATCTTCAATAATATCATCAATATGCTCTGTCCCGATGGAAAGGCGTACTGTGTTCTTTTGGATCCCCGAGGCTTTTAGTTCTTCCTCCGTCATCTGGGAATGGGTGGTACTAGCAGGATGGATCACCAGGGATTTCACATCGGCCACATTGGCAAGCAGAGAGAATATCTGCAAGTGATCGATGAATCTTCTGGCCTCTTCCTCCCCGCCCTTGATCTCGAAAGTAAAGATGGATGCGCCTCCCTTTGGAAAATATTTCTGATACAGGCCATGATATCTGCTGTCTGGCAGCGCCGGATGGTTCACCCGCTCTACCTTGGGATGCTTCTCAAGATATTCTACTACTTTTAATGTATTTTGTACATGACGCTCCACCCTAAGAGATAAGGTTTCTATCCCTTGCAGGAACAAAAACGCATGAAGCGGCGCGATGGTCGCTCCCATATCCCTTAACAGCACCGCGCGGATTCTGGTCACAAATGCGGCCTCCCCTGCCGCTTTGGTAAATATGACGCCATGATAGCTGGGATCCGGCTCAGTCAGCTGCGGATACTTCCCGGATGCATCCCAGTCGAATCGGCCGCCGTCGATAATGACTCCGCCAAGGGCCGTGCCATGTCCTCCGATAAACTTAGTGGCGGAATGAACCACGATGTCCGCCCCGTACGCAAGCGGGCGCAGAAGGTATGGCGTAGCAAACGTACTGTCCACGACCAGTACGATGCCATGCCTGTGGGCAATCTCTGCAACCTTCTCAATATCCACCAGATTAGCGCCAGGATTGCCGATGGATTCCACGAACAATGCCTTGGTATTCTCCTGTATCGCAGCCTCCCACGCGCCTTCTTTGTCCGGATCTATGAATGTAGTGGCAATCCCCTGGGTTGGAAGCGTATGTTCCAGAAGATTATAGGACCCGCCATATATGTACTTGCTGGCCACGATATGATCTCCTGTCTGAGCCAGATTCTGGAATGTATAAGTGATGGCTGCCGCTCCTGAGGCAACTCCAAGGGCTGCCGCCCCGCCTTCCAAAGCCGCCATTCTCTTCTCGAACACGTCTTGCGTGGAATTGGTCAGCCTTCCATATATATTGCCTGCATCCGCAAGTCCGAATCTGTCCGCAGCATGCTGGCAGTCGCGGAATACATAGGACGTAGTCTGATAGATTGGAACCGCCCTTGCATCCGTTGCCGGATCCGGCTGTTCCTGCCCTACATGCAGTTGTAACGTTTCAAATCTCAATTCTTTTCTCTGGCTCATATCGTTGTCCTTCTTTCTTTATTTTTTTATATCATATATTACCTATCGGTATAGTAGGATTTAACTTTTTAAAAATATCAGATATAGTACATCATATCCTGACTATCCTGATAACTTCTATACTCGTTAACCAGATGTTCCAGCGTACGCTTCTCCATGAACTCATTGATCCGGGCGTCAATCTCATCCCACACCAGGCTCTTGATCGCCAGCTGCATGGCATCCAGGCTGCTTCTGTCCAGATCTTCTCCCACGATAGAGAATGGCCCTTCCAAGACTTCCAGTATCTCCTTCACCGTAATATCTTTCGCCGGCTTTGCAAGCAGATATCCTCCGCTGGGCCCTTTGATGCTTCGCACCAGTCCAGCCTTCCGAAGCTGCCCGAATACTTGTTCCAGATAGTTCAGCGAAATCTTCTGGCGAGCAGCTACCATAGCAAGCGCGGTGGGCTCGCCCTGGGAATATACTGCAAGATCAACCAATGCCCGAAGACCATATCTTCCTTTCGTTGATATCTTCATACTTCCTCCTGCATATCCTACTAAACCAATAAGTTTTATATGAGTTATTTTATACACCTATTTTTTCCATATGTCAATACTTATCTCAAATTTTTTGACTTTTCAATAATATCCCCGATCGTCACCTCCTGTGCCGTATCGAGAATGATCTGCCATATCTGGCTCCATATCTCCCGGGTGGCGCAGGTATTGCAGTCGATTCCGCAATCAGTTTCCTTTGTCAGGCACTCCACAGGAGCCAGTTCTCCTTCCTCAGCCTGCAGCACTTCCCTGACCGTTATCTCCCCGGCATCCCTTCCCAGGCAGTATCCCCCATGGGCGCCTCTGATGCTGACCACCAGTCCTTGCTCCTTCAGTTCCTTAATCAGGCGTTCGGAGTACTTGACCGAAAGCCCTCTTCTCCTGGCAATGCTGCCGATGCTTTCCAGCGCCCCATCCCCTGTATGCATGGCCAGGTCAGTGATGATCTCCAATGCGTAGATTCCCTTTGTTGATATTTTCATAGGCCTCTCATTTCTTTCCTAACTATTCTTGATATTCATTGTATCTGAAAAAGCGGCCCAGGGCAATTCTTATGTCCGTTTTTTTGTGAAAAACAATAAAAAGATTGTCAAATCCATTGACTTTTTTATAAATATATGCTAATCTGACGGGGTATTATCTATAGATTAGTTTTATGGATAATGCGGTATCTAATTATTTATTTTTATTTTTATGGAGGTATCGTAATGAAAGGTACAGTAAAATGGTTCAACAACCAAAAAGGCTACGGTTTCATCTCTGATGAGGCTGGAAACGACGTATTCGTACACTACTCAGGACTTAATATGGATGGTTTCAAGTCTCTGGAAGAAGGACAGGAAGTAGAATACGATGTGACTGAAGGAGCAAAAGGACCTCAGGCAGTTAACGTAACAAGACTTTAATTTCAAAATCACTAATCGGAATTTAGTTGTACCTTTTATATATATAAAGCAAGATTTGATTTAGATATTTAAAAGAACTACACGAAATGAGATTATGGCAAAGGCCAGGCAGCGTATCGCTGCCTGGCCTTTTCATATCCGCGCCCTGTCCGGGTTATTTCCTCTTTACTCTTGTTTACATTGCCAATTCCTTATCTTGCAATGTTCAGCAGAAGGTTTACGCCCATCGGATTAATGACTACGCCAACCGCCTGTGATGAAAGGAATTCTGTTATCTTGCCGGCTTCTACGACTGCTGTCTTGAACTTCTTCTCTTTGTTAAACTTCTGGAATTCCTGGAAGTCAGTGAATAATGGCTGGTATACCTTTCCCTCTTTCTGCAGCATCGGGATTCCCTTTCCCTCCTGCACCGCGACGATATATCTGCCCTCTTTGAAATGGGCCATTAATTCCTCATTCAATTCCTTTAATTGATCGGTTCCTCCATCCCGTCTTTTTCGCAGTTCCTGCATATAATACAGGGCGGTCAGATGAAGTTCTGGATTCTCGATTCTCACCTGCCCTTGCGGCAGTTTGTCCGCCTCCGGCCTTCGTACCAGTTCCCCCAGCTGGACTGCCACTTCCCGGGAAGTTCCCTGGTTCATCTTGATACAGTTCACTCCCATCGCGAAAAGATTCGTATAAAATGCAAGGAACCCATTCTTCTCAAGTTTTGCAGCACGAGTGCTCTCCTGGTTCCCGGCAAATCTTCTCACCGCTTCTTTGGCATCCTCCTCGCTAAAATACAAGAACACCTGGTCATCAAAAGTCTTAGGATCGCAAGCCACATATGGCATATGCGTGTAATCCGACAAAATCACAAAGACTGCCTCCGAATTACGCATTTTCTCCATCGTATCCTGTTTTACATTCGCATCTTTATCATTCCTGCTCATTCTGTCTCTAACCTCTCTGTTAAAACCTTATTTTCCCATTATACCGCAAGGCCTGCTTAAAGTATAGAAAAATCAGGAAAAAATAGTTTTACATTTGCGCTGCCGCGCAGCGCCGTAGATAAGAAGCAGCATGATTCCGCTCAATGCAAGCAGAAAGTAAAAACTGATCCCCCGGCTTAAAAGAACCGCCGCCGTCATGGAACTGCCACTGTAAATGCTTCCGAACAGTTGAAGGAAGGCATATTCGCTGATACCCATGGCTCCCGGCAGAGGCAGAAGGGACGAGGACATATAGATCAGAATCTGCAGTACAAAGAGATGGAGGAAGGAACTCCCCTGATACCCCAGCGCCAGATACACCATATACGGCACGCCAAACCAGCAGATAATCTGGCCTGCGCTGATAACGCACATCTTTGCGATGGCCCTCTTATGCTCCTTCATCAGCAGGGCGCAGGCATGGAATTCTTGCAGCCCATCTTCCATTTTCCCAATCCATTGGCTCTTGGTCTCTTCCTTCACAAATGGGAGTCGCGGCAAGATCTTCTTCAGCAGGCCCAAGATCCTCTGCCCCATCCGTTCTGAGAAAATCACCACCAGCAGGAAAGCGACAAAAGCCGCGTTCATGATAAATCCGGCAATGATCAGGATCTTGATCGTCACTGGCAGGCTTATCCCCAGCACAGGAATCATGGCCACCGCAAATAGTTCAAACAAGAACGCCATAGCCTGGAAGCTGGCAAGTTCCATCAAAAGCGCCAGCGAGCCATGGGACAGGTCTATTCCATCCTTTTTCATCGCGTAGAGCTGCATAGGCTGTCCCCCTGTAGACGAAGGGGTGATGGAACTGAAAAAGAATCCCGTATAAGCATACTTCATCCCTTGGGCAAAAGACACCTTATGGCCCATTGCCTTTAGCAGAATACCAAGATTCAAGCCTTCTGAGAGGTTAAAGGCTCCAGCCATGGCAATTCCTGCCGCAATAGCCGGAAAGGAAGCACAAGCGGCGATCTTAAGTATCTGGCTTACATCTTTTCCTTTTAAAAGAAATAAAAAAATCAAAAAAAGAAAGAAGAGAAATACCAGTATCTGTTTTCCTGTCTTTTTTATTGATATCGTATCATTCATATTGGTCAAGCCTTTTAAATTCATATCCTTCCCGCAGCAATTGGGGAAGCGCATCTCTCAATGCTTCTATGGTCCTTCCTGGCGCTCCCGCGGCGCCTCTTCCATCATGCAGGCAGATGATGGCTCCCGGGTAAACGCGTCGAAGCAGTTTCGCGCGGATGGATGTCGGCGTAGCGTCCGCTGCCCAGTCCTGAGCCATAACATCCCAAAATACAAGTTTCAGATTCATCTTCTTTACCCAGTACAGAATGAATAGATTCAGGTGTCCCCACGGCGGACGGTAATACCCTGCGTCGCATCCTAATTTCTTCAAAGTCAGAATGGATGCTGCCAAGTCAGAAAAGGCAAATCTGTTCCCCCGAAAAAGCGCGTTCTGATGATTCACAGAATGAATGCCAATAAGGTGGCCTTCCTTCTTAGCTCTCAGGATGATCCGCGGGTTCTTCTGCGCAAACTCTGCCACTACAAAGAAGGATGCCTTGATATCATATTCATCAAGCAGATCAAGCAAGGCCTCCGTATATGCCTCGCTTGGCCCGTCATCAAAGGTCAGGTAGAGAATCCTGCCTTCATTGTTCTTCCTGCGTCGCAGACTCTGATAATGCCTGAGTCCGAACGATGGGAGGATGCTGTAGCCAAACGCGCCCGCTAATGCGGTCATCAATATCATTTTCTTCATTATGCCGCCATCCTTTCCATCACCGTATTCATCGCATCATCCAGGCTCCATTCCATAATCTCATCCTTTGCCTTGCTTATGTTCTCCGCCATCTGCTCCCATTGTCTTCCATCGGATAAGAATTTCTCTAATATTCCGGGAAAATCACTGCTTTTATTCCATATGACCTTTGCAATCCCCATATTCTGGGCGTATCTTGCATTGTTCACTTCCTGCTCAAGGAAAGGATGGATGACGAACAGAGGCACCTGGCAATGGATCAGTTCAAAGAGCGTGATTCCTCCTGCTTTTGTTATTACAAGGTCTGCTTCCTTCATATATTTGCTGATATTCTCCGTGTATCCAAGTACTTCAATGTCTTCATATCTCCCCTGGAACGCTTCATAAGCCTTTCGGTTTTTCCCGGTTATGACGGTTGCCGTGATGCCCGGCATACGGTGGATTACCTGCATCAGCCGATCCAGATTCGGGATAATTCCAAGCCCGCCCCCCATAATGAGTATTTTTTTCTGCCCCTTATCACGCATCGGCACTTCTCCCAGGAATTGCTGCCTGACCGGAATTCCCGTGACGAATATCTGCTCCGGACTTGCACCATTGCGTACCAGATTCTCCTTGACTTCTTTCGTTGGCGCCAGATAGGCATCCGCCTGAGGCGTGATCCACTCCGGATGGATGCTGATATCCGTAATGCAGGTGACCAGCGGAATATGCTTCCCGGTCCTTTCCATATACGAGGCAATCGACTTGGCACACAGCGGCAAGGTGCATACAATCATGTCCGGATAATGATCCTCCATCAACTTTTCCAGTTTTCTGTAGAGATTAATGCCCATAGGCTTTAGATCTACCTTCAATTTTCCGGTTGTCTTATATACCAGATTATAGATTCCATAGCAATGTTCTACCATCATCTGGAATAGCCGGAAAATATATCGGCTTGCCTTTGGATAATAATATCTTAACAAATCAAGTTCTATAACATTTGCATCTTTATCCAACTTAAGAATCTCTTCTCCAATTGCCTTTGCTGCCATCTGATGACCCATCCCGAATTGACTGCTGAGTATAAGTACGTTCATGTTCCTTCCCCATTCTTTCTTCATCTTTGTCCTTATCTTACTCGCCAATTCTAAAGATTTCCTTGGAGTAATTCTTAACATATCTGAAAGATTCTCTTTGGATTTTATGATTATTTTTTATTTGCCTGGATATCAGGAGGCTCCGGCTACAATCTAGCCCCGCATTCCAGCGCAAGGGCCATATATCTGTCGCATTCCCTGATTCCATATTCCATCAGGTCCATGGGCTCCCATTTATCTGTAGAAAGGTTATCCGCTCCATATAGAAACTGAATGGCCGGAACACCTCTGAACCTGCACACTGCCAATACAGCCGAACATTCCATCTCAACCGCAATACACCCCTGTTCCCTCCTCTCCTTCAAGCGTCCATGAGTCTCCCGGTAAATTCCATCCGTCGTCCAGATCTTTCCCTTAACATAAGGCATTCCCGTCTTTACAAGGCAGTCCTCCAATATCCCGGCGCAGGAATCCTCCAGCCCGATCTCCTCCCCGGCGGGAAGATAATGGTAGCTGGTTCCTTCATCCCGGATGGTACTGCTGGGAATGATGATCTTATCTTGCACCTCCACCTCATCCAGAACGCCGCAGCATCCAAAGATGATCATCTTTTTCGCTCCCATGGCAATCATCTCTTCCAGTCCTGCCACACAGGCCGGCGCACCTACCCTGGATAGATAGAAAGCCATTCTTATCCCTGCATATTCGATGCCATAGACTGGCAGTACTCCGTTTGCCGTGTATAGTTCCGCGATTTTTTCTGCGGAATTCTTTTTGGCAAAATCTTCGATAATGCTCTCTGAAAAAGTCGTGATGCAGACTTCCGGAAAGTTTTCCTGTGCCTTTACGCAATCGCCAGGATTTATAAACGCTGTCCTTGCAGCATCATAATTTTCAAATACAGTTGCCATTATCCTTCCCTCCTTACTAAGATCTTCCTGATCTGGGACGTGATGCGCAGCGGAATATCCTCTGTAATGGTCATGATCCGGCTGTACATCCGCACCCCTTGATAGGAAAACACGATCAGATCAAATACCGCCGTCTTGTCTACCTGGTAAAACTCCTTCCTGTCAATGCCATACTGGATCAATTCTTCCCACATCCTTCGTGAAAACAGGTACTGCTGGTACAGAGGATTTTCCTCGCAAGCGTTCCCTCTCCCGCTGAAGTACTCGAAAATCGCGACGCTTAAGGACGCCTCGCCGTCGATCATTTCTTCCCTGTAACGATCCAGGACGTCGTCCAGAATCTCTACGGCAGACAGCCCTTCCAGCATTTTAGAGCGAAACTCTTCATCCTGGTTATCCATAAAGTCATTCAGAATCTCATCGAATATCCGGGCGGTACTGTCATAATGGCAATATAGTCCCCCACGGCTTAATCCTGTCGAATCGCAGATATCCTTCATCGTCACTTCTTTAAATCCTTTTTTGGCAAACAGCTGGCAGGCCTTAGTCTTTATATGCTGCCTTGTCTCCATTCCCTTTCTGTTCATATCAAACTCCTCTTCTTTTCTCGCTTTTTGCGACACATGTGTCTGTAATTTATTATAAGACACTCATGTCGCAAAGTCAACACGCAAGCCAAAGGAAGCCCCGTATAATCAGAGCCTGCCAAATTTCTGCATTTAAAGATGAATTTATAAAATTGAAGATATCTTGCAAGAAATGAATTCTAATGCCAAGTAAAATAGAACGGTGCATGAAATTTATCGCATGAAATTTAAAATGGAAATGAGGATATAGCTATGAATCTGGAAAATGAAAAATGCGTAATGATTATCGACGAGGCGCTCCCGCTGGGCATAATTGCCAATACCGCCGCCATTCTTGGAATTACAATGGGCATGAAGATGCCGGATGTGGCAGGAAGGGATGTTGCCGATAAGGAAGGAAACTCCCATATCGGAATCATCCAATTTCCTGTTCCCATTCTAAAGGGCGACGCACAGCTATTGAACACCTTATGAGCCAGATTATTCACCCCGGACTACGGAGACCTGACGGTGGTAGACTTCACAGAACAGGCCCAATGCTGCAATGTTTATGAAGAATTCATAGAAAAGATGGCCGCTACCTCCGAAACGGATCTTGGACAAAGCGTCCCGAAAAACCAGGGCATCCCTCCACGCATTCCCGGAGTCCTTCTTGTCCGACAATCTTGATCTTCAATGGCACATCCACAATCTCGGCTTTCGGGATACGCCTACTTTTTGGTCCCGCTGCCAGATCATGCCTCTGTTTCTCCTATTCGCTGTCCAGTTCGATTGTCCCGGTAAAATCTTTCCCCTCGATTTTCAGATAGTTGCTGGCGCAAGGCAGTTCTATCGTCTCCGTATGTTCCCCCGTGCCATCGCACAATATTCTTGCATCCTCCATTCCTGATTGGAAGGTGATCTTCGCCGTGCCGTTTTCCGCCTCAATCTTGCAGGAGACCTTAATTTTATTTCCTGCATCCCGCGAAAGTCCTGTTCCCCCGAACACGATTTCTTCTCCGCTAAAAGACTCATAATCTGCCTTATAGCTCCCCACATAGCTATCTTCCCCAAGTTTTCGCTCCCCTTGCAGCTTCCGGTCCTTTGTAATGCTTTTCTCTCCGATGGACTGCAGCACATTGTCATACTGTTTTATGATCTGAGCCTTGGAACAGCCTGTGGCCAGGAACATCATGCATCCGGATGTTAATAGTATCGTAATCATTCTTCGTCTCATAGTATCCTCCTATCTCTTTCTAGGAAAATTCTATCACGCCATCCTTACGTGGACATTTCCGGAACCTTTCATTGTCCTTACATTTTTACGCCGTCTGGCTGTCGCTTCTTAAATAAATGGTTTGCGCCAATATACTTCCAATTTCTTGAACCGTCCAATGGTATATGATACAATCAAGCCAGTACAAAGGAGGGGATTTCATGGAATTTCAAAAGATCAGTTCTCCGTCTCTGCGGGAACTCTTCGTAGACCAGCTGGAACATATGATTCTGTCCGGCAAACTAAAAATTGGCGAAAAACTGCCTCCCGAACGCCAGCTGGCAGAAATGATGCAGGTAAGCCGCGCCGTAGTGAACAGCGGCATCTCTGAACTGGAAAAGAAAGGCTTCCTTATCGTAAAGCCAAGAAGCGGAACCTATGTAGCCGATTACAGACGCAAGGGAACCTTGGACACCTTGATGTCCATAATGAAATACAACGGAGGCCGCATCCGGAACGAAGAAATCCGCTCCATCTTTGAAGTGCGAATCGCGCTTGACACTCTGGCCGCCCAACTGTGTATTGACCGTATCAGCGACGAGGAAGTGCAGGTGCTTCTGGAAATCATCGAGCAGATCCGGGATGCCAAAGACAATCAAGAGGCAATCCAGGCCGCGTTCGAATTCCAGCATGAATTCGCCCTGGCATCCCAGAACACCCTGCTTCCACTGATCTTCCAGTCCTTCCGGGCTCCTATCTTCACGATGTGGGAGCGCTACTGCGACCTCTATGGCATCCAGTCCCTCTACGAGAGCAACTATGTCATGTGGACCTATATCCGCAACCGGGACACCAAAGGCGCCATCGAGTGGATTAATTATTCCCTGGGCGAATGCATCAGCGGAAGCCGGCAGATCTATTACGAGTAAAGGAATCTTGGCGAGTTGGCGACCGCCCGGGGGGTCTGGGGGATTCTTCGTCCCATCCGCTTACCTCCAGAATTCCCCAGACACCCCCGGGCTCCCGACAATTTACCGGCGATTCAGCGCCCGCGCTGCCCCATATGCACACCTTACGCCGAAACTTCTTTTGCGGCCTTGACCTGTCTAATTCCAATAAAATAAGCCTACAGCAGAACCGACTCCATCGCTCCCGCTGTAGGCTTATCTCTAAATATCAGTATTGTCTAATCTCTAACTAAAAATCCCTGCTCTTATCCGCTCTTTCAACCGCTCCCCTGCCGCAATCTTCTCCCTGCACAGTGTACGTTAACGCCCGCACTCCTCGCAGATTGCCAGCAAATTGGCGCAAGCCGGGGCGGCAGAAGCGGGTTTTCGAAGGTAAGTGAAGGCATCCGGAGGATCCGTCCCCGGTATGTTAGTCCGCAGGAGAGGAGTCCTATGACGACTCTTCTGCAGACTTACATACCGGTGGACTAGCCGCAGGTGCCGGAACGTCGCAGAAAACCCGCTTCTGCCGCCCCGGCGTCCACCAATCCACAAATCCATCCCTTATACCTCCGCTCTTTCCATTGCAATCTGGAAATCTTTCTGATCCGTGAATATTTCATTCTTATAGGGGTTCTTCTTCTGCTGTTTTGACCGCTTGATAATCACAGCCAGGCAGATCACATTCGCTGCCAGTGCCAGCAATGCCACTACGCCCTGCATCGTCGGATCAACTGCCGCAGGTCTTGTGGCTGCATCCATGAATCCATCGGAATACAGGATCGGAATCGTGGCGAACCGGCTGGTATCCTGGAACATCGGGAATACCTGCGCGAACATGCACCACAATGCCAGCGTGTTAGCACGGTTCTGAATCCATCCGCCCTTATTCCACAGCGCATTGGCAAAAGTAGGAGCCAGCAGAAGCGCCAGTCCGCAGTACCATGCGTGGGTCGGAAGGTTGTTGTAAGTATACTCGAAGTTCCACAGGTCATAGGCTATGATAAAGCACCAGGTCATATCCGGCCACAGCATATCCTTTTTGTCTTTGGAGGAATAGATTCCCCACCATCCTGTCATACAAAGGATATTTAATATGCCGGCGATTCCGTTGACCCAGTTCCACCATCCGCCATACAGCCATACGTTCTCGGATGACAGCCACCAGCGGTCTCCATACTCTGCCAGGGCCATCGCGCCCCTTACGCCAGACTCAAAGTCGCTTACGACTGCGATCAGGATATTGATTGCCACGATCACAAACGGGAACACCTTGAACCAGTTGGTCTTGCCGATCTTCCACTTATACTTCAGCATCATGAAGCCGATGCATCCCGCGGTAGCCGCGTATAGTTTTGCATAGTGGAACCAGCTATTCATATGTACATAGGTAGGATTATTAAGCGCCCACTCCGCACCGTTAGCCGCGCCAACATAGATGGCAATGAAGTACACGGTCAATGCTGCCGGTACGATCAGAAAGCAGAATATCCCTCCCACCTTCGTACGTCTTGCCAGTTCATTCGCAAGAATCAGTCCCGCAAATACCAATAGCCATCCAAGCAGCTGCCAGCCGGCATTCTCTCCATAGATTTGAAATAGCATGATTATCCCTCCCTCTTTCTCAGCATGCCTCTATTTCCTTGATATTAAATTCGTTTCCTGCCACCAGATATGTATTTCCCCCCAAGCAGAACGGACATACTTTCCCGTGCTCCACCGTTCCATAGGTCTGATGGCAGTCCTCGCAATATGTCACCGCCGGTATCTCCTGGGTAATCAGTTTGGCTCCCCGCAGCAGAGACGATTTTTCAGATGCCCATTTCCAGCAGTCTTTCAAATAAGAATCCACTACGCCTGAGACTTCCCCGATTTCCAGCGTTACATTTGCCACTTGGGTAAGCTGGTTTTCCCTGCCCACCGATTCCAGGCTGTTGATGATATGAAATACAATTCCCAGTTCGTGCATAATCTACCGATCCTTTCTATCACTGGCTCTTCCTTCCAAACTTAATCTTAAGCCCCCGCTTCATCGCATATGGCAGAATCGCCTTGAACTTATCCTCAGACCGGTACATTTTACTGCACTCCGGATGCTCGCGGTAAAGATGGATCGCGTCAAATTCGCATTTTGTCGTGCACACGCCGCAGCCGATACATTTATTCTCGTCCACGACAGACGCGCCGCAGCCCAGGCATCGGGCAGTCTCAATCCGCACCTGTTCTTCCGTAAACGTCTTGCGTGCATCCCTGAATGACTTGCGCCGATCAATGGTTTCATCTATTCCCGGTATCTGGCGCGAGGAATTGTCATAAGCATCCAGCTTGATATTCTCTTTATCCAGTTCGATAAACTGACGCCGGTTCCTTCCGATGGTAAGGCTGCTGCGCGGCTGCACAAACCTGTGGATGGAGATGGCTCCTTCCTTGCCTGCCGCAATGGCGTCAATCGCGAATTTGGGTCCTGTGTATACATCGCCGCCTACAAAGATATCCGGCTCGGAACTCTGATAGGTCACCGGATCCGCTACCGCCGCATTTCCTCTTCCAAGTTCTACTTTGGAGCCATTCAGCAGTTCTCCCCACTGGATGCTTTGTCCGATGCTTAAGAACACTCGCTCGCAAGGAACCGTAACCGTATCTTCTTCATCATAGACAGGAGCAAAGCGCTTTTCTTCATTGAACACAGACAGGCATTTCTTGAATACGATGCCGGTGACCTTTCCATCCTGCGTCAATATTTCTTTTGGCCCCCAGCCGCAGTTCACAGCGATTCCTTCTTCCTCTGCTTCCTCTACTTCCTCCGCGGATGCCGGCATAATGTCCCTGCCTTCCAGACAATACATAGACACTTCTGAAGCGCCGCATCTTGTCGCGGTGCGCGCCACATCGATCGCTACATTTCCGCCGCCCACAACGACCGTGCGTCCCTCTACCGGATAGGACTTATCTGCTCCCGTCTTACGAAGGAAGTCTACCGCCGTCATCACGCCCTCTGCCGTCTCGCCAGGGATGCCTGCCAGTCTTCCGCCCTGGCACCCTATGGCAAGATAGAATGCCTTATATCCCTGGGCGCGCAGTTCATCCAAGGTGATATCCTTGCCCACCTCGATACCGCAGCGTATCTCAACGCCCATCTGGCGGATAATCTCTATCTCTGCATCCACCACATCCTTTTCCAGCTTAAACGATGGAATGCCATACACCAGCATGCCTCCCGGCTTCTCATTCTTCTCGAATACGACCGGACGGTATCCCTTCTCTGCCAGATAGAATGCGCAGCTTAGTCCGGCCGGTCCGCCTCCGATGATCGCGATCTTCTCTTCGAACAGACGGCCTGTCGTAGGAGGAACGATTGGCGGAATATACCGGTTCTCTGCTTCCAGATCCTGCCGGGCGATAAACTTCTTCACTTCGTCGATGGCCACCGCCTGGTCTACCGTTCCCCGGGTACAAGCATCTTCGCATCGGCGGTTGCACACATGCCCGCAGACTGCGGGGAATGGATTCTCCTTTTTGATCAGCGCCAGCGCGTCCCTGTACTTGCCCTGGGCTGCCTTCTTCAGATACCCCTGTACAGCGATGTGCGCCGGACAGGCGGTCTTGCATGGGGCCGTTCCAGTATCATAGCAATTGATCCGGTTCTTATCCCGGTAATCCTCATCCCACTTTTCCGGTCCCCATTTTGCGCCATCCGGAAGTTCATGCTTCGGATAGGATACGGGACCGTCCTTGGTGCACAGCTTCTGTCCCAGCTTGACCGCGCCTGCCGGACAATACTCCACGCAGCGCCCGCAGGCTACGCAGTCCTGCGTCTCCACTCTTGCCACATAGGCAGAGCGGGACATATTGGGAGTATTAAACAGTTGGGAAGTCCGAAGGGCGTAACAGACATTGACATTGCAGTTACAGATGGCAAATATCTTATTCTCGCCGTCAATGTTGGTAATCTGATGCACGAACCCGTTGTCCTCCGCACGCTTGAGAATCTCCATCACTTCGTCGTATGTAATATATCTTCCACCCTTATTCGTCTCCACCACATAGTCCGCCATATCTCCTACCGCGATGCACCAGTCTTCGGGATCATCGGCGCAGCCTTCATCATAAGTCTGGCGGGACATTCGGCAGGAGCAGGGGCTTGCGGCGTATTTGCCATTATATTTCTTAAGCCAGTGGGAGATATGCTCGATATCAATGGATTGATTCTCCATCTCAATGGCTTTCTCCACTGGTATGACATGCATGCCGATGCCTGCGCCTCCCGGAGGAACCATAGGGGTTACCTTCTCCAAAGGAAGCCTGGACATCCGCTCGAAGAACCTGCCCAGTTCCGGATGCTCTTCAAGCTGCTGCTTATTCATATTAGTGAATTCCGCGCTGCCTGGCACGAACATGGGAAGCACATATTGCTTCTCCCGCTTTGGATTCTCCCAGTTGTATTCGATAAGCCCTACCCGGCTCATTTCATCCAGCAGTTCCTGAAGCTTCTTTTCCTCTTTCCCCGTAACCTTCAGCATCTGCTCAAACGTCATAGGCTTTCGCACCTTCATCTTTAACGCTACTTCTGCCATCTCATCGGTGACGATACAGGCAAGCCCCCAGTATTCCGGATCCTCTGTGGTCACTTTATGGCCTATTCGGTCTGTGATCATCTGACCCAGCTGCAAAATCAATTCCCTTCGTTCTGACATTCTCTCTCTCCTCTCCGCTTATCTTTTTGTCCGCTATCCGTTCCATTCCTTTACCTGATCTCTCAGCCAGTCCGTCCATTCCTCCATGCCTTCCCCGGTACGGGCACAGATTGGAATGATCCGTGCATTGGGATTACGCATCAGAATATTCTTCCTGCATGCTTCCATATCGAAATCAAAATACGGCAGCACGTCAATCTTGTTAATAAGGACTACATCGCAGATGGAAAACATGAGCGGATATTTAAGCGGCTTATCGTCTCCCTCCGGCACGCTTAGAATCATGGCATTCTTTACCGCTCCCGTATCAAATTCCGCCGGGCATACCAGATTGCCCACATTTTCCAGAATGGCAAGTTCCACATCTCCAGTCTCCAGTCCGGCAAGTCCCTGTGCCGTCATATCTGCATCCAGGTGGCACATGCCTCCGGTGTGAAGCTGGATTGCTTTAACTCCAAGGCTGGCAATCGTCTTTGCATCCACATCGGAATCGATATCTGCCTCCATAACGCCGATCTTCATCTCGTCTTTCAGCCGCTCGATCGTACGCGACAGAGTCGTCGTCTTTCCTGATCCCGGCGAAGACATAAGGTTCAGCAGAAATACCTTCTTTTCTTTTAATTCTTTCCTCAGTTCCTTTGCACGCCTGTCATTATCCGCAAAAACGCTCTGCTTGATTTCAAGAACCCTGAATTCTCCCATCACTCACAACTCCTTTTCTGGTCATACCAGTTTTTGTTATTTTTCTGTCATTGTATGATTATTATATTATTTTATATAATATTTGTCAATTTAAAGCAACATTTTTATATATTATGCACTATTATTCTTTCGCTTTTTATGCACATTTTTTGTTTTTTATTTTTGGTATTTGGTTTAGCCAATTCCAAATGTTTCTATCTCACTTCTTTCCTGCTTGGCACAAGAAATAAGCCCAATTATGCTTCTATATAAGGTCATACCCAGCGGGTTATGGCATGAAACTATATATTAGCAAGCATATAAAGGATATTAATGTATGGGAATCTTAGATAAATTCAAAAGAAAAAAGGAAGATAACGAACCCCCTCAGCTAGAGTTGCTAGGCGAAAACTCAGAGGCCCCCGGCTGGGATGCCATTTCAGAAGCATTTGATACCCTCTATCCCGGACAAGATAGGCGTTACCAACGAGGAACTTCTGTCCGACTCCCTTCCTCCTTCATACACTCCGAAAGGACCATCTGGTAAACTTCCTGAAATGATCTATCATGCTCCTTACAAAGTCTGACAACACTCTGGTATTCCGGATATTTCCTTATCTGCGAGCCCAGAGCGCATACTTTTACCTGCGCATCCCCGAGGCATGTGCGAACCGTCTCCATGCTGCGCGCGAGGACGCTCCGCTCCATCTGCTGCCTGCGGATGCCGATGGTTGTCGTCTCTTCAAATATGATCTGTTCCATCTGCTTTACATTTTCTTCCGTACAGATGACGTTCAACTGATAAGCCGGACGGTTTTTCTTCATATAGACAGGCGTATAGCTTACATCTCTGGCTCCGGCCTCAAAGAGGCGATCCATTACGTACCCCAGCGCCTCTCCCGTGCAGTCATCCATATTGGTTTCCAACTTCCAGATGCAGTCTCTGCCATAAGACGCCTGCCCTTCAATCAGCATGGCTCTTAGGATTCCAGGCCTGTCATACTCTCTTTTCCCGGCCCCTATGCCTATTTTCCTTAGGGAAAATGTTTCCGGCAACTCCTTTGCTGTCCTGATTGCCGCTACGATTGCCGCTCCGGTAGGCGTTACGAATTCGCCTTTGGATTCAGTTATGCAAAGATCCAGATTATGTTCGGATGCGATATTCGCAACCGCCGGTACCGGCACCGGAAGAATGCCATGCTGGCACCGGATGGTGCCGCACCCTTCATACAGGACAGGGACGATGCATTCCGTAATTCCAAGATTATCCAGACATACGGCGACGCTGATAATATCCACGATAGAATCCACTGCCCCCACTTCATGGAAATGAACCTCTTCCAAAGGAACGCCGTGGGCTTTGGCTTCTGCCTGAGCCAATATGCCAAAGATACGCTTTGCGATTGCTTTCGCCTCCCGTGTCATTGCGCCATTGTCTATGATATGCAGGATTTCCTTCATTCCACGGTGCTCATGGCTTCCTTTATGACTATGGCTATGTACCGTTCCATGTCCGTGCAGATACTCCATATCATGATCGTGGTTTTCATGGGCGCTGTCCAGAATCACCGCGAAGTCGCAGGCATCAAGCCCGGATTTCTTTACCCTGCCGATTTCGATCCGGAAGCCTTCCAGCGGCAGGCTCTCAAGTGCATCCTTTAACGCCTGCTGATCCGCTCCAAGGTCCAAAAGCGCTGCAGCCATCATATCGCCGCTGATGCCGGAATAGCATTCCAGATATAATGTTCTAAGTTACAACCACCACTTCAAGTGGTGGTTTAGCCTTAGCCCTCCAAAGGGCTATTGTTACTGCTCGCCCCGAAGGGCGGTATCGCAAGCACTTTTACTGGTCCGCTATAAAGCCGCACCTCTTGAATCTTCTTTTCTTGAATCCTCTGCTTGCTCTTTAATATACTTCTGTACTGCTTCGTCTGTAATATTACCAATTGTTTCTACGTAATACCCTCTTGCCCAAAATGCCTTATCCCACTTACTTTGTAATTCGGGATGCCTATCATATAGCATTAATGTACTTTTTCCTTTCAAATATCCCATGAAATCTGATATACTGATTTTAGGTGGAATCGCTACACTTAAATGTACATGATCATCGCATACTGCTCCTGCTACTATTTCCACATTTTTATAGCGGCATAAGATGCTAAGTATTTCTCGTACATCAACTTTCAATTTCCCATATAACACTTTCTTGCGATACTTAGGTATAAAAACTACATGGTACTGGCATTTCCATCTTGTGTGTGATAAACTTTTATTGTCCATAAGGACCACCTCCTATGTTTGAGTTTGGCTTGCGATACCATTCTCATTGTATCATAGGAGGTTTTTTATTGATATCATACACGCTTCTGCTTACTCCATTCTCCCCAGCATAGCTGGGGGATTAGGATTTTCATTTACAATCTCGTTCATTTCATACCCCCTGCGGCCAGACTTTATTTTCCATATGATCAGCCGCTGCTCTCTCCATTTTAGAACATTTCTTCTCTGTCTGCAAATGTCTTTTTATAATTATGAATCATTCCCGGGAGGGCTGATTCATAATCCGACACCTGTTCTCTTTATTCCCGGCCCTGTGGATTTTTCCCGATATGATACTCTCTTTTCATGACTCTCATGATTGTCCTCGATATAATATCTACAATATTAAAGCCAAAAGCAATTGCAAGGCAGGTAGCCAGCAATACAATCGTCTCACCAACAGCCATTCCATAATCACGGCTCACGCAGCCATACATCATATAATACAAATTCGGTCCAGGAATCAACGGGAATACGGATGCTGTCAAAAAGATAGTGGACGGTGCCTTGTTAATTCTGGACATGATAAATGCATAAAAAGCCACAAACACTGCTGCAACCAGTGTGGCCAAAAAATTGCTAGGCCAGAAATGATAGATCACAACATAGATTCCCCATGTAAAAAAAGCCCCTACTCCTGAATAGACTACCTGTCTCCCACGGATTTTAAACCAAAAGGCAAATCCAATACAGGCCACTGTACAGGATATCAACTGAATCCAAGTATTATGATTTAGTACATACCCTTCCGCAGACACTCCGTTAAGCAACAGCATTGCAAGCGCAGTTCCAAATGCAATGCCAGCCGCCCCAAGCATAGAATTCATGATGTTCAACGTACCGGATATAAAGTCTCTTTGCAGCACTTCACGGATTCCATTGGTGGTACTAAGACCGCTGATCAGCAGCATAACAATTCCTATCATAATTCTCTCAGGATGACTGCCAAGCCCCATCCGTACCGCCAGGATAATAATAACTTCCGACAAAAAAGATAGTATCATATTATAGGCCATCAAATTCTCTTCTCTTCTGCTGAGCCATCCCCCTACTATAACAATCATAAGCGAGACAATAACTGCAACAATTGCATCCGCAAAATTACACCCAAAGAATACTGCGAACCCGGTGCCCCCCATTACTGCCGCAAAATACTTCGTATACGGCTTCTGGGACTGCCTGTTCATGACCTCTTCGTATTTCTCACGAAGCGTCTGTTCATCCGGCTTATTCTGGCATACATATCTGGATAGATTATTCAGATAATCCAATCTGTCAAAATCTATATCTGTAGATTCAATATGCCGGACCTGAGTAATAATTTCGCCTTCTGGAGTCTCTACAGTTATCTGGATATTACTGGGTATCGCGAACACATCATAACGTTTAAAGCCGTAACTTCTGCACATTCTATAAAGACTGTCATCCAGCCTGAAATTTTCCGCTCCGCAGATTAGCATCGCTTCTCCAATGTCCAAAATCCCCTGCACGATTCTTTGGTAATCCATAGCCTTTTCCCCCTATTCTGGAATGTCACATGATGTTATCATAGCATTATTTTCACATGTGTCAACAAAAAACTTTTTGGGGAAGACAGCGAATGCTTATTCTTTTTGCAATTCTTCTACCACGGTTCCCCTTCTTCCGAACCGGAATGCCAGGTAAGGCACCAGTCCTCCTAATGCCAGCAGGATTGGGACGCCGGCCACAAGCGAGAATACTACGGTCAGAATGGCATAATAAAGCCCTTCTGCGATCACCATTTTTGTCAGCTGCCTCTTCGTCATTCCGATGGCCTCCATCATGGCAAATTCTCTCTGCCTGGTAATGATTCCTGTAAGGATGGAATTGATAAAATTCAAAATTCCGATTACTCCTATGACAAAAGCCAAGGCTCCGCCGATAAGCAAGAACATATTCGTCAGCGTATAGAAACTCCTTCCCAGACCTGCATCTCATTTACGGCAAAGTCTTCTGCCCCATAGAGGTACACTTCAAAATCACCCTGCTCATTGGTGTTAAATGGAATGAATTCTTTCCCATAGTATTCCCCGGGCATTCCGCTGGAATCTTGTTCTATTCCGGAAGGAATGGTGATGCCTTTCTGTTTTACGCCCACGAAGGAACCTGCCCCGTAGAGCCTTCCGCCATCTTCATAGCCTTTTAATCCCTGGCAGTATTCGATAAACGACTCCGTCAGATTTTCCTCATCAATGGTTTCTAAGTTCCTGCCTCTATAATTGTCCATGCCAAAATATTTTGCGTTCCCGATGATAAAATCCGGCTTCATAAAACTTTGCAGGTACTTATCCATATCAAACGAATGGGTTATCGTAAATACGCTGTTTAGAAGGATGATCGCCAGGGACAGCGATGCAATGATAATCGTCGTCTTTCCCTTGCTTCTTCCCAGATTCGACAAAGCCATCCGCCATATCCTGCCTCCGCTTAAAGAGTGCTTTCCTTTTTTGCGCGCCTTGCTCCCTCCGTATACCTCAGCGCTTCGATCGGGGATACCCGGGCTGCCATTCTGGCCGGATGCCCCGTGGAAATGAATACCGTTACCAGGGAAAAGATGGCCGCACCGATAAAGATCAGCGGATTTGCCGGCACCGTGCTGTATTCCACCATATCTCCCAGGGATTTCATGATGACTGGCACCAGCCCTTTTCCTACAAAGAATCCCGCAAGCAGCCCTCCTGCAACAGCCCCTATGGTCATAGGGTCTGCATCTGCCTCATCGGACACGTAGGCCCAGTTCCCGTTGCTTGCGATGGCGGCGCACAGTTTCTCTATTTGCTACCTTACGCATATGCTTCACCGCCTTTGCCTGTAATCTTCCCGTCCTCGATACGGATGATCCTGTCTGATAATTGAGCAATCTCCTCATTGTGGGTAATCATGACCATGGTCTGTCCGTAACGCTGGCTGGTAATCTTCATCAGGCTTAATACGTCCTGGCTGGTCACGGAGTCCAAATTTCCCGTCGGCACGTCAAATGGTTTTTTCCGGAATATCTATCCGGTAAGATATTTCTTTCACAGTAAATCCCCATATCTTAAGCAGTAAGATCTGTAGCTTCGTTTTATCCGATTCTAAAAGAATATGGCATTTTCAAACGATTTATATGCAGGTAAGATTGTCTCCTTTGTAAGTTTTGTTGACACCAATCACATTTCCTCTGAATTACGGAAATGTCAAAATATCAATACTTCACCACCCCTAATATCGCCATCATAAATCCAAATAAATATTGCGGAACATTAATCAGCCTCTTGTCCAAAAGACAAGAGGCCGATATCGCCTGTCGGGCTTCATGCTCTAATAAACTTCTATTTCTGCCAAACCGACACTTTCAGTGCTAACAGAAACTTTTGTTACTACGAACTTAACATTTTTAGAGTTTTTATCAACTTGGACTTCTAAAGGTTCACCATTATTTGGTAACTCACCGACAATAATTTCAGAATTATCATCAAAAATCAGTTTCCCTTCTAAAATCTGATTATCCATATCTGGTCTGTCATATAACACGACCTTTTTAATTTCTTTTTCATTATCAAATTCCAGATTTATCCACGCGCCTGTTGTTTCTTTGTCAGATACCCATTCTGCGTGCGGGAATCTCGGATGATCATATGGCAAGCCTTCTGCAGCGCCATCCCGTACTCCATCAACAGCTTTAACAGCACTCTGATCTATTTTTCTATCTTCGTTTGCACACTCCGATGATGCTGTTATTTCCGCTTCTTTAGCAAAGCTACTAAAATCTCTGCTCCAGAATATTTCATTTACCTTCGCAAATGAGCCAATATAATCGTAATACTGGGAAGTATAAAGTCTTAACGCCTGATCTTTCAGGTTAAACGCGAACGGAACTTGTCTCATAGCATATGGAACATTGATATTTTCTCGCTCATCCCAATTAAACATTGTTAATTCTTCCAAACCTTCTGGCATATTTAATGCTCTGATTCCTTTTTCATCCGAATTTACAATTGGCCAATTGCTGTCTCCGGCACATGAATGAATAATACTTTCGTGCAAAGTCGGGTTATAGGAAGGATCTTCTGCCTGTATATTCTGTATTGCTTCAATCGCAAATAAATCAAAGTATGCATGATCAAAATGCATATCATAACGTGAAGGTACATATATATCTGTCGGCTTATAGGTACTGATCGCATACTCTAAGTCATTCAGGAAGTTTTTACGAGTATATAACGCGTGCTCACCTGTCACCTCATAATGATAATCCTGTTTCGCATTTGGATTTCCATAAGTATATTCATTACCCCATCTGCTTTTAAATACTTGTGTATCGTCTGCAGTATACATTTTATACAGAAAACTGTCCTGATATGTCTGGGCTCCGCCCAGACCTCCTGTATCTGCATATCCCATAAACATGATGTCTTCGCTCTCCACACCTATAACTTCCAATGCATTGATGGTTTCTACAATTCTTCCTTTTCCCGTACTCTTGCCATTATAATCTCCGTTAGTTGCAAGGAGAACTTTCACTTCATCTCCGACTTCTGCGGCACGATTCATAACACCGCCTGCCATCAACATCTCATCATCTTCATGCGGCGCTAAAACTAGGATTTTCTTTTCTCCTGGTACTCCTGCATCTAATCCGTCAAAATGAATCTCTTTTACTTCTAAGTCTTCAGACTGACCGGCAAATTCAAATCTAACATATTTTGCAGTTGTTACTTCGATATCTACCGTTTTATCAGCCTGATCCGCGGATACATCGGAGACCTCTGTCCATGTATCATTATCCATAGATACATAGAACTTATAAGAAGATACAGCAGATGTAAATTCTACTTTATGATTCTGAATATTATATTCTCTGTCTAAATCAATCTGTAAATATGCAGTATCGTCTTCAGAAACCGGTTTCCATGTGGAAGCGCTGTCATAATCTGTAACATTTGATGCCTTATATCCCTCAGCAACAGACGATGCCTTCACCGGCTGTCCATATGCTATATCAATATTGATATTCTGCCCTTCTTCTTCCGGTATATGTGTATCCACGGCAAAGGCTCTGAATTCAGGAAGAACAGCCCACGCCAAAGGTCTCTTTGGCGGCTTGTCTGTAATGGTCACTTTAAAAGCATTACACTCGATATCACAGGCTTCATTTTGAACAACAGATGTTTCCGGGTCTGTATATGGTGTTTCGGATGTATAATCCACTAGTTCTTCCCATGTACTTCCACCGTCGGCAGAATACTCTATTTTATATTTCCAGTCTTCTGCAATATTGGTATCTCCGTCTTTCAAATCTTCCCATTCGATTTCCACTTCTTTTACGTTATATGTATCACCTAAATCAACTGTCCACCAGTATGGGAATGTATCTGTATTTCCACCAAAAGTTGTCACATCTCCATCTACCGCCAGATCAGAACTGTTATATCCTCCGGATTGACTTGTTGATTTTCCCTGTGCAACATTAGACATGATATCTTTTGTATACACTTTAAACTCTGCAAATCCAGCCCAATACGTCTCTGCTGGCAATCCTGTAATTGTAACTCTGACATATCTGTATTTTGTTTCTGCGGAAACTTCACCTGTCTGAACTTTTGCACTATCCGTATTTTCTGTCTTATCACTCAGCATATCAAAATTTTCGCCATCTGCTGATGCCTCAACTTTATATTTCCACGGATTACTTTCTTCTTTTTCAAAAACCAATTCATAATCAGAAATAGTATATGCTTCCTGAAGATCCACTTGCCACCATTTATCAGCTCCAGCACCATTATTTACCCACATCGTATTCTCATCGCCGTCATTTCCGTTTGATGCCGGACGCTCCGAATCTCCAGATGTACTTGTTGGTTTCCCTTGTGAAACATTCAGTTTACTTATATCTACTTCTTCCAGAATCAAATCATCTAACTTTACGTCGCTTGTTCCCTTTGCACATTCGATCACTAGATATACCGCCATTTGATTTGTCCGGAAGTCTGTAGTAAATTCTTTTTCTGTTGCGCCTATTTCAAATGTATTTGTCTCAGATCCGGACACTACTTTTATAGTCGCGCTCTCAGAACATTTTGCAGAAAAGCCTCTGAATATCTTACCATATGGAATCGCAATTTTATTCACCTGGCCATCTTTCGTGAAAGAATCTGCCCATAATTTAACGTCTCCGTCAACCGCTCCTGTGTTCCAGCCCCGGTTTCCAAAATTACAATTCTGATACTTACCTGTTAAACTTTGTGCTTCCGTTCCCAAATCTTCAAAGTCGATCACTAATTGATTATCTGGAAGTTTAGCTTCAGCTTCTATCCCTGAAAAAGTAAACAAACCACTCAGCGACAACATGCCAGCCATACCCAAAGCTATTAGCTTTCTCTCCTTCATTGCCTTTCCTCCTCTTTTATTCCCGTGAAAGAATTTCATCAAATTCCGCTCTTAAATACATATTTTCTACACTTTCTCTTACTTGCTCATAAGGCAGAATACAACTCTCTGTCTCTCCTTTATACACATAGAGATATACGATCCCTTCTATATCTTCCGTCAGATAGCGGTCTCCGGATTTCATTCCAAATAGTTGTTCCATTAAGTCCGGATTCCGGTTATATACCACACTATTTTCCTGAAACTCCATCTCAGAAACAGTAAAAACCTCTGCATCGGATTCTGCGTACTTTATAACGTCATCCTCCTGCGCTATTTTTTCTAGTAACTCCTTGTTTTCCTGTGACGTCATGATCACGTCAAACTGCATTGCAGCCTCCTGAACCGCAATATATTCCTTATTATCTTCATAATAAGCCCGTACGTCTTCTTCTGTACATGAGATTTCTTTCCCCTTCATTTTTTCTATCAATTCTGGTTCCATGGAGCCGCATATATACTTTATATACGTCTCCATAGTATACTGTGTCGGACCATAGATTACTTCCCCCTGTTCCAGAGCCTTTTTTCGCCGGTCATTTTCTTTTTCCAACTGATCTTCCAAATCCTGGTATTCTGCTGATTCTATCAGTCCATATTTTTCAGCATACTTCAGAAATTGCTTTGTATGCGTATCAAACATTTCATTTTCAGACTCTGCCGCTTTTTCCGATCCTGCGCAAGCCGGCAATATAAATGCTGCAAACATTAGCAGAAGTAATCTTAATATCCGACGTCTCATATTATCTCCTCTTTTTTCGTACTATAACTCCGCAGATCACAACCATTGCCGCCATCATCAGGAAAGCGGATGCCATGATCGGCGCTTCGTCTCCGGTTTGTACTAACTTCCCGCCATGACTGCCAGAATTATTCTGTCCTTTACCTGACTGGGAATGATCTATATTCTTGTCAGACTGATCTCCCGGCTTATCGACTGGATGTTCTTTGTCCGGATTGGGCGTCGGATCTTTCGGATCCTCCGGTTCTTCTGGTTCCGTTACTTCGTCCAAAACTGAAATGGCAGTCTCGAGTTTTACAACCTGTGCGTCTAGTGCATCCTGCGTTGCCTTCTCATCCGCCAGAACACTTTCCGCTTCCTCTATTGCTTTCTGGAGCGTCGCATAGCTTTCTGCCGTGTAACCGTCCGCCTTATAATCCTTTGCTTCTTTCAGTTTATTCTCCAGACCCGACTTATCAACAGATGGGGAAACTTCTTTCTCATACACTTCAAATTCTGCCATTGCTGTCCAATAATCCCATTCGACAGAACCATCCCACTCTGGATAGCCCGTGATCACAACTCTGACATAGCGGTAAGTCTCCCCGCTCTGTATCTTCTGCTCGTCCACTCTCGTTCCGTCCGGCGAATCCTTCTGTTCAAATAATACGTCGAAGTTCTCTCCATCTTTAGAACCTTCAACCCTGTATTTCCATGCGCCTGAGTTCTGATCCTCCTCGAACATGATTTTATATCTGTCCAGTGCATACTCTTTTCCGAGATCTACCTGCCACCAATGTGGTAATGGAGTATCTTCGTAATTTCCGGTTGCTACCCAAAGCGTATCTGCCTTTCCGTCATTTCCGTTAGAGGAAGGTTTCTCATCAATGTCCTTCGTAGATGATGTGGTCGGTTTATTCAGCGCCAGATTCTCCGTACCCGGCTGACCAGGATCCTCTTTCTTCTCAAGTTCTTTGATCGCCTCTGCAAGTTTCTTCACCTGTTCGTCTACCTGCGCCTGCGTTTTTTCCTCATCTGCCAGAACAGCTTCCGCTGCTTTGATTGCTTCCTGAAGCGCCTTATAGCTTTCTTCTGTATATTTTTCTTCTGTATACGCTTTCGCCTCTGCCAGCTTGATCTCCAGATTCTTTGTCACGACTTCTGACCCTGCTTTGCTTCCATATACTTCAAACTCGGCAAATGCAGTCCAATAGTCAGCTCCTTCCCACTCTGGATAGTCTGTGATCACAACTCTGACATAACGGTAAGACTCTTTGCTCTGTATCTTCTGCTCGTCCTCTCTCGTTCCATCCGGTGAAGACTTTTGTTCAAACAATACGTCAAAGTTCTCTCCATCCTTAGAACCTTCAATCCGGTATTTCCATGCGCCCGGATTCTTGTCATCCTCAAAGACAATGCGGTATTTATCCAGCACATATTCTTTTTCAAGATCTACCTGCCACCAATGTGGTAATGGAGTGTCTTCATAGTTTCCGGTTGCTACCCACAGGGTACTCTCATCTCCGTCATTTCCATTAGAAGAAGGTCTCTCGTCTACATTCTGCGTAGATGATTTCGTTGGCTTTCCAAGTGCGAGGTTAGCGCCTTCCTTAATCTTTAAAGCGTCTATCGCCTCCTGCAATTTTTCAATTGCAGCGCTGACCTTTTCTTTGGTATCCGCTTCCTCAAAATCCTTTTTCGCCTGTTCGAAAGCTGTGCGGAGATTTGCATAACTCTCGTCTGTGTAATTGCCCGGCTTCATATATTTTACTTCTGAAATCAGCTTTGTCAGTTCCGACTTATCAAGTTCGCTGTAATCTCTTGCATACAATTTGAATTCTGCAAAGCCCGGCCAATAATCTTCTGCCGGGAAGTCCGTAAGTTTCACAAGCACATAGCGGTATACAGTTCCCGGTTCAAAGGATCCCTTCTGCACTTTGGAACCGTCGGTATTGTCTGTGGCGTCATAAATCGGAATTTCTTCAAAGTATTGGTCTCCATCGCGCGCACCCTGAAGCTCATATTTCCATACGTCTCCTTCATTCTCAAATACCAGTTCAAAATCAGAGAGGTCATAATCCTGCCCTAAATCTACCATCCAACCCACTTTATCATTGCCTTCATGGACCCATAAAGTGTCTTCATCGCCATCATTTCCATTGGATGCGGGATACTGTGACTTTCCTTCCTCCCAGGAATATTTTCCTCGCGCGATGTTATTTCTCTCGTACTGCGCTTCACGAAGAACGAGATTATCAAATTTCACCGCGCCGCTTCCTTTCGGAGAAACGATCTCTATTTTTACCTCTTTCAGCGCAGATGGGAAATCCGTTAAATATGTGGTTTTTGCGGATGTGATCGCAAATTCTCTTTCATATCCGTTTCCACTGAGCGTTACAAGGGCTGAATCTTCGCAGAATGCCTGGAAAGATTCCAACGTCCGGTTGTCCGGTAATTCAATAAGATAGGTTGTCTTTGTTCCGTCTGCATATAATACTTTGGAATTTTTCACTTCCGCCGTAAGCCATCCCTCTCCGAAATTACACCCCTCATACTCTCCAGTAAGCGCTTTTTCTTCTGCCGCGCGGTCCTCAAAGTCAATTCCATAATCTTCTTTGACTCCCGCCGCTCCCTTATTGTCTGCACCAATATTCGGAACTTCTGTTATGGAAACAGGATTGCCCCAATAGTCTCTCCCGCCGTTCCCTTCGATCAATGTACCTGCGTTGATACAAGCGGAACCTTCCGCGAGCTGATATCCATCCACAGAGTCAATTCCGCTCGCGCCTGTTCCGATAGCTTTAAAATCTGCCTTGGATATAGAAACTGCGTTTTCATCATCAGCCCTTAAAATATTCTTGTCTGAACCGCCGTAAGCATTGTGATCTGCGCTTCCCTGCAGATACTGATGCCAGCCTTTCGATTCTCCGTCGCTGTAGATAACGTTATTACGGAACTGATAAGTCTCCGGATTCACTTCCCGACCGTCCCAGTTGTTTGTGATCCAACTATCGTAGCCTTCTGCCAGATAGAAATCATTATTATAAACATTGAGTTTATTTCCGTCGCCAGTAGAATAACCGCCGATCGTCACGATCGCTCCGCCGCCGTAACTGTTTGTTCCGCTCCCGTCATTCTGGCTGACATTGTAGCGGATATGCGTCTCATATTTTGACCCGAGCGCGCACTCGAAAAATGCTCCCGACGGATTGTCATGTGTGTAGTTATATTGGATATAATTCTTTTTGGCGGCTACGTCCGCATCAAAAGCCTGTGAATCTTCTTTGCTGTCGGATGCTCCCGAGCCAAACACTTCATTAAACTGCGCCACTGTATAATCGCCATATTCCCACCAGATTGGCACGTTTCCGTTCGGACCGCTGTTACATCCGTCGCACACATTATATTCGATCAGCGCGTTGCTGTAGGCAGATGGACAAATTGCCGCGTTTCCAACATCCTCGCAGTAATTGTTGCGAATCACGATATTGGTACTGTTCACTCTCTGATCGGCATATTCGTTCGCCGGGATTCCGGATTCTGCCGGAAAAGAACTGCTTCCCCAGGTCGACAGGAAACTGATTCCATAGTGATTGATATTCGGTCCTACCTGATTTCCTTCAATTAAAATATCATCCCAGTTTGTCGGGACTTCATTTCCACGGATAATATACACGATGCCGCCCCGCCCGATACCTGCCTGATTGCCGATCGGATGTGACACTACGTCATGTACGTCCAGATTTTTACAATACATATGGCGAAGGGTTCCAGCATCCTCTCCCATGATCAGCACGCCATATTTTTTAATGTGGTCGTCCGGGTTGTCTCCCGGGATCCTGTTCGTGACTTCTAAATCTGTAATCTCCCAATACTGCTGATTATAAAAATATACAGCCGCATTAAAGATACGGTTCTCTAAGTCGTCCCCATTCTCTCCGCACCAGTTATTACCGGAAATCAACGGACGTTCATTCCCGTCTCCATAGGAGCCGATCACAATTGGATTGCCTTCTTCACCTGAACCTTTCGGACTTAACTGCCCAACCCACTCATCGCCTTTTTCAAATAAAAGTTTATCGCCGGGCTGGAAAGTCGTTTCATTTACTTTCTCAAGCGAAGACCATGCCTCCTTTTCGCTTGTTCCGCTGTTGGCGTCATTTCCTCCGTCCTGATCTACATAGTAGGTTTTACCCTCCCCCGCTGATTTTTCGGCGTTTACAGATATTTCCGGTATATACTGCAATACGAGAGCCGCCGTTAAAATCGCTGCAAATCCTCGTTTCATACTTTTACGCATATGCTTTCTCCTCATTTTTACACTTTACATTTTGCTTTGATCTTCCAGGAACCGAATAAATGTCTGTACGCCGCCTCCGAGAACTGTTACTGCCTCCGGGCGTATTCCCTTTGCCTCTGATACGTCAAAGAAATCGCCCTTTTTTGTCTTTTCTGTTCTCATAAAGTTATCACTTCCAAAGAGACCTTCGTCCAGGCCGATATATTCATCGCCCCAGAAGGTACAATCTTCCGGCTGTATCTGATCCTGTTCCCATAAATGCTGTAAGATCATATCCACATTATCGCTTTTACTGGACACGCCCACTTCAAGATATTTGGCGTCTGTAGTGGCGGAAAGATCCATCCCATACTCTCTCGCAGTTTCTTCCGCAAGTTTTACAAGACCTTTCAGTCCCCCTTCAAATCCATGTCCGTTTAAGTTCTCCTTCAGGATCTCCAACTCATTTTCCTGGAAAAACAAGTTATCTCCCCGGTTATTTTCAACCATGAGGTCGATCTTACAATAATTGGGGCGGCTGAACACGATATCCGTTCTGAAATCATAGTCTTTCAATAACGTCTCGTGGATTTCATAACAGATCCTGTGGATCTTCAGCAGTTCCTCTTTTTCCGGGATCCTGTGGGAAAGAAGGAACGGCTGTCCCGCCTGATCATATGCGTAATTAAACGCGCCTCTCCCAAGACCCATATAGAGATTTTTCAGTTCTTCCGGTGTAAAATACTCGTGCAGTTTTCCCTTCGCAATATTTTCAATCGTTGTTCCGCTCACAATCACAAGCCTTATTCCCTGTGCAAGAAGTTTCTTCATGGGAACGACCACTTCATCCACCGGCGCTGTCCTCGACAATACCGCCGTTCCGTCCCAGTCAAAAAATATGGCTTTATATTTTTTCAATGTACTCACCTCCCTTTTCGTGAATCATTACTTCTTTCCCACTTATGAAAAACCGGATACTGTCTCCTTCTTCCAGCACGAACCTCGCCTGTCCTTTTGACACTTCTACTTTCAGGAGACTTCCCCGGAATCTCATCTTAAACGAATACCTCTCCCAGCGCTTTGGCAGCCACGGTTTAAACTTCAGCGCCGACTGCTGGCAGCGTACTCCCGCAAAACCATTGACGATCGCCTGCCATGTACCCGCCATATTCGCCGCATGGATACCAGCGTAAAAATTATTATGGTGGTCGTCCAGATCCATTCTTGCAGATTCTGCAAAATAACGGTACGCCTCGTCATAATACCCGATGTCGCACGCAACAATCCCGAAGATACACGTAGACAGGGAGGAATGATGCAGGGTCACTTCCTGATAAAAGTCATAATTTCTGCGGATCTCATCTTCTTCAAATAAATTGCTGTGAAGATACATCCCCAGGATCGCGTCCGCCTGCTTGGACATCCGGTGTCTCATAATAAATAACGGATGATAATTCTCGTATAACCACGCCCGCTTTTCCTCCGGGATCTTAGACTCATCCCACGGCTTACGCATCATAAAGCCATCGTCCATCGGATAGACGTCGCGTTCTTCATCATACGGAAAATACATATTGTCGATGATACGTTTCCACAATTCCAGCTCGTCCTCTGAAAATCCCAGTTTCTCTTTTAATCTTTCAAACAACTCCGGCTCTTTCTCCGACAGATATGCCACGGCTGCAACCGCGTCTTTCAAATTCTCTCTCGCCATCAGATTAGTGTAAAAATTATTATCCACCAGCACATTGTATTCATCCGGTCCCGTCACACAGCAGATACAGTATTTGCCGTCTTTATTTTTCGCAAAACTTCCTACATCCGCCCATACTCTGGCAGTCTCGATAAACATTTCCGCGCCCTTTTCTTTTAAATACCCGGTATCCCCAGTAACCTGCAGATACAGAGACAGGGCGTACGCGATATCTGCGTTAATGTGATACTGCGCCGTTCCCAGCGGATAATAGGTGGATGCCTCCTCGCCGTTGATCGTCCTCCACGGATACAGAGCGCCTTTTTCATGACCCAGGATCCTTGCCCTCGCCCTCGCCTGATCCAGTGTACTGTAACGGAAATCCAGCAATTTTCTGGCTACCTCCGGCTCGGTATATACGAACACCGGAAGGACATACATCTCTGTATCCCAGAAATAATGTCCCTCATACCCTTCGCCAGACAAACCCTTCGCGCCCATTCCGGTTCTTCCGTCTCTGCCCGCCGACTGTAAAACATGAAAGAGGTTAAACCGGATCCCCTGCTGCAGCGACGCGCTCTCCTCGCCCCGGATCTCGATATCGGCTACGTTCCAGAAACTCTGCATATACCGTTTCTGCGCCTGCTCCAGTTTCAGATAGCCTTTCTCCTCTGCGGCATACAACGTCTGTTCCACAAAGGTCTCCAGCTTCTCCTCAGCCATATCCAGGCTGGTAGAATAACAGATCATTTTTTCCAGCGTGATTTTTTTCCCTTCACAGCCTGTTATTTTTAAGGTCAGCGCCGCGTCCAGCTCTCCAACCTCCGTTGACGTTTCTACAACGGCGTCTTCTGAAACGATCTTGTGGGCGCTTCCGCACGCTACGGTGAGACGGCTGTTCTGTGTAATACCTTTGTAATATAAGCGTTTTTCATCTCCGAAAAGTTTCTCCGGTTCTAATTTCCGCCCAAACGGTCCATAGTCCACGATCGGATTGGTCTTTCGCGTATGGTTCTCCACATCCGCCTGAAGCCTGGAGACAAACCTGATCTCTCCCGAAAAATTCATTGGCGTAACTTCATAAGAAATACTCATAATATTTTTCATCTCAAAAGAGACAAGCCGTTTAATTTCAATCTTAATCCGTTTTCCCTGCGGCGAACGCCAGACCATCTTTCTCTCCAGGACGCCGTCTTTCATATGCAGCGTCCTCTGATAATCTTCCATCGTCCCCTGTTCCATATCGAACTCTTCGCCGTCTATGTATAACTTCGTCTCTTTCAGGTTCGGAAGATTCAATAAGGACTGGCTGAATAAGGGAGAGCCGAAGTTCGCTTCCCCGTACCGGATCTTCTCGCGCTCGTAAAAACCGTTCACGAAATTGCCTTCCAGTCCGGTATCAATATCAAACGCATACGCCTCCTCAAAAGTCCCTCTTGTTCCGATATAGCCGTTTGACAACGAAAACGTCGTCTCATTCCGATAATTATGTTTCCGGTCGAACTTGTCTTCTGTAATATCCCACTCCTGAATCGGATAAATTGCTTTCTTATCTAATCTCATATTGTCTTATCCTTTCACTGCTCCAGCCGTCAGACTTTCCATAACCTGTCTCTGTAAAATAATAAATACGAATATCGTAGGCAAAACAGTCATAACAACCGCCGCAAACAACGCCGAATAATTATTTGCAAATGTTCCCATATAATAATTCAGCGCGATTGGAACGGTTCTCGCCGTATCGCCGCTCGTAAGCATCAACGCAAAGTAAAATTCGTTCCAGGTATTGATGAACTGCAAAAGGGCGATCGTTACAAGTCCTGGTTTCGCCAATGGCAGAATAATATGCCAGAACGTCTGCAAAAACGACGCCCCGTCAATATAGGCAGATTCTTCTAACGCCATAGATATAGTCTTGTAATAACTTGTCATAACAAAGAATGACATCGGGATTCCCATCGCTGAATAAACAATGATCAGTCCCAACTTTGTGTCGAATATTCCTAATTTCTGGAAAATCGCAAACAGAGGCTGTGATATTGCCTGCGCCGGTAACATTAAAGATGCGGATATCAGCAATATGATCAGTGTCTTTAATTTGAAATTAAACCTGGAAATAATATAAGCGCACATCGCTACTAATGTCACTGTGACCAGCACGCTGGTCCCGACAATAATTACACTGTTTAAGAAATATTTAGCAATCGGCGCGTACATAAACGCCGCCTTATAATTGTCCAGATTAAATGAGGACGGCCAGGACAGCGCCGAAGAATTGATCTCCGCATATGTTTTAAACGAACTGATAAACGCCCATACAATAGGTCCTATTGCTATCAGAGAGAAAAATAGCATGAAAATATATTTTGCCGTTTTCGCACTTATGATTGAAATTTGTGATGTCTGTTTCATTTATTTTTCCTCCTTTCCACTTCATTTCTTTCCTTAAATAATCGCTGTATTGCAAGAACAAGCGTAAGACCGATGATAATCTGTATCACTCCAACCGCATTGGCTTTTCCGTAATTGTTTTCCAGCGTCGCCGCTTTGTACAGATAGATCGGCAGGTTCAGCGTTGTATTTCCCGGTCCGCCTTTCGTTGTCATATAGATAATATCAAACTGGGATACCATCGCTACCGATGCTAAGGTCACACAGGTTCCGAATATATTTCTCATGAGCGGAAGTGTGATATAACGATCCAGCTGCCACGGCCTTGCTCCGTCTACTCTCGCCGCTTCATAGATCTCTTTATCAATAGCTCCCATTTCCGCCAGGAAGATAATGGTGTTAAAACCGGAATACAGCATCCATGTAACGGTCACTGTCCAAAACGCATATCTGGAATTACCGAACAGGTTCGGCACCTGATCCATGTGTATACCAATCGCCTCAAGAAATGGATTGACCACTCCAAATGTCGGGTTTAACAGCAGTGTGAACATAACGCCGGTCGCCGCCGTAGGGATGATATTGGGGATCATATATGCTGTACGCACAATTTTCCATCCTTTCGGCTTGCGTCTCAAAACCAGCGCCATCACAAGTCCAAGAGTCACATGGAACGTAGACTGCAAAAGAACCCATACCAATGTGTTTCTTATAGACATAAGGAAGTCTTTATCTCCAAATATCTGTGTAAAATTTTTCAAACCGGCAAACTCCGGTCCTGAAAATGTCGTATAATTACAAAAAGATGTGTAAAGAACTGTTATAATGGGCGCCGCGTAGACAATTGCGAATAAAATCATGCAGGGCATTGTAAACAGTACGATCCAGACCCCTCTATTCTTTACCTTCATACGTTCTACCTCCTACAAAAGAAGGTCCGCAAGTATTGAATACTTGCGGACCTTTCACTCATTCAAGCTATTCCTGATTTTTTGCCGCTGACTCTGTCAATTTCTCGCAGAATTCCTTTGGTGTAATATTTCCGTATGCAAGTTCCGGAAGCTCTGTTGAAAATGTATCGATCGTATTCTGATACCAATATGCCTGATTCTGTCCATAAGTAACTTCTGCTTTATTCTGAATTTCTAATACCTGCGCCATAAGAGGATCGCTCTCTGTCAATGTGTCTGGAATTTCCAGATCGTTTGATACAGGCTGAAGACCTGTCATTTCAAGCGCCTTAATCTGGTTCTCAGGACTTGTTTCAAATTTCAGGAATGCGACTGCCGCTTCAATCTTTTCTTTCTCTGTTGCTCCTACCATATCGCCAGGTGTCGGAACCATTTCCATACCGTTGCCAGGCATTAACATGATACCAACTTTATCATAAAATCCTTCCGGCGCTTTCTCCGGCTCCCGGAAGTCCGGGATCATCCATGGACCATTCGGGAACATTGCTACTTCGCCGTTAAAGAAATGTGTTGCCATCGGATCATATTTCCCGCCAACTGCGTCTGCCGTCGTATATTCTTTGAACATTGTCTGGATCTTCTCAGCGGCAGCCTCTACTTCCGGCGTATTGAAATCTGTTGGATACATGGTATTCATCCACTCATTTCCAGCTTCACCGTTCGTTCCGATCAACGCGCTCATCCAGAGGTTTGTCAGCCAGCCTGAATCCGCGGTATCCATTCCAAGCGGGGTGATTCCTTTTGCTTTTAACTGATCGCATACTTCAAAAAACTCGTCCCAGGATGCGAATGCTGTTTCCGGAGCTTCGATCCCTGCCTTTTCAAACAGTTCTTTATTATAATATATGTAAGAGATCTCTTTAGAAACCGGAACGCCGTAAATCTTGCCGTCTACGGTGTTAAACTCTAATGACGTATCATCAAAGAGCGCTTTCCACTCCGGATCCTCATCAAAGTACGGTGTTAAATCTGCTACCTTTCCTGATTTTGCCGCTAATTCTGTGATATTGTTTCCGCCGTTGAACACAATATCCGGCAGATCGCCGCTGGAGATCAGCAGTTTGATCTTCTGGTTATACGCGTCGGTAGTAGGAATTTCCTCGAAATTGAATTCTACATTCTTACCCGCCTCAGTTTTCTGGAATTCTTCAAACAGATATGAGTAGTAATCTGCCGCATAATCTGTTCCGACATGATAGTTGATGACATTCAGTACTATTTTCCCTGAATCATCTGAGGATTCCTTGTCTTTGTCGCCGCCGCTGCAGGCAACAAGTCCAAGCGCCATACTGCCGATCAGGGCAGATGCCATTAACCTTTTCACAAATTTACGTTTCATAATTTTTCCTCCTCACGTAATAAATTTACATTTATTATATATTCAATTTTATATTTTTTTAATAAATTACATTGCCTTTTTCTTACATTTTAAAGTTCAAAACAGATGTCATATTTTTGAAAAAAATATATGAAATTCTGATTCTTTTAATATTTTGTTGTTTCATTTGAATATTTCCGCATTTTATTTGACATACATTGAATCTTCATTTTGGATATGTCATAATTATTTTACGATAATAACCGAGTAAGAGTGATTTATATGACTATGGATAAATATAAAAAAACAAAAATACCATCTCTCCGTACGTTTATAACCGCCGCGATTTCTATCATTGTAACCGTCGTCTTGCTATGCTCAATCTGGTTTTGTTATTCAAGAACATCTGCGATTTTAACTGAAAATTATGAAAACAGTATTACACAAAACCTGGAGTTAATAAACCATCAATTTATTGAGCAAATAGACCTGATTGATTCTATTATCCCGCTTTATTTAGCAGATACCATTATCTCGGAACCTCTGGAATCCGTAGATACCGGTAAGCAATCGGCTGAAAACAGGCTGCAGATCGAGAAACAGATGTCCTACTTATATTATAGTACGTCTCTTGCAAGCAAAAATTTTACTAACAGCATTTATATTATTTCACAGGACGAGACCATTTTTAAGATTGGAACCTCCAGTTCTCCTGAGCCTGCGGAGTTTCAATGCCGGGAACTATTAAAAACGCTGGACAAAAAAGAACCGAAACTGATCTGTCAGACTTTGCCCCGGGACGATGGAAATATCTATTTTATCCGGAACCTGTTTAGCTCTAACACCGGAAACTATATTGGAACTTTCATAATTAATATTGATAAAGACAGATTCTTATCTTACCACACCAAAGATCTGGATCCGTCCTGGTTTCTGTGCCTGTATAATTCCTCTATGGCTGTTTTCTCTGATCCTGATATGGAGAAGGAATGTATGGCGCTCAAAGAACACGGGCAGAGGATCGGAGAACTTTCATTCCAGACAGCCCGCTTAAATGACAGGGAATATTTCGTCGCTTCACAGGAACTGTCGGGACTTGATCTGACTTCCAGCGTCGCCGCGCCGAAATCTTTAATGTTTGCCGACCTGAACAGTATCCTGAAATCTTATTTACTATTGTTAACGGGGATCGTTCTGATCGGTCTGTTTACCGCTATTGCGATCAGCCGCGCGATTACAAAACCAATAGATAAAATGATTTACAATATTAATCAGATATCCGAAAAGAAACAGAGCGCTTTGCCGCCAATGAAAATATACCGTGAGTTTGATGTCTGGGCGGATTCGTTTAACAAAATGCTGAAACAACTGGATATATATTATAATGATATTTTCCAAAAACAATTATTACTTAAAAATTCGGAAATCCATGCGCTGCAGACACAGATGAATCCACATTTCCTGCTGAATACTTTAAACACGATCGCATGGAAAGCACAGATCAGTGATAACGAGGAAATCTATCAGATGGTAATCTCATTAGGCGAATTTTTAAAGGCTAACACTCTGTCCAAAGAACAGGACTGTATTGCTCTTGAAAAAGAACTAAGATATGTGAAATTTTATATTTATTTACAACAGCAGCGCTTTGAAGATAAAATTTCCTGCGATATCCGCGTGCCGGAAACGCTTATGCACTTTCTAATCCCCTGTTTCAGTATCCAGCCGCTCGTGGAAAACGCGATCGTACATGGGTTGGAGCCAAAAACGGGCAAAGGGAAATTAATCGTGCAAATTTTAGAAACTGACGATCATTGTATGGAAATCTCGATCATTGATAACGGAGTCGGATTCCCGAAAGACTTTCAGGTCAGGGACATTGCCTCCTCTGATACCGACAGTCATACACATATCGGTCTGAAAAACCTGGACAGACGGCTTTTCCTGCTGTATGGAGACATGGCGCATTTAAGTATTGACAGTACGCCCGGCGTCTGTACAAGCATATCATTCAAAATACCTATTTCACGGGGGGGAGGGGTATCTTTACATGATCTTTAAAATATTAGTTGTTGACGATGAAGCTACTATGAGAAAAGGCATCACCAATTTTATGAATTGGGACTCTTTAGACTGTCAGGTTGTCGGAGCCGTTGAAAACGGTCTGGCCGCAATGGACTTTCTAAAAAATAGTGACGTTAATATCGTCCTGACAGATATTAAAATGCCGGGAGCGGACGGCTTGGAACTTGCACGGTTCATACACGACGAATATCCGCAGATAAAAGTGATCATCCTTACCGGATATGCAGATTTTGAATACGCGAAAACCGCTATAAAATACGACGTCGTTTCTTTTATTGTAAAACCAACAAATAAAAGAGATTTATTTGACGCGGTCAAAAAGGCGCAGGAACAAATCATAATCTCAAGAAACCGTTCCTCCATTGCCAAAGAAGAAATTGCTTTTCTCCGCGACCAGCTGCTGCTCGAAATGACGACCATGCCCTATGTCCCGTCTTTTGTGAAGCGGCTGTCTAAACTGAATTTGAGTTTAAACGATTATTATGTCGCCGCATTTCAATTGGTTCCTCTGGAAAACGATATTACTGCATTGAAAAAAATAATCATTGACGAGAAGAAAAACGCCTACTGTTACCGTTATAATAATCTGATCATAACTATTTACTTTTTGGAAAAATTTGAGGGACAAATACCTGAACATATACTGCAAAACTGTCAGGAGATCAGTACGATTACAGAAATGTTAGATTCTAAGCACGTAGCGATCGGCATCAGCCATTGCCACCGGGGCGCTGCGGATTTTCGTTCTGCCGTGGCGGAATCTATTCATGCCTTAACGCAAAATTTTTATTCAGAAAAAAATATTTTTCTTTTTTCTGATTGTGTAGAATCTTCAGAGTATGATCTGACCGCTGAAAATACTTTTGATCTGTTCGAATTTGAAAACCATCTTTTCAACCGCTTATTTGAAGATGCAGAACAGGTTTTAAAAAATATTTTTTCTAAATTTAAAAGCAACTTTGTATCGTCCATAGAGACCAAAAATATTTGTTTTCAGATATATTATATCTGTTACCGCGTTCTCAAAAAAAGAGAAGCCATACCGCCATCCAGCGAGCTGCTTGCAAGGATCCACTCCGCTCCGGATATTTTCATACTGGAAAACACGGTAAATGAATTATTTCAATATACGAAAAATCAGTTCAATGGTTCTAACGGCACGCAGAACAGGATCATTGAAAACACGATAAAATTTATCCATCAAAACTTAGCGACCGCTTTATCTTTGGAAGTCATTGCCGAGCATTTACATATATCAGCTTCTCATCTGAGCCGTACGTTTAAAAAATATTGTGATGAATCTCTGACTGAATATGTAAATAAAACCCGGATTGAAAAGGCGAAAGAGTACTTAAAAGACTCCAATATGCTCACATATGAAATTGCAAATCAGGTTGGTTACAATGATGCGACCTATTTTTCTTCTATTTTTAAGAAATACACTGGATTCAGCCCCAGTGAATACAGGCAGAAATATGCGCCTCATCAGCATTTCTCTGAGCAGAATAAATAGTATAAAAATGATAGGATAAATCTGCGTGGCGCTGAATGTACTGGCTTTTATTGGAATAGTTAGAGGATTTTTATCCACTAACTATTCCATATCCCATAATAGACGTTGCATTTACTGAATGAGTGTTCTGTTTTACCGCATCGCCGCTATTTCCATCTATCGTATGTAAAACCGTACCGTCACAGCTTTCTACGATTCCTACATAGTCGCACGTTCCGTCAGAATCCCAATCGAAAAAGACATAACTTCCAGCGCTTGGCACGCTCCCGGCAGCCTGCCATTTCCCCTTGCTCTGAAACCACTCCAAACCGGCGCTGCATAAAGAAAATTTCGGGACTGCTCCGCTCTGGATCAGTCCGGCCTGATCCGCGCACCAGCTGACAAAACAAGCGCACCATTCTTCTCTCTGTGCAAATCCATACCATGACCAATATTTCTCTCCGCCCTCATTCCCAAGCTGGCTTTTTGCGATCGTCACAAGCTGGTCATTCCCGAATAGACCGGCAAATAAGCCCCCACCCGAATAATACCGCTGAACGTGCGGTGAGATAATGCAATACGACAAATCATTTAAAGATGAAGCAGTAAAGTTATCCGATGAGATCGGAGTCAAAGCAGCTGCGGCTCAGTTGGGAATCCCATATTATACCTTATCTGGGTGGCGAAATAATCGAAAAAAGTATGGGAATGATTAGTTACAACCACCACTTCAAGTGGTGGTTTAGCCTTAGCCCTCCAAAGGGCTATTGTTACTGCTCGCCCCGAAGGGCGGTATCGCAAGCACTTTTACTGGTCCGCTATAAAGCCGCACCTCTTGAATCTTCTTTTCTTGAATCCTCTGCTTGCTCTTTAATATACTTCTGTACTGCTTCGTCTGTAATATTACCAATTGTTTCTACGTAATACCCTCTTGCCCAAAATGCCTTATCCCACTTACTTTGTAATTCGGGATGCCTATCATATAGCATTAATGTACTTTTTCCTTTCAAATATCCCATGAAATCTGATATACTGATTTTAGGTGGAATCGCTACACTTAAATGTACATGATCATCGCATACTGCTCCTGCTACTATTTCCACATTTTTATAGCGGCATAAGATGCTAAGTATTTCTCGTACATCAACTTTCAATTTCCCATATAACACTTTCTTGCGATACTTAGGTATAAAAACTACATGGTACTGGCATTTCCATCTTGTGTGTGATAAACTTTTATTGTCCATAAGGACCACCTCCTATGTTTGAGTTTGGCTTGCGATACCATTCTCATTGTATCATAGGAGGTTTTTTATTGATATCATACACGCTTCTGCTTACTCCATTCTCCCCAGCATAGCTGGGGGATTAGGATTTTCATTTAAGAGTTCTGTTTTTGAGTCATATGCTCTCTTCATTCTATGGATATTCTCAGTATCATTATATATGATTTTATCCGTAATCCGCAAATATTCATCTACATTACCTTAGTTCAGTAAAAGTCCATTCGCCTCAGTTCCCTTTATACGCAAATTCGCCTGACTCATATTTTCCATCATACTGATGCCTACGCCAAACATAACTGTCATCAAAATCGTAACCAGCATAATTGCCAGTATTAAAACTATATTCCTTAACCTGTTTTTCTTGAAATTCTTTTTTACCAGACGGACTATTGCCTGTTTTTGTATCTTCTTATCTTCCCGCATGACATTCCCCTTCCACAATTTTCCCATCTGCAATCCGAATCATCCGATCTGCCTGCTCTGCAATCTCTGGATTATGAGTAATCATAATGATGGTCTGATGAAATTTCTCACTAGTCATCTTTAATAATTTCATCACCTCATCACTAGTTTCCGAATCCAGATTTCCAGTCAGTTCATCGGCGAGAATAATGGACGGCTTACTTGCCAGAGCCCTTGCGATTGCCACTCTCTGTTGCTGACCTCCTGAAAGCTGGAAAGGCATTTTCTGAACCTTTTCTGTTAATCCCAATAATCCAATAATTTGCTGAATAAACTTCTTATCCGGTTTCTTTCCATCCAACTCAATCGGCAAAGTAATGTTCTCCATCACGTTTAATACTGGAATTAAGTTGTAATTTTGAAAAATAAATCCAATGTTCCTCCGCCGAAATACCGTCAATTCATCTGCTGACAACTGATCCATCTCTTTCCCACCAATCATTACTTTCCCAGAAGTAGATATATCCAATCCCCCAATCATGTTAAGCAGAGTAGATTTTCCGCTTCCAGAGGCTCCAATAATCGCTACAAACTCTCCCTTTTCTATATCCAGACTGACTCCATCCAGAGTTTTTGTAAGGCTCTCACCCTTACCATAATATTTTTTTAATTCTCTTGCAGCCAAAATGCTCATGTAAATATTCCTCCTTTAGTTTCTTTGATTTCAGTATATTTTTTCAGCAGAATTTTTCAATGCCAGATGCGTTGTTTGACCTCTACAATGCGCAATTTGACCTCTCATAATTTTTCATAAAGAAAAGCCATATACGACTGAACCGTATACAGCTTATCTGCATTCAATATTTTATTTTACTTCGCCAGAGGAATCAGGATAGACAACGTATAAATTCCGTCTTTATACCCCCATGCAACATTACCATCATATTTTTCTACTGCCCTTTGAATATTCTGTTTTCCAAAGCCATGCAGGAACTTATCACTTTTTGTAGTATTCACACTCTGTCCGCAATCATTCTGACACGCAGCATTTTCAATCTGGATGGCAAGGAAACTTTGTTCTACACTGCCTCTAACAGTAATAAAACGCTCTTCTTCAGAAATTTTTTCACACGCTTCTATCGCATTGTCCAAAGCATTTCCAAATATGGTGCTAACACTCAGACCATCTAAAAAATCTCCTTTAGAAAAATCAATCTCAGAATGAAAATCAATGTTCTTCTCTTTCGCCATTTTCATTTTATCCCCAAATATCACATCTAAAAAGGAATTCCCTGTTTCTACATAATTCTCATAATCTGATATTTGTTTCTGTAAAGATTGAATCATTTCCTGAGTTTCTTCTCCATTAGTTACCCTCGATTGTAAAATTAACAAATGATTTTTCAGATCATGATAAATTGAACGAATACGATCTTCTTCTTTTAGACGTTCTTCATAAAACACCTGCTTCATTCTCAATTCACGAGCTTCATTTTCAGATACTATCTTTCTGCAGATATAAGCCGAAAGATAAATGCATGCAAATTCAGTAATTATAGTTACGATACAAATCGGATATAAGAATACCGTTCCTTCTGGAAAGAAATAAACTATTCCTAGAATTGAAGAAAGCGGCATTATCAATATCGTAGCCAAGACTTTCCAAATCTTATCTGGCATCATTTCCGAAATTTCTCTTAAATATCTACGCAAATATAAATAAAAACCAATCCCTAGCAGGAGCCGAACAAAAGAAAATGAACAAATAATACTCTTATCTATCAAAATTACTTCTTGCGTCCAGTCTGCTGTCCGCTCTACACTAGTAACTGCATAGAATATTCTCTCAGAAAGATTTATCATCAAATAATTTATCGAAACAATGAATGGATAAAAAAATGAAAGCATCAAAACTTTTTTAACCCACCCGTCATTGAAGAAAATCGCCAAAAATACAATAAATTCAACTAAGGCAATAATCACGCTTCTCACATCATGAGAATATATCGGCACAGTTCCTATAAACCATAAAAGGCAAAGTGCTAATATCTGCAAAATTTTATTTTTGCGAATAGTCAGTGTTTCACAAAAAATAAGCAATAACACCATAGTATAAAGTAAGTCTATCAACCGGTATAAAGTTTCTAAAACGATCACAGCCTTTTCCCCCAATACTCAGCCATTGCTTCCATAAATTCCTTCTTTTTGGGTTTGCTGGCATAAATGGTTTCACCAGAAGTTAATTCTATATTCAACTTCTCTACTCGTTTTACAAACTCCATATTTACAAGAAATCCCACATGACACCGATAAAACCCATAAGGTACTAACTCTTTTTCCAGTTCCTTCATATTTTTATATGAAATTACTTCTCCATCATCCGTATGTAATAAAAGATTTCTCTTATATGTTTCCACATAATGAAGTGTATTCAGCATTACCTTAAATGTACCACTATCGTTTGTTACTACAATATGCGGATTTTTGTTCCGAAACCTCTCTATCCACCGATCCAGCTCAACCTTCAATCGAATATATTTCATCGGTTTCACAATATAATTTACTGCCCGATATTTGTATCCCTCCAATGCATATTGTTTTAAAGATGTAAGGAATATAATACCAACTTCCTCATCCTGTTGGCAGATCTTTTCTGCTGCTTTTAATCCATCCATTCCCTTCATCTGTATATCAAGAAAAATCAAATCTATAGTTTTATCATAATGCTCCATTAATTCCAAACCATTCGCAAAAGAAGAAATACGAATTTCATTCTGCTTTTCTTCCGAATAACGCTCTATCAATCCTCTCATTTCTGATACAAATTCTTTTTCATCATCACAAATCGCTACATGTATCATCGTATTACCCTCACTACAAAAAATTTCATTTAAATTATACTAAAAACTTTTCCGGCACGCTACATTTTTTATTGCCTTTTGTAGTGAAAATTTCCTATTCATGTTCAGGTCTTTTCTTTTGCTACTCCCTAATAAATCGATTACTTAGTTCCAACAATTCCATATCCCATGATAGATGTTGATTGAACCGTATAACTATTCTCCTCAACCGCATCCCCAAAGTTTCCTTCCACCGTATAGACTGTCGTTCCATCACAGCTTTCCACGATTCCTACATGATCACTGACGCCATCATGATCCCAGTCAAAAAAGATAATACTTCCCGCTGCTGGAATACTCCCTGCCGCCTGCCATTTCCCCTGCGCCTGAAACCAGTCCACTCCATCCGGGCAATACGAAAACCTCGGTACTGCTCCATTTTGAAGTAGTCCTGCCTGTTCCGCACACCAACTGACAAAGCAGGCACACCATTCTTCCCTCTGGGTAAATCCCCACCACGACCAGAACTTCTGACCGCCTTCATTTCCAAGCTGGCTCTTTGCTATGGTAACGATCTGCTGGTTTCCGAATAGTCCGGCAAACAGACCTCCACCCGAATAATATCTTAAAACATGAGGCACATACTCCGGATCTCCATACCGTTCCCATCCATAAGCGGCAGCCTGTTCCTGAGAAAACTGCAGAGCGTTGGCCGCACTGTAGCCTCCATGATTCCGGATTGCCCATGTTATGTATCTATTCCCGTAATTATATCCCTGAAGCGAGAGCTTCAGCTTGTCCATCTCTATCTCTTTCTCTTTCTCTAACTCTTTCTCTAACTCTATCTCTATCTCTGGTGGACGAATGTCGGACAAATGTCCGCCGCTTGTCCGGGGTGCAGAAAGCGCCTTATTTTGAAGCCTCGCAGCCCGCTTTCGCTCGGCCTCGGTAGAGGACTGGCCTATCAAAAGTTCGATGTTGCTCATGTAGAATGTGCCGCTGTCCAGCACTTCCACAAGCCCCAGCTTCAGAAAGATTTGCAAGGCTCTCTCCACAGTGCCGATCTGCTGGCGGGTGATGGTGGCAATCATCTGCGCCGTGTAAGGGATGTCCTCGTCAAGCTGGAGCCGTCCGCCATGTTTCAGCGATTTCAGATACAGCTTGAGCAGAATGTTAGAATACAGCACACCGTCCTGCATACTTTCCAGCAGCACGATGGAATCATCGTCAAAATTGTTTTCTTTGAGTTTCAGGTAATAATATTTTCGATTGTCTGACATAGGGTTCCTCCTTGGGGGTTCTCTTGGGATTCTGTACGCATTTTAAGGACATTTTAGGGGTCAGAGGATAAATCTATCAGACTGCCTTTGACACCCTCGAAAAAAGCCTTGATTTACAAGGGTTTTTCAGCCCCTAAAGCGTGACATTTAGCCCGTTGTTTCCGCTTGCGCTTTGCGGCGTTGATCCGCTTCATGCGCGCGGCACATTCCGGGCAGTATTTGGCCCGGTTAGAAGCGGGGGTAAACAGCGCCCCGCATACGGCGCATTTCTTAGCATTCAGCCGATAGAACAGAGCCGTTTCCAGTTCCTTATCTTGCGGCAGCACTGCCGCCCGAAACCACCTGCACAACAGGGAGTAGGAAATAGACTGGACACAGACACATTCCTCCCCATCGTCCAGGGCGATACAGTTTCCGTCGATGTAGTTGCAGCACTCATGCACCAGCCTCCGCGCTCTGCGATACTGGCGGTAATCCATGACGGGGATAGCTTCAGTCTTGCTGTTCTTCATAGCGGCAGTTTCCACATCCACCGCAGCTGTGGCAGTGTTGAGCCTCCGGGCGGCTGTCCGTATCTGCCGGTTCCGGCTGCACCAGAGGAAGAAGCAGGCGGATATTCAGATGGATCGTGACAGGTAAAGTGATTTCTTGCATAAAGCGTGTAACCTCCTTGAATGAATTTATTGTTAAATATTCGTGCAAAGTATTGTTTTCTTCGTGCAAATGGCATATACTATAATTGCCAGCAGAAAGGGGTTGATCGTATGGCTGGAAATACCACAAACATCAGTATCCGCATGGACGCAGATTTGAAAGCCCAGGCGGACGCACTGTTTTCGGAACTTGGCATGAACCTGACTACGGCGTTTAACATCTTTGTGCGCCAGTCGCTTCGTGAGGGCGGCATTCCCTTTGAAGTAAGGCTGGAACAGCCGAACAAAGAAACGGTTGCTGCCATGCTGGAAGCGGAAAGGATTGCAAAAGACCCGTCTGTAAAGGGCTACAATGACCTTGACGAGTTGTTTGCTGACCTGAAAAGATGAGAGAAACCAAATATACCGTCAAGTACACGACTAGTTTCAAAAAAGACTACAAACGAGCCATAAAGCGTGGCTTGAAGATCGAGCTGCTGGAGCAGATCGTAGCACTGCTGGCGATGGGCGAACCGCTGCCGGATAAGAACCGTGACCATGACCTGTCCGGCGATTGGGCAGGACATCGGGAATGTCATATTCTCCCGGACTGGCTGCTTGTCTACCGCATAGAGGATGATGTTCTGGTGCTGACGCTGGCCCGCACCGGCACACACAGCGACTTGTTCGGCAAATAAACAGTCTGCCGCCGTATGGGGAAACCTGTACGGCGGTTTTTCTATGTGCAAAAGGATGTCGTGAAACGCGACGCCCTTGACAGGGGTACGCCAAAACGCGGTAGCCCTTACCGCTCCGGCTCCCGGTCGTGAGACTTGTTTCGTTCCTGCCGGGACAGCTGCTCGGCGGTTTTGCGGAGCCGTTCCACTGCCTTCAAATCCTCCCGCATGGATTTCATGGCAAGCGTGTCCGTCTGCTTTCCGGCGGCCAGCTGGTCGATCTCCCGCTGCCATGCCTTCGGGGTGATTGCCTCGCCGCAGTCTTTCAATTCTTTCAAATACCTGGCTGCTGCGTCATACAGGATCAGTTCCCGGCTGTGGCGCTGCTCAAACTGTTCCCGCTTTTCCGGCTTTACTTTGGCAAGCTACTTGTGGATGGACTTGTACTGGTTGTACTGTTCCCACATCTCTCCGCGCTCGGTAAGGGTGGCGATCCGGCGCTCGGCCTTGACGATCTTTCCCCGCAGGTCATAGTAATGACTGTTCATATCAGAGATTTTTTCATGAAGCCGCTGCATAGACTGGATGCCGTTTGCCTGCAAAAAGCTGAATAGTGCGGCGCTTTCCTGCAAAGCCCGGATTTTGCCGGTGCGGGTGCGGGGAGCGTTCAACTGCTGCTGGGCTTCCCATAAGGCGGTCAAGCTACTTTGCTGTGTTTGTGGTTTTTCCGTTTCCGCTTTCGACCAGCGATAAAGGCGGGTAATACGGGCTTTGATTTCTTTCAGCAGCTTGTTGTCAGCAGCAATCTGCCGGTTTACTTCCCCCTTGTCGGTGCGGATGCCGCGCTTTTCCATTTGACTGGCAGCTGGCCCCAGATGGACAGAGGGAATTTTATCAATGCCCTGCCGCTTGTAGCTGCGGTGGTCAATGCGCTCTGGTCTGTCGGCAGATTCCAGTGCCCGATTGGTGTAGGCCGCCCACGCTGCCCGCCAAATCTCCACATTCCCTTTATCGTTCCAGTCGGTCGTATCCTCCCGATGATTTTTCCAGCCGCCTTTCCCATCCGGGATACGCTGTCCATTCTCGTCCAGATCGTATGCCTTGCGGCACTTTGCGCCCCACTGTCCATTTTCTTTCAGAGGCCGGAGCGTCAGCATGATATGGACATGAGGGTTTCCGGTTCCCTTGTATTCTCCAAAATCTTCTTGCGGTTTTCAAGCTGCCGGATCTCCTTCAGGACTTCCTCCCGTTCCTCTTTTGGGGTTTGGGCTGTATTTTTTTCGTTCATATCATGTACCTCTTTTCTTTGGAAACGCTCATAGATTGACCGTCCATTTCCGACACGCAAAATACCGGCGCAGCCTCCGCAGTGCGGCGTGGATGGATTTTCCCGCCTGTGATGGCGTGATGCCCTCCATTGCGGCAATATCTTTCACTTTCATACCCAGCATATAGCGGGCGTGGACACGGCGGGCCTGCATAGGCGGCAGAGAAGAAATGGCTTCATACAACCGCCGTATCAGTTCTTCGTATTCGGCTAATTCTTCTTTTTCTATCAGATGATCCTCCGGCGATGGCTGTGCCCAGCCGATAGCGGCATTTTCGATTCCATCGTTACAATCGAGGGAGTAAAACGCCTTATACCGGAACATCTTGCGCTCTCTGGCGGCCTCGGCTCTCTTATCCAGAAGAAACAAATATCTATTCTTCTTTCAAAATCTGTGCCAGCTTATATCCATCACGTAATCCCTTCATAAACAAATCCTTTTGTGTCTTTTTCAATTCTTTATAGTTTCCATTATCTTTTTCCAGCTTCCTTTCGATTTGACTCATCACAATCATGTAAGGTATCATGTCTGCCTGTCCCATAAGGTATCTTCCACTCCGCTCCAAATTTTCCATATCTTCCTTCAGGAAAATATATTTTCGGTATGCTTTGTGCTGCTCTTCCGTCAATGTAATTGCATTTTCCTTATCTAAAAGCTGTGACAAAATTGGATAATCATCAAGAATTTTATCAACTTCTTTTCCTAAATCCATATATTCCTGATTATGCTCTTTTAGATATTCAACAATTCGTTTATCCACATCCATATCTGATTCTTTTATCCAAGGAATTTTTTGAATAGCATTTTTGATTATTCTCACTCCTTCCCTTTTACTTTTCCAGCCAACACTTTACCATAATTCTCATAAAAAGCTATTCATTAAACTTACTAAAAAACTTCGCTCTGGATCTGGTACAACTATACAACGACTTTTCCCTTTGTTCCCAATTACACAACAATCCTTCCATATTCATAAAAAAAGACTGGTTCTTGGATTTCCTTTCCAATACCAATCATACTCAAATCTTTTATTCACTATATACACATATTTTCTTATCACCTGTGTATCCTGTACCTATATTCCCTTGTTTTCTGACTGTATATACTCTATGCACAGCAAGTACAATGGGTACAGTTTACGTCTGCCAGGATGATGGCTGGCTTTGCCGCCAGCGCCCGGGCGATGGCAACCCTCTGCTGCTGACCGCCGGAGAGCTGGGATGGAAGGCTGTAGATCTTTTCCTGCAATCCCAACGTTTTTATAACCTCTTTTACATATTTTTGATCCACCCGGGTTCCATCCAGCTCCATTGGCAGCACGATGTTCTCATATACATTTAATATAGGGACCAGATTATAGTTCTGGAACACGAAGCCAATCTTTCTTCTGCGGAAGATGGTCAGTTCTTCATCCTTTAGCTTGAAGATGTCCTTGCCATCTACATATACCTTGCCGCTGGTAGGACGGTCCAGGCCTCCCAGCATATGAAGGAGCGTAGACTTTCCCGAGCCGCTGGTTCCCACGATGGACAGGAACTCTCCTTTTTCCACTTCCAAGTCCACCCCGTTTAGGGCCTTCACCAGTGTCGTATCTTTCCCATAATATTTCTTCAGGTTTTCTGTCTTCAATATTGCCATTACATAACGCCTCCTGCTTCTTTTTTAAGAAAAGGAGACTGCACTGAAGTACAATCTCCTTTGCTATCTAACATATTACAGGATAAGTCTTACCACATTCTGTCCGGATTCTAACAATTCTGAAAGAATTCATCAATTCCCAGATATATCCCGAAGACCGTTCCTTTTCCGTGCCCCGAGCCTGTCTTGATATATCCGTCTTCCTTTCTGAGGATCTCCCGGGCCAGGTACAGGCCGATGCCTACGCCTTCTTCCTGCTGGTTGACTTCCCTGCGGTAAAACCGCTGAAAGATCTTGGTCCGTTCTTCTTCCGGTATCCCCGGGCCCTCGTCTTCCACCTGGATGCAGACATGCATCTCGTAAGTTTTCACGCTTATTGTGATGGCGCTCCCGGGCGGAGAATATTTCACGCCGTTGTCAAGGATATTAAACAGCGCCTCCCGGGTCCATTTCAAATCATACACTGCCTGAATCTCGCCGAATGGTTCCTGCTTAATCGTAATAGATTTCTTCTTGGCTTTGGATGATACGTCCCTTACGGCCCGCTCCACCAGCGGCGCCAGAGGCTGCTTTTTAGGCTTTACTTCCAGAATATCGCTTTCCAGCCGGGACATCTTGACCAGTGCCTGGATTAGGAATTCCAATTTTTTAGCCTGACCGCCAAGCTGTTCCGCAATCTCCAGCCCCTCCGGGGTAAGCGGCTGCTCTTTTAGCAGTTCGCTATATAGAATGATGTTCGAAAGCGGCGTCTTCGTCTGATGAGAGATGTCGGACAGGATAGACTTGATATCCGTCCTCTCCCTTCTGGCTGCTTCTACCGACAGTTTGGATGTGGTCAGATACTCCTTCCACCGGGATTCCAGCCTGGAAAGTTCTGTCTCATCGTATTTTCCCTCTTCAAACCTTCCCTCGATTGCTTCCGTCAGCATCTCATCCAAACGCTTAAGCGTCCTCCCGGTCCTCAAAATGCTCATTTCTCCTTCCCTCTCTCCCACACGTAGCCTATTCCATAAACCGTACGTATCGGACATTCCTCTTGCGAAAGTTTAAGTTTCTTCCTAAGCCTTGCCACAGTAACTGACAAAGCATTCTCATCTATATAGTCCGAGCCTTCCTGCCAGATCCCCTCATTGAGAATCTCTCTGGTAAGCGTCTGTCCCGGACGCGTAACCAGCATCCGCAGAAGTTTCTGTTCCGTCCGGCTTAATTCAACAGGTCTTCCCTCCACAGCAAATTCCTGGCGGTCAAAGGAAAATCGGTATCCTTCCTCTTGATACTCCTTGCCTTCCTGTCTGCCCACTCTGGCAAACAGGCGCTCTACTCTGGCCCGAAGGACCATCAGACTGAAAGGCTACGTAATGTAATCATCCGCACCCATCTCGATGCCTCGCACTTCGTCGATCTCCATGTCATTGGCTGTCAGCATGATCACAGGAATCTGCGATTCCTTCCGTACGGACTCTAAGAATCCATAGCCGCTACCATCTGGCAGATTGATGTCCAGAATGACCATGTCGATCTGATCGTCCTTCCAGTATTCAAAGGCTTCTTTCAATGTATAAGCCAGCAGGAAATGATACTGTGGATTTTTAAGGGCCATAGCCACGCCCTGGTTAAGTCCCCGGTCATCCTCCACCACTAAGATTGTCTTTTCCATCTTCTTTCTATCCTTCTTGCACTCTGAATTCAATCTCGCCGGTCGTAGAATCCATGCGTTCCACGATCGCCAGCGATTCCAGCTGGATTCCCAGATTCCGGATGATCCTTCCCCCTGGCTGGAAGCCTTTTTCCACGGCGATCCCGATTCCCTCCACCGTGGCTTTCGCGGACTGCACGATCTGGATCAGTCCCTGAAGCGCGCAGCCATTTGCCAGGAAATCATCAATGATCAGGACATGGTCTTTTTCACCGAGGAACTTCTGGGCTACGATCACCTGATTCTTGCAATTATGGGTAAACGACTCTACCTCCGCCACATACATCTCGCCTTCCAGATTGATGCTCTTAGCCTTTTTGGCAAACACCACCGGCACGTCGAAATGCTGTGCCACGATGCAGGCGATTCCGATCCCGGACGCTTCGATGGTAAGGATCTTATTAATCTTATTTCCTTTGAATCGTTTCTTGAATTCCTTTCCAATCTCATTAAACAGAGCGATATCCATCTGATGATTCAGGAAACTGTCCACCTTGAGCACATTTCCATCTTTTACAATTCCATCCTTCAATATACGTTCTTCTAAAAAATTCATCCTTATCTCCTCTTTTTTCATAGCCTTATCCCTTATCTTCCCATGCTGCCGGCTATTGCGGCGAGAAACTTAAGCAGAGGACTCCACAGGCGGGGATGGCTTTCCAGAATAAACCGCTCGGCCTCCTCTGCGCTAAGTCCGCTGTACCATCTGAGGCAATGTGCCCCCTTCACGGACTCTCCAATCACTGTATTTCCATGTGCAGCGGCTCCTATCGCGACTTCTTTTCCAAACGCCGCCGCGCCAGCCGCATAGATCCCGATCGCCAGGGAACCGATCGCTACGATTCCGGCTGCCATTGCCCCTAGGGCCATCAAGCCAACGGCGATGCACCCCAATGCCAGAATTCCGAAGCCCAGGCAGCCAATGCTGATGACTCCCACGGAGATGCAGCCAAACGACAGCACGCCAATGGCCACGTTTCCGACGGCAATAATCCCTTTCGCCACCCCTTCCTTACCGAGCCGCCTGGATAGCCGGACGCATACAAAAGGCACGCCTTTTATCATGGCCTTGCTTGTGTAATGATATCCTTTCATATACCGGACGATGTTGTCCACCTTTTCTTCCAAGCGCCTGCTTTCTTCTTTCTCTGCCCCTTTCGGTTCTTCGGCATCTTTTACCAGGTAGTCTATGCTCACTTGGAACATCTCTGACAGCGTGATTAATTTGGATAATTCCGGCGCGGCGCTGCCGGATTCCCATTTGCTGACAGACTGGCGCGTGATCCCCAGACGATCCGCTAACTGCTCCTGGGACATCCCCTGTTTCCTTCTAAGCTGTATTAATTTCTCAGAAAATTCCATATAGTTTCCCTGCCTTTTCCTTTTGATGCATATAGAATAGTAGATGTCTGTCCAATCCACAAGAAAACAGCGCTTGGTAATTTGTCAACCTGTGGTTGCCCCCTTTTCAGACGGCCTTTTCAGGCATAATTCTTACTATTTCTTTCTAGGATAACATGAATATTGCGGTAAGAAAAGTAAAAACTCCAGCCTTTTCTATCATAGGCTGAAGTTCCTTTCATAGTACATGTTTTCTGACAGTTCCGATTCCCAGAGCCCCCGGGCCTGTATGGCAGCCGATGCTGAGCGTCAGCGGTATATGGGTCAGTTCCATTCCCGGAAATTCTAAAGTCAGCGCCTGCTTCCATCTTTCTATCGCTTCCGTATCCATCCACGTGTTGGCAATTCCCAATTGAAGCAGCCCTTTTTCATACAGATGTGAGAATCTGGTCTCTATATCCTTATGAAGCGCCTTGCACATGGTGCGAAATGCCGACTTCATTCCTCTTACCTTAGCAAATGCATCCAGCTTGTCTCCTTGTATCGTAAGCACCGGCTTAATATTAAGAGCCGTTCCGATAGCCGCGCCGGCCGCGGTCACCCTTCCGCCTCTCTTGAGATATTCCAGCGTATCCACAGCAATATAGATGGTGGAATCCATGGCTTCCTGCTCGAGAATCTCTTTGATCTTCGCACCGCTCTTCCCTTGCTTTGCCAGATTAAGCGCATCCAGCACGGCGTGGGTAAGCGTCACCGATATTCTATGGTTATCCACCACAAATACGCGATCTTTATACTTTTCCTCCCTAGCGAACGACATGCTGCTTGCACAGGACTGGCTAAGCCCGCTGGACATCGGAATATATACCACCTCGTCATGCTCCTTAAGAAGCCGGTCCCACATCCCCATCACGTCTCCAGGCGAAGGCTGGGACGAAGTAATCAAGGCGCCTGCCTTCTGCTTTTCGTAAAACATCTCTGACGTAATGTCTACTCCTTCATAATATGTATTTCCGTCTATCAATACCGGCATAGGCAAAATGCAGATTCCATATCTCCTGCCTTCTTCCGGCATCAATCCACAATTACTGTCTGTCATTACTGCAATATCAGACATCTTAACCTCCTGATAACCTCATCTGTTTCCTTTACACGTTGACCATTATTATTACACGTGTTAAAATTATAGCACAGTGCCCGGTTTCTTAACAATTGACAAATTCCGGGATCTGTCAGTTATCTATACAAATTCAAGGAAGTGTAAACTTATGGAAGATCGCCGCATAAAGAAGACAAAAAGAAATCTCAAACGCACTTTGATAGACATGCTTCAGGATATGCCTTTTGAACGTATCTCCGTCACCGAACTGTGCACCCGTGCAGACACGAGCCGCATTACATTCTATACCCATTACAGTGATAAATATGCTCTGGCAGACGATATTTTCATGGACATGATTGAGGCCGGAACGAAGATTTACGAAGGCATGCAGATAGAAAATAACCAGCAGATGGATCCTGTGGTCAGCTACTGCAACGTGCTGGACAGCATCCTGATCCTGTTCTACGACAATCTGGATTTCTTCCGCCACACGGCTCCTGACGAGAATCCCCATCTGGCCTTCAGTTTCTACAACTATGTGCTTCAGACGGTAGAAATGCATACCGCCAAAGAAAGCCGGGTCATGAAGTTAAAGTATTCTCCCCAGAGAATCGCCGGCTTCCTCTGCTATGGCATGGTGGGATTCATCAATGAAGGGCATTCCGAAAACGTCCCTCTTAAGAAACTTTACGAAGATGCCCGACAACTCTTAATGGATCTGCTAAAATCTGATATATTGATATCTTTTTGATTAAAAACCATTCTTACATATTAGCCCTGTATGCCTCGTCCGCGCTGTATACGTCGAACCCGCTGCCTTTTAGGATATCGATTACTCTCGCTGGATCATCGCTCTTAAGCACTGCCGCAGCATCGCTTCCGTTGGCAAATGCATACATATACTCGATATTTACTTCTCCCTCTACAATCTGGTGCATTGCTTTGCTGAGGGAGCCTGTGGCATGTGGAACCCTAAGCGCCACCACATCCGTCAGCATGGCGGTGATTCCTTCATTTTTCAGCGCCGCGCGTCCCTTGTGCGGATCTGATACGATCATGCGGAGCATGCCGTACTCTGAGGTGTCTGCCAGGCTAAGTGCCACGATATTGACGCCTGCCTCTGAAAGGATCTTTAGTATCTCATCCAGACGTCCTTCCCTATTTTCCATAAATACTGATAACTGCTGAATCGTATTGCTCATACCCATCTTCTATTCCCCTCCTTTTACAGGTCTCTGTTGTCAATTACACGTTTTGCCTTGCCTTCGCTTCTCTGGATTGTCTTAGGCTCTACGAGTTTTACTTTTACTGCCAGGCCCAATGCCTGTTTTAATACGGCCCCGACTCTGTTCTTAAGTTCATCCAGCTTACGGATCTCATCTGAGAAGTACTTCTCGTCAACCTCTACCATTACCGTAAGTACGTCCAGGTTATTCTCCCGGTCTACAATCAGCATGTAGTGAGGCGCTACGCCGCCGCCCATAGAAAGAAGAGCTGTCTCAACCTGTGTCGGGAATACATTGACGCCGCGGATAACCTTCATGTCATCCGTCCGTCCGGTAAACTTCTGGATTCTCGGAAGCGTTCTTCCGCACTCGCAGATGCTGTACTCAATGCTCGTCAAATCTTTGGTCCTGTAGCGAATTAACGGCATGCCTTCTTTGGCAAGAGTGGTGAAGACAAGTTCTCCTGTCTCACCGTCCGCGCATGCGGTATGGTCAGCCGGATTCAGGATCTCCGGATAGAAATAATCTTCATATACATGCAGTCCTTTATGGTGGATGCAGTCCATGGCAACGCCAGGTCCGGTAATCTCGCACAGCCCATAGATATCAAAACTGTTGATGTGGAGGATTCCCTCAATCTTCTTACGCATCTCATCCGTCCACGGCTCTGCGCCGTTAATGCTGGCTTTTAACTGAAGATGGTCTACAACGCCTGCTTCCTCTGCTGCCTCAGCCAGATACAGCGCATAAGAAGGCGTGCAGGCAAATGCGGTTGCCCCGAAGTCTTCCATGCACATCAGCTGGCGCTTCGTATTGCCGGCTGACATCGGAATTGCCATAGCCCCCAGTGCCTTTGCTCCAAAGTCCAGTCCCATGCCTCCTGTAAAGAGCCCATATCCATAGCACACATGGATGCGGTCCGTTGCATCAAGCCCTGCCATTGTAAGCCCTCTGGCCACGCACTCGCCCCATACGTCCACGTCCTTCTGGGTATAGGAAGCCAGGGTAAGCTTGCCGGTGGTTCCAGATGTCCCCTGTACTCTTACAATCTTTTCCTGAGGAACTGCCAGAAGCCCGAATGGATAATTGTCCCTTAAGTCCTCCTTCGTCGTAAATGGAAGTTTGTTAATGTCTTCTATTCCTTTTATATCTCCAGGCTCCACGCCCAGATCATCCATCTTCTTGCGGTAGAACTCTACATTTTCATAGACGTTCTTTACCTGTTTTACGAGACGCTCGCTCTGAAGCGCGGACATCTCATCCCTGCTCATACATTCAATTTTGGGATCTCTGATCTGTTCTTTCCAGTCTTTTAATGCTACTCCTCCCATGTTCTTCCTACTCCTATTCTTAATTTTATAAATCTGATTCTTCTACGATCTTCACATTTGCTTCCTTAAGAATCTGAGCTGCTTTCTCAAAATCATCCGTGTTAAATACCATAACCGGCGCTTTCCCTTCGCGGATCACAAATGAATAGATGTAGTTAATATTGATCTTGCCATCGGCAAGTATTGCCAACATCTGATTGAGATTGCCTTTCTTATCTTCTAATTCCACGCCCATGACCTCATGGACTCTTACGACAAATCCCCGCTCAGTCAAGTAACCCTTCGCCTCTGCTGGCTTATCTACTACGAGACGAAGGATCCCAAATTCCGGTGTATCAAAAGTCGCTACAGCCCGGATATTGACGTGCGCTTCGGTAAGCTTTGACGTAACATCCATAAGGCTGCCCGGCTTGTTCTCCACGAATACTGATAGTTGCCTGATCATATGACACCTCCTTATAATTGATATCCAACATCAAACGCTTGTCTGTTTATGTCAATCGTTTTTGATGGCACGGTCTTCTCAATAACGTCATACCATTCATCCAGGGAAAACTCCATGTGCTGCGCCGCGATTCCAAGCACGATCAAGTTAAATACTCTTGAATTGCCCAGTTTCTTAGCCTCCTCCGTGGCATTTACGGTATAGACCTTGTAATTCTCTTTTAATGTATCTATAATATCTTCCGGATACTCGGCTGCCCCGATAACAACCGAGATAGGGTCGATTCTCCAGTCATTGACGATCAGCACTCCTCCCTTTTTGAGGTAGTGCGCATATCTCATAGCCTCCAGCCTTTCAAAGGCAATGATGACATCTGCCTGCCCTTCTTCCACGATAGGCTCCGCCACATTCTCGCCATAGCGGACGAATGTAACTACGCTTCCGCCTCGCTGTGCCATGCCGTGTACTTCTGAAAGTTTTACATCCAGCCCTCTGGCAATGGCAAGGCCGCCTAAAATTCTGCTGGTAAGCAGCGTTCCTTGTCCTCCGACTCCAACAATCATAATATTTTTTGTAGCCATTATCTGTCACCTGCCTTTACTAATTCAATCGCGCCAAACTTGCACAGGCTCTCGCAAAGCCCGCATCCTGTACACATCGTATCGTCAATGTAGATCGTTCCATCCGGCTTCCTGGTCATTGCAGGACATCCCGGCTTCATGCACATGCCGCACTTCTTGCACTTATCCTCATGGGCGATATATACCGGCTTCTTCGCCTTGCTAAGCAGTACGCAAGGTGACTTCGTAATGATGACGGAGACTTCATCCTTCGCCACTTCTTCTTTTATGACTTTTTCAAGCTGCTCTATGTCGAATGCATTGACTTCCGTCACATTCTTCACGCCTATCGCATGGCAGAGCGCCGGAATGTCAATCGCGTAGGTGGCGTCTCCCTGCAAGGTCTTTCCGGTTGCCGCGTGGTCCTGATGTCCGGTCATTCCGGTGGTTGAGTTATCCAGGATCATAACCGTTCCGGTCGCGTTGTTATACATCATGTTCATCAGAGAGTTCACGCCTGTATGTAAGAACGTAGAATCGCCGATTACCGCTACCCAGTTCTTGATATACTCTTTGCCTTTTGCCTTTTCCATTCCATGCAGGCTGGAAATGCTGGCTCCCATGCAGATCGTCGTATCAACGGTGCTAAGCGGAGGAACCGCCCCTAAGGTATAGCATCCAATGTCTCCCGCCGCATGCATGTTCAGTTTCTTCAGCACGTAATATACGCTTCTGTGCGGACATCCCGGACACAGAATCGGAGGTCTTCCAGGGATCTTAGCTGGCTGGTCTATGTCCAGTTCTTCTTTCAGAATCGCCCTTCGAATCATATTCGCGCTGTATTCGCCCTGCACGGTAAAGATCTCTTTCCCGATTGCCTTGATCCCCCAGGATTTCACCTGTTCTTCAATAACCGGATCCAGTTCTTCTACAATATAGAGGGTACCAACCTTAGACGCAAAATCTTCAATCATCTTTCTTGGAAGCGGGTTCACCATTCCAAGCTTCAATACCGAGGCATCTGGCAGCGCTTCCTTCACATACTGATAAGGAATTCCGCTCGTAATGACTCCGATCTTCGTATCTTTCATCTCAACCGTATTGATAGAAAGCATCTCGGCAGCCTCCGCCAGTTCCAGGTTCCGCTTCTCAATCTCTACATGGCGCAGTTTTGCATTGCCTGGCATCATAACCGTCTTCTTGACATCTTTTACATATTCCTTATCTTCTATCGTTACACGATCCTTAAGTTCTACCAGCCCCTGGGAATGCGCCAGCCTCGTAGTGATGCGGAATACGAATGGACGGTCATATTTCTCGCTTAACTCATAAGCCACTTTGATGTAATCTTTTGCCTCCGCGCTGTCGGACGGCTCCAGTACCGGCAGTTGTGCCGCTCTTGCCACCATTCTGGTATCCTGCTCATTCTGGGAACTGTAAAGTCCCGGATCGTCTGCGACGACGATGACGAGGCCTCCGTTCACGCCCATATAGGACACGGTGTAAGCCGGATCGGCAGCCACATTGAACCCCACATGCTTCATACAGGCCATAGAGCGTACGCCTACTACGGACGCGCCGATCGCTACCTCTGTGGCAACCTTCTCATTCGGCGACCATTCGCAATATAAATCATCTTTGTACTGTACCAGATATTCGCTGATCTCCGTGCTTGGCGTTCCCGGGTAGGCAGCGGATACTTTCACGCCCGCCTCGTATGCCCCTCTGGCAATCGCTTCGTTGCCCAGCATAACTACTTTCTTATTCTCCGACATCTTATAATCCATCCTTTCGTAAATCTGTCACTCTCTTTGCTTTCCCTTCAAATCTCTGCAGGGAATATGGCGCAACCAGCTTAATATGGGTTGCAAGGCCAAGCTGTGCTTTCAGCCCCTTCTTAATCTTCTGTTCCAGCTCGCTTAACTGCGCATAACTGTCAAGCAGTCTGTCATCTACCAGTTCTACCGTAATCGTCATGACATCCAGACGATTCTTCCGCTCCACGAGAATCTCATAATGAGGCCCGATCTCCTGAATCTGCAGAAGCACTTCTTCAATCTGTGTCGGGAATACGTTGACGCCTCTGATCACCAGCATATCGTCGGCCCGGCCTGAGAGGTTCTCCATACGCGCAGTCGTCCTGCCGCATTTGCAAGGCTCATAGAACAGCCGGGTCAAGTCTCCGGTCCGATAGCGGATCAAAGGGATCGCTTCCTTTCCCAGACAGGTCACGACCAGTTCTCCCCGCTCTCCCGGAGGAAGTACCTCGCCTGTCTCGGGATTGATCACTTCCGGGATAAACCAGTCTTCATTGATATGCATGCCGCATAACTCTTCACATTCACCCGCCACACCGGGGCCGCATAGTTCGCTCATGCCATAGTTCTGGGTGCAGAAGAACTGCTCTCCCCAGACCTTGTGCATCTCATCCCGCATAGGTTCCGTCATGCCTTCTCCGCCAAATAATCCAATATGCACCCTCAGATCTTTTGACGGATCCAGGCCCCTGGCCCGTATCTCCTCTCCAAGATGCAGCGCATAGGAAGGGGTTGCGACCAGAAGCGTCGTGCCTATATCCTGCATGAACATGATCTGCTTCTTGGTATTGCCGGATGACATTGGGATTACGGATGCCCCCAGTTTCTCTAAGCCGCCATGTAGTCCTAACGCTCCTGTAAAGGTTCCATAGCCGAATGCGATCTGTGCCACGTCATTCGGCGTTGCGCCGCCCATGCACGCGATTCTGGCTACATTATTCAGCCAGACATCCAGATCCTTCCTGGTATATCCTACCACCGTCGGCTTTCCGGTTGTCCCCGAACTGGCATGGAACCGTACCAGTTCCTTCTTATCTACTGCAAATAATCCCATTGGATAATTGTCTCTAAAGTCTGCTTTATATGTAAATGGCATCTCCTTTAAATCATCCAGACTCTGGATATCATCGGGTTTTATCCCTGCTTCTTCCATTTTCCTGCGATAAGGCTCTACTCTGTCGTAGATATAGTGTACCGTCTCCTTCAGTCGCTTAAGCTGGATGCTCTCAATCTCAACTCTTGGCAGGGTTTCTTCCTTCGCCCAAATCATGTTATTTCCTCCTTCATCCCAAAGGGAACCTTCCCCTTACTCTATTGAAAAGCAGGCGCAAAATGCAAACTACGTCTGTTACCTGTTAAGTATAGCACATTACTTTCGCAAGTTAAAGCATTAATTTGCGAAAACCATACAAAAATCATTTTCTATCATTTGCCATAACGTTTACAGGTATATTCCCCTACCTCTACTTTTATGATTGATACGGCCTTTTCAAGTCTTGGATTCGTCTCAAATTCTTGAAACTCCTTTCCCGTCTGATGCTTCATAATTACTGCCAGTGCCTTCAACTTCTCTTCCGGTTCCGTAATAACTCTGGCCTCGCCATTTCCTATGATGCTGGCATAATGATAACTGTGCTGGCAGGTCAGCCTTCCCTCCACCAGTTCATGGCCGCAATCCATCTCGAATCCCACCTGCGGATTCTCCTTCACCAGTTCCAGTTTCTTCCCTTCATCGGCTCCATGGTAATACAATACCAGCCGGCCATCCTCCAGGCTGTAGCCATGGTTCATCGGCACGATATAGATCTTTCCCTGATCCATAAGGCCAATCCTGCTCACCTTGCAGGCATCCAGTATCTCCTCTATCTTTTCAATATCCGTCACTTCCCGGTCTTTCCTACGCATACCCGTCTCCTCCTCTTCCAGATGCAGTAACTGCACCAGTAATATCTATTTTAATCCATTCCCGGCCACATGTCCATTTCTCATTTCAGGGCCTTTCTGCTTATACTTCCCCGGCGAAGGGAGCCGGAAGGGAAATCCTCCCTGCCGTCCGCATCCAAAGCCATCCCCTAAAACTTCTCCCACTTTACTTTTTCCATAGGAAGTTCTTCCAACTGGTAGGCTGGCATTTTAACTGCCGGCATGCCAAGAGACAGGATTGCTTCTAACTTATAATGCTCCGGGAATTCTAGTTTTTCTCTGACGTATTCTTCCGTAGTCTTTTCATCCGACTCTCTGAGCCTTCCCTGAATCCAGCAGCTGCCTATATCCAGGCTGGATGCCATCAGATGCATGTGAGCCATTGCCACGGAGCAATCCTCCACCCAGACATCCTGCTCTTTTGCGTCACCGATCACCACGATGGCGCACTGCGCCTCTTTGAGCATTTTCACGCCGCCTGCCCTGCAGCCGGACAGGTATGCAAGCGTTTCCTTATCACGGACAACAATGAACTCCCAGGGGCGTTTTGCTTTCCCTGATTCGGACAGAAGGCCTGCCTGTAGGATCTTCATCAGGCTCTCTTCCGGAATCTGCTCCTGCGTATAACTTCTGATGCTGCGTCTCTTTCTCATAATTTCTAATAAATCCATAAATATCATCCTTTCCTTGCTTTCTACTTATAGTTACACCAGAAAAAGATATCCGTGTCAAGATATCTTTTTCTGATTTTATCTGCTATATCGATTGGAGGGTTGATTACAGTTTCAGGTAGGATTTCAGCACCTCTTTCATATCCCCAATGATGCCATAGTCGGATACATTGAAAATTGGAGCGCCTTCATCCAGGTTGATCGCCACAAATAATTTTGTGTCTTTAATTCCTTCTGTATGCTGTATGGCTCCGGATACTCCAAGGGAGATGCAGATCTTCGGACGGATGGTGAATCCGGTCTGTCCGATCTGATGCTCGAACGGAATGAAGCCTGTGTCTGCCAGCGGCCTTGTGCCCCCGATTGCCGCACCAAGCTTATCGGCGAATGCTTTTAACAGCGCGAAGTTTTCCTCGCTTTCTGCTCCTCGGCCTCCTACAACCACGACTTCTGCCGAGAGGATGCTATCGGTCTCATTGGATGCCAGAACAGACTCGATTACCTCTATTTTAGATTCCGGAAGGACAATATCGTCAAAATATATGACCTCTGCCTTTCTATCTTCGGCGGCCTCATATGGCCTATACACGCCCGGCCTTACCGTCATCATCTGGGGGTAGAATCCTTCTTTTGTCACAATCGTAACGAAAACATTTTCTCCGAAGGAAGGTTTATTCTGTTTGATATAAAAGGTGTTGTCCTCCCGTGCATCTACCAATAACTCTGTGCAGTCCGCTGTAAGCCCGCAGCCTAAGCGTGCAGCAACTCTTGAGAAGATGGAGCGCCCCGTTGGGGTTGCCGGAATCAGCACGCTTGACGGGTCGATTCTCTGAATCATCTCAGCGATCACCTGGCTTAGCGCATCATCCTGGAATGCACATTCTCTGTCTGCCTTGACAGCATATACTTCATCTATGCCAAACTGTTCCAATTGTTTTACGAGATGATCACAGTCCTTGGCCACGACAACAGCCTGTATCTTCTCGCCGGTTGTCTCTTTAATGAAATGTGCTGCACGAACCAGTTCTGCCACGACAGATTCTATATTACCATTATAATTTTCTGCGAAAACACAAATTCCACTAGCCATTTATTCTTTTCCTTTCTCAATCTCGATTAACTCCTGCAGCTTGAGCGCCAGTTCTTCCGGAGTTCCGGTAAGCATCTCGGCTCTTCTGGTACTCTCGGGCACGAAGGAGTCTGTGACTACCGTTGGCGATCCTGCAAGCCCGATCTCGCTTGCGTCCATCTGAAGTTTTGCGTTGGTGTACACCTCCATCGGCTTGCTCTTGGCTGCCCTCTTGGTACGAAGGGTAGCCAGGCGCGGCTCGTTGCAGCCGAAGCATACGCTCATAAGCGCCGGCAATGAAGCCTTGATCTTCCATTCCATTCCCTGGGCCTTCTTAGTGGCGATAATGCTGTCCGCCATGTTCTCATCGTATGCGATTCCCTGAATCTCAGATACGTGAGGAATCCCCATATATTCCGCTACCATAGCTCCCACCTGTCCGGTGGCTCCATCCGCGGATAATGCACCGCTTAATATCAGGTCAAATTTTCCAAATTTCTCAATGCTTCTGGCAAGGACCTTTGCAGTAGCAATGGTATCTCCTCCTGCCAGGCATCTGTCTGTAATGAGACAACTCTCATCACAGCCCATAGCCATAGCATCTCTTAAAGCCTTCTCTGCGTCCGGAGGTCCCATCGTAAATACTACGACTTTTCCTTCTGTCTGCTCTTTTAAGACCATTGCCGCCTCTATGGCGTTCAAATCCGCGGGATTGATCATTCCTTCCGAACTTGCACGAACCAGAGCGTGGGTTTCCGGATCAACGGAAACGTCATTGGAAACAGGAACCTGTTTTATAAGAACTGCTATATTCATATTTTTTTGTCTTTTTTATCATTCTCTGATTAACCATTAATAATACTTAAGTGTATTTTATTAGATACAATTCTGAAAAACAATTACATGAAAACGGAAAAAAACGTGTTATTTTTGTCTGATATGTATAAAAAAATATGGATTTCTATCTATTTTTTGTAATTTATTCTATTCTTTGGTAAAATCTATAGACAAAGGAGTATTTATATCATGTGCCATGTAATTACCACGACATCCACTTATGCAGACCAGATATTAAGTTGCCGTATATCCGGGACTGTCCATTCTGTTTATAAAAAGACGATCAATATCCGGCTGGGATAGCATCTGCTGGCACTGCAGTCAACCGCGTCCCCTCTGTCCCCTATCAGCCTGATCACAGATATGGAGGGGCAATCCATGGATCCGCTTTCCATCCGTCCTGTCCACATCGGACACTGGAGGATTTTGCCTGCTGTCTGACTCCTATAAAAGTTCGGCAGAACCTTTTGATCTCATCCTGGAAACTGCCAGGAAGCGGATGTCATCCTGCATGCTCCTTCTGGAGCAGGGGCAGTATCAGGAAGCTGCCAGCACCTTAGCCGGACTTCTCGGACTTGGGATCGGCCTTACTCCCAGCGGCGATGATTTCCTGTGCGGCGTATTGGCTGGCCTCCTCCTTAGAAATCAGGGCTCGCATCCTTTCGCGCTGGAACTTGGCTGCCAGATACGCCCACGGCTTGCCAATACAAACGAGATCAGCAGGGCTTTCCTTAACTGTGCCTTAGTATCCCATTTCAGCCGCGCCGTAATCTCGCTGACCTTGCTGCCTCCGTTCGAAGATATTTTAAAATCTTTTTCTGAAATCGGACATTCTTCCGGTATGGATACATTATCCGGTATCGTCTATGCCCTGGAACTCAAGTTAGACAGATAAACGCCTGTTAAGATCAAAAAAGGACGCCGTATCAACGATACGACGTCCTTGTCTTTAATGTACCAGTATATCGAGCCAGATTGAATAATCTCCGTTAATGATTCGATATTTTATTGTACCATACCCTATTATGGCTAAATATGATAGAATGGTCATGAAAAAATGAGCAAGAAGGAGTGTCTAATATGTTAAACTTTGAATATCATACGCCTACCAAAGTCGTCTTTGGCAAAGATACCGAGTCCAAAGCCGGAAGCCTTATCAAAGAGCAGGGATGCAGGAAGGTCCTGGTTCATTACGGAAGCGGCAGCGTCATAAGAAGCGGCCTTCTGGATCGCGTATATGCCTCCCTCGATGCCGAAGGCATCCCCTATGCTTCCTTGGGAGGCGTGGTTCCAAACCCCCGTCTTACCAAAGTACGCGAGGGAATCGCACTGTGCCAGCGGGAAGGAGTCGACTTTATCCTGGCAGTAGGCGGCGGAAGCGTTATCGATTCCTCCAAGGCAATCGGCTATGGCGTGGCAAATGAGGGAGATGTCTGGGACTTTTATGCGAGGAAGCGTACCGCTTCCGCCTGCCTGCCAATTGGCGCCATCCTTACCATCGCGGCTGCCGGAAGCGAGATGAGCAACTCTTCTGTCATTACGAATGAAGACGGCTTAAAGAAGCGTGGCTATAAAAGTGAATATTGCCGCTGCAGGTTTGCCATCCTGAATCCGGAACTTACATATACGCTTCCGGATTACCAGACGCAGAGCGGATGCGTGGATGTTCTGATGCATACGATGGAACGCTACTTCAACCAAAGCACGAATATGGAGATGACGGACGGAATCAGCGAGACGCTGCTTCGTACCGTCATGAAGAATTCTCTGATTCTGAAAAAGGATCCCCAAAATTATGACGCCCGTGCAGAAGTCATGTGGGCTTCCAGCCTCTCTCATAATGGCCTCACCGGATGCGGTACCGATGGCGGAGACTGGGCTTCCCACCAATTGGAACATGAACTGGGCGGCATGTTCGACGTAGCCCATGGCGCGGGCCTTGCGGCCATATGGGGCACTTGGGCCCGCTATGTGTGCAAGGATCGCCTGGACCGGTTTGCCAAGTTTGCCGAGAATGTTCTTCTGATTCCTCACAGTGAAGACTTGGAACAGATGGCTCTTCTGGGCATTCAGGCTATGGAAGATTATTTCCGCAGCATCGGAATGCCTACCAGCCTCCACAAACTTGGAATCGCCCCCAGCGAAGAGCAGATTCTGGAACTCGCCGACAAATGCAGTTTTGGCAATACCCGTACAATCGGAAAAGTACGGGAACTCAACCGGGAGCACATAGCAGATATCTACCGGCTTGCACGGGGAATTTAATTCTCCCTTCAGGAGGAATCCTGCTGCCATGTAGCAAAGATATAGACGGACGCAATCCTAAAGTCGGAATACAAGGGTCGCTATACGGAAATATATCATGATAGAGCAGGTATCTACGATCGTCGTAATCAAAGGGGATGCCATGATTGCCGGGTCAAGATGCAGCTGCTTTGCAAAAATTGGCAGCATGCAGCCTACCATCTTGGCCACCACGATCGTTCCTATCAGCGAAGCCGCAACCACCATCGCCAACTGCACATCGCCGCCATATACCAAGTATATCCTTACGCCGTTGACCGCTGCCAGCACAATTCCTACGATCAGGGATACGCGGAATTCCTTCCACACGATGGAGAAGAAATCTGAAAAATGCAGTTCATCCACCGCCAGCCCCCGGATCACCAGCGTTGAACTCTGCGAGCCGCAATTTCCGCCTGTATCCATCAGCATGGGAATAAAGGACACCAGGATTGGGACCACCTGGAATGCATTCTCATACTTCGTGATGATCGCTCCTGTGATCGTCGCCGAGAACATCAGGATCAGCAGCCACGGAATACGGTTCTTCGCATGCTGGAATACGGATGTCTTAAGATAAGACTCTTCGCTGGAAGAGATCGCAGCCATTTTGTGGATATCCTCGGTAGTCTCTTCCGTCAGAACCCCGATAGCATCATCAAAGGTTACGATTCCTACGATAAATCCTTCCTTATCCAGTACTGGTATTGCGATCAGTCCATATCTGCGGAAGAGTTTGGCTGCATCTTCCCTGTCGTCGGTGGTCCGGATAAAGATAAAATTCTCTTCCATCAAATCTTTCACCTGTACATCCTCATCATTGGTCATCAGCGCCTGTGCCGTAATAATGCCAACCAGCTTCCTCTGGACGATCACATAGCAGGTATACACCGTCTCACTGTGGATTCCGATGGTACGGATCTTTTGCAGGGCCTGCCTTACCGTCATGTCTGGGGACAGATCCACATACTCTACCGTCATAATGCTTCCCGCACTATCCTCCGGGTAATTTAAAAGCCGGTTGATATCCGCACGCGTATCCTTGCTCACCTGATCCAGCAGCTTATTGACTACATTGGCCGGCATATCTTCCAGCAGATCTACCGCGTCGTCCGTATACATGGAGTCCAGGATATGCTTGATCTCCTGGCTGGTAAAGCAGTCAAGAAGTGTCTGCCTCTGGTCATCGTCCATATAGGAAAATACTTCTGCTGCCTTATCCTTCTCAATCATCCGGAATACGATTGCCAGATCCCGGTCGTTTAATTCCATCAAAAGTTCTGCCAGATCCACCGGGTTATACTCTCCCATCAGTCTCTTTAATTCTTTGTAGTTTCTCGCCTCTAATAATTCTAATAAAATACTCTTTGCCATTGTCTCTGCCTCCTGTCTGAAATGTTATTTTCGCGCATTCGGGCATAAAAATACTGCCATCTCCAACCGGATATGGCAGCACGCAAAATCAAACCTTCAGATGAAAAGGCATTTATCGAAGGAGAGTCCTCCTCTCCCTACAGTAAATCCTAAAAGAAGGCATACTTATGGTGTTCCCGTATCCGATTGTCATTGTAAAGCTACAACTTCGCGCCGAATTACCGTCCATAATCTCGCCTTCCTTTCCTGGATATATTGATCTATGATTCTTTGGACCTTTTAAGCATACTTCAATCTTCCTGAAATGTCAAACCCTTTCCCGTAAAACTCCCTGCTTTTAGCGTCAATTCTTAAAGATAAACGCAGGGATTGGAGGGTTGTTTGCCCGGTTATAGTACGCATTTACGATTACCGTATACTCCCGCGCCGGAAGTTCCCTGAGATAGTCCAGTATCCTCTCCTTTTCTTCAAACCCCGTGTCTCCTCCGCTGTAGATGCACAGGCTCATCATGCCGCCTTTTTTCAGAATCTTTAATCCTTTTTGGATTGCCTCCACGCTGGTTGTGGCTCTGGTGGCTATGTGATGGCTCCCGCCTGGAAGATACCCGAAGTTAAAGCAGATGACATCTGCGGTGCCTTCCCCTGCATACAAGTCCATATGTTCGTGTCCGTCCTTTATAAGACTGGCACGCTCAAGGCATCCCTGTTCTTTCAGGAGCCTCTGTGTGGCTTGAAGCGCCGTATCCTGGATGTCAAAAGCCAGCACGCTTCCGGCCTTTCCGGCCAGCGTGCAAAGCATCAGCGTATCCTTTCCATTTCCCATCGTGGCATCAATATAGAATCCCCCGGCAGCAGCCTGGGAACGGATGATCTCATGGCACCAGTCCGTTATCTGCGATGGTCTCAATAATTCTTCCCCCTTCTTTTTTCTGGATATATCGTATCATATAAGAATCAGAAAATCCACTTCTACTCCTTCCGACACTTCCTTCCGACACTTCCCATTGCCACCATCCCGTTAAAATGTTATAATAAATTTGCAGAAATTCTGCAGACCTTAAACTTAAAGGAGGAAATCAATATGTTAGATCCAAAAGTAGCTGAATTATTAAACACGCAGGTTAATAAGGAATTCTATTCCGCCTACCTATATCTGGATTTCGCCAATTACTATAAAGACCAAGGGCTGGATGGATTCGCGAACTGGTATAATATCCAGGCACAGGAAGAACGCGACCATGCCATGCTTTTCATTCAATATCTACAGAATAACGGGGAGAAAGTAACACTGGAATCTATCGATAAGCCTGATGCTGTTCTGGCCGGATTTGAAGATCCTCTAAAAGCGGGCCTTGAGCATGAGCAGTTTGTCACCAGCCTGATTCACGCCATCTATGACGCTGCCTATGCGCAGAAGGATTTCCGGACCATGCAGTTCCTAGACTGGTTTGTAAAGGAACAGGGTGAGGAAGAGAAGAATGCGGATGATCTGATTACCAAGTTCAACCTCTTCGGCCATGACTCCAGAAGCCTCTATATGCTGGATTCCGAACTGGCTGCAAGGGTATATTCCGCGCCCTCTTTAGTTTTATAACAGTGCCAGGCCAGCGGGAAAATTCTTTCGTTATATAATAAGCAGCGTAATGTACAAACGTATGTTACGCTGCTTTTTCTTAATTTTGAGGAACTTCCCGAACCAACGGAAATCATTTCTGCGTTACCATCTGTAGACTGTAAAATTTTCCTCTGCCAAACTATTCATTGTTGTATATATCGTTCTTTCATACCTGGAAACAGAAGGTCCAACTGTTTATAGAAATATTCCCTTTTCCCATCCCGCAATGTGAGCCCCATCCCAAAGCAGAGAATCCCATAAACTCCTGCTAACCCCGGAATCTGTAAAGCAATTACATTCCAACTATCTTTCTGATGGTGTTTGCCGTTCTGATTGTCAGTTTTCTGCTAATGTTCGTGCTTGCTGTCTTTGGCCACCAGTTTGTTTTTTGATAATCCTTCCGGCTGAAAGACCAGAATACCGTTTCCTTATAATCCTTAATCTTTTCCAAGCCCTCCTTGGGTTCTCCGATCTCACCCCATAATTCGGCAAATGTAGCAGGAGGCATAATAAAAATTAAATTATCATAGATTTCCTTATTTTCGTCACCCCACCAGTCAGGTGCATGCTGCAAAATATCTTCAAGATCTTCTTTTGATATGACGAAAACCGGTATATCCAGACCAAACCGATCTTTTATCATTACCTCGATCCGGCTTGTAAGACTCCCTATATTATCTTCACCACTTGAAAAAATCACATTTCCACTGTTCAGATATGTCTTAACTGCTCCACCCCCAAGTTCTTCAAAGGCTTTCTTTAATTCAGCCATTGGAACCTTATTTTTACCACTTATATTAATGCCGCGCAGAAACGCAATATATATTTTCATATTCGTTGATTCCTCCATATAAATTCCTATAGGCCTTCCTAAATCCATCTTTGCCATATCGTTGTTCATAACCCTGTGCATATTCTTTCTCAACAGAAATATGCTGAACCTGTCCGATGATCATCTAAGTAAAGCCCATTTACCTGAAGAAATCCGGCCAAGCTAACTTTTGGGGATGATGCCTTCATACTTTCCATCCAAGTCAAATACCACTAATTTAATCATGCTCTGATTCCTCGTTAATTCTGCGTATCACTCTGCACGGGTTTCCGGCTGCCACATAATTGGGCGGTACATCATGAGTCACAACGCTGCCGGCTCCAATCACACTGCCTGCCCCGATCTTAATCCCGGGGAGAATGATGACGCCTCCGCCGATCCAGCATCCATCTCCAATCTCAACAGGCAGCGCATACACCTGGCAGAAGTGCTTTCCACTCTCCGGCGTCCAATCTGATGTTAAACGTTCCACCAGTTCTACCGGATGCGTTGCCGTATATATCTGCACGTTTGAAGCAATCATAACATTATTGCCGATTTTTATCTGATTACAATCTATAAATGAGCAGTTCATATTGATTGACACATTGCTGCCAGTAAAAATATTACATCCATAATCGCACAAAAATGGGGCCCCTACTGACACATTTGTTCCGATCCTGCCAAATAGTTTATGTAGAATTTCTTTCTTCTCTTCTTTTTGGTCATAAGTTAATCTGTTATAAATGTCAAGCATCTCTTTCGCCTGCTTCTTATATTGCAGAAAGACTTCGTCATGACAATTATAAACTTCCCCCGACATACATTTTTCTAATTCTGTCATAGAAACACCTCCTCCTTTATTGATACGCCCATCACAAGGCATACAAACTGTAGTTTGTCCTTAATTAACCCATATGCGATTTCTCTTTGGTGTCTATCAGGGCGCCTCCTGCGAGTACTCCTTCTACACCAAGCTCGATGCCGATTGATCCAATTCTTCATCTTTTCCAATCGTTTACTATAATTTGCTCTGATAGTTCTCCAACTGATGAAAAATGCCAACTACATTTACAATATATACTATCTAATAAATGTCTTGCAACTTCTTTATTCTTCAAACGATAAATCAAATGATACACAAGATGATCAAGCAACTCTTCTGCATGCTCTGTAACATTCAATTTATAACCCATATTTCGTCCTCATTTCTTTAAGTGCCATTCTTGCATCTTTTACCTGCCCTGCTTCTATCTGTCTTTCAGATATTTCTATATCCCGATACATTGCAAGCTGTTTCATTGTCGATTCATACCAACACGAAAACCTCCAATGCCCTGAACAGGCTAAAGCCCATACATAAAACAGCGCCGGCGCAGAGACCACACGGCCCTCATGCCCGACGTTTTGCAATCTTTTCAAACTTCTTTTCCGATAGAATCTCATTGGTCAGAAACTTTCCGTCATAAAACAGGCAGTAGGATGTGAAGGCAAATGGGCATGTCCTTCCTGGAATCGTTTTGACAGCCACTGCTTTTTTGAAGCCACCTGGCAGTCTTTATTACCGGAAATCGCACAGCAGATGTGCTCCTTTTCCAGACTTTCCTTCGTAATCCTGATAAATTCTATGCCTCCTGTCTGATGGGGTGTCGTATCACCGTCTTGAGATTCTCCGGCTTTGTCCTCCTGGGGTCTCCCAGATAGATCTCATGATGCCATCTCTGATCTGAAATATCCGTAATATACCCGGATGCCTGGATATACTCTTCCAAAACCTCTATCGTTGCCGGCTCATTATCATATGGACCTATATGCATAATCTGGCAGCACAGCCCTTCTTCCCAAGTCTCAAGCCTGGTCTTTGTAAAATCAATCTCTGGTTTTTTCTTCTTAAGTTCCGCCTTGGCCCACTCAAATACTTCTGACGTTACAAACTCCGGCTGCCGGATCATAGAAGTCCAGCAGAACTTGTCTTTATCCGTAATATTCCTGCCGTCAAAGGCACAGTCATCCGCCCACCACAGGCCTTCCAGCGGCGGAACCACATACTCGAAATATCCTTCCGGCTGTCGGCCGCTCATCTTACTCATCTTAATGGTAAAAGACAGGCCATAGAGAATTTCCAGGGCGTCCTCATAATCATTTGATGTATTCGGATTCCCTCTGCCATCCACCATGATAAACGTCATCTTTGGCACCTGAATAGCGGAAGGCTTCTTCTTGGGCATATACAGATCCTTATATGCCTTCTTATAATCCATTTTTTCCATTTTCTTGTCCCCCTTTTCTCTTTGCCTTTTTCGGCTTCGGCTCCGGTAATTCTTCATAGACTGCCTGCGCCAACCTCGTCATAAAACCACGGTCATCAATATCATCTATCAGCAGATACGGCTTTGCACCTTCATATGGGGGCGCTTCCTCTCCATCCGGACAGATGCGCCTTCCTGCTTCCGTAATCTTGAGGAACAATTGATCGTCACAGATCACTCCTATAATCTTGCCATTGCAGTAGATTCCATATTCTCCGAACATCTTCCGGCACGTAATCTCTCCTGCATCTGTTAACTGCTCTTCTACATAATGAACAAACTCTTTGCTGGAAGCCATTATACGCTACCTCCTCTAATTCAGCGCGATATACATATGGATACAAGTCTCCTCCATACTGTCATCCTGGTATTCTTCAAAATCATAGGTAAAGGCCCGGTCAAGATCCATCTCCCAAAGTTCCTGCCAGAATCTTGCCACAGCTGCCTGCATGTCTCCATAGACAACGAATCGGGCATATCTGCCTCCCGGGATCGTCATCGCCGTCACGCCTTTTCTTTCAGTTCCACTATTTCATAATCCATGCTGTTTTCCTCTTGCTTTCTTTATTTATGACAAGCATATCACGCCTAACACGACACCTATGTGTCATGTTTCTAATTCTTCTTATACTTTTTGCCGATATTTTCTGCCAGCAGCCGGATTTCCTCCCGAAGGCCTTCCGGCTCTAATAATTCCACCTTATCGCCGAATGTAAGCAGCCAACTAAACAGATTCTCCTTGTCATGAAAATAAAATTGAAACTGCAGCTTCCCATCCTCCCTGATTCTGAAACTGTCCACGCCATATTCTTCGATCAGCCTCCACTTCATCTCCGGCTCGAACACGGCCGACACCGAGATTTCAAAAGGATATGCCGCCTCCACCTTTGGCTCGTACTTGGGAAGATCGCGTTCTTCAAACTGCTCTCCTGCGACCTTTAATTCCAGCATCCGGTTTAACTTGAACAGCCGGTAATCTTCCCGCTTCGTGCACCATCCCCACACATACCAGGAGGCCCACTGGAAGACCAAAAGATAAGGCTCGATCAACCGACCGCCCTCCCCGCCTGGCGCATAATAGTCAAACTGGATATAATGTCTTCCCTCAATGGCATCCTGGATCAATTCGATCTTCGGCGCCAGGGTGGACTTGTAGTAGGAGGACAGGTCGATCAGAATATGGCTGTTGGAAGCAAGCGTCGTATGATTCACCTCCAGCTTATCCATCAGCTGCTGATACCTGCTGGTACCGGATACGCTGTCCAGGCTGCGAAGCCCGGCAAGGATCGCCTGCATATCCGAAGATGTAAGAAGGGTCCGATTCAGCCTGTATCCTTCCATGATTGATATGCCGCCATTTGCGCCCTGCACGGTCACTAGCGGAATTCCGGCCTTGCACAAGTCTTCGATATCCCTGTTGATCGTACGCCTGGAGACCTCGAACCGCTCTGCAAGATAAGGAGCCGTCACCCGCTGCTGCTGCAGCAATATTGATAATATACCGATCAGTCTGTCAATCTTCATCGTCTTCCTCCCTTTTACTTACCTGCTACTACTATAACATACATTCCTCCGACGAGCATAATTTCGAATCTGGAAGGCATCCCGCTGCAAATCCACGGACCATTTTCTTCATCCCCCCTTTTACGCCGCTTGCAGCATGGTCCATCACAAAAGCCAGGCCACTGAAAAAGGATGGCCTGGCTGCATTTATCGCAATCCTCGGTATCGCGCTTATCAGCCTGAATGGAGAACTTGGCATTCAGATGGGCGATCCTGTCACGCTTTTGTCTTATTAATACCGCCCTTGCCGTCTGCTCTTTCGACACATAATCATGTATCATGGAGGAAGTCTTACCGTTTTGCTTCCGATTGCAGGATGCGCAGATAGTGGCTTGCTTCCCTTAGAACATGATCCGCCAGCAAAGGAAGTATGATCGACTCAATCCTGCATTCCGTAATTCCCTTTGTTCCTGCTGCCTTAAACTCCCGGTACCGTACTGTCTCCTCTATCGTCCTTCTTGTCAGTCCGTCCATCGTCCTACAGTCCATTTCCCGGGCCTCTCGAATCAATTTCTTATAATCTCCTGCAAATGCATCGGCAGCCTCAATCAACTCTTCTTCCGAAGGATCCAGAAGCCCGCGGATAAATAGCGCATGTTCCATCATGATCTGATTCCAGAATTTTTCTATAGCTTTTAGATTTCTGGAACAGATATAGCCTTTGGTATTGAGTTCCGTAATCGTTTCCTTGTATAGTTTGGCCTCTCTTATGATATGCCGGATCAATAACGGATAATTGCTATTATATATCTTACACTTTGTCATGGCTTCCAATATCTCTTCCTTTAGGCAGATCAGGCCGGTTACCAGTTCCAGCGCTCTTTCATTCAGCATCCTCACCCGCCTTGCCATCAACTGGCTCTGTTCCCTGTTCAAGGTCATTTTGTCACCTGGCACCAACTTCATCTCATCTTCTGTAATGCAAGTATCAATAGAAATTCCCGTAAGGCAACTCGTGCTTTTTTCGGCTTTTATTGTATATTCGGTAAATATTTCTCCTGACTTCAGCACGCCTTGCCTTATAGTCCCATTGCTGATTTTTACGGCCTGTGCCAGCAAGTCTTCAAACTGGGCACGATACCAATCCGCCTTCTCAATGAACGCCTCATTCTTTGCAGGAAATCCTGCCATTAGAAATAGCGCGTGCTCTTTCATAATTCTTCCAAAAAATAAGTGGGACTCTAATGATAATGTCACATATTGATTCATATTTTTGCATACCTTATAATTTAGTCTTTTGAAATAGTATATGCACAAACTGCTCTTTCACCACTTTTTTTAGCCAGCCTAAACGCGCATCCGGGATAAAACTTCCACTTGCCGGATTGGAACTTGTCCCATATTGTGCAAAAAAGTCAATGCATTCCTGATTCTTATTGCAGTATCTTAATTTCATAATAATAGCCTCTATTTCTGTTTTCACTTATAGTGTATACAGAAAAGAGGCTATTGGTTTCTTATGTTATATAAAAACATCAGTACTGCCATCGTACATATAATTCCATATCCAACCCAGCTAAAAGCATCCGGAACCTGTCCGAATATGACAAATCCCAATCCAGCCGAGAAGATAATCTGCGAATAATCATAGACGGAGATCTCCCTTGCCGGCGCATGGCAATAGGCCGCGGTTATGGAGAACTGCCCTCCTGCCGCCGCAATACCAGCCATTAGAAGGGTAGCGGTCTGGGACAGGGACATAGGATGATAGTCAAAGATCAGCCAAGGCAAGGTGAATAAGCATGAGAACGTCGAGAAGAAGAACACGATAAACGGGCCTTTTTCCCCATTCTCTCCCAGTTTTCTGACCATCGTATAAGCCGCGCCCGCGCCAATTCCGCCGAGAAGCCCGATCATGGATGGGACAAGATCCATATTCGTAAGCGTCGGCTTTACAACGAACATGCTTCCTGCAAATGCGCCTGCCACCATCAATGCCTGGGGTACCTTCACCTGCTCTTTTAAAATCAGGAAACTAAATAGCACCGCAAAAAATGGAGACATCTTATTTAGCATGGACGCATCTGCAAGCACCAGATGATCCACTGCATAGAAATTGCAAAGAATTCCAAGCGTCCCGAAGACGGAGCGCAGAAGCATAAACTTTAGATTCTCCTTCCTGCACCGAAACGGCACGCCATCTTTTAAAAGGATCATGCATGCAAAAATTGCCGCAACAAAGTTACGGAAGAAACTTTTCTGGATTGAAGGCAAATCGCCTGCCAGGCGGACGAAAAGGTTCATAAGCGCGAAGCAGAATGCGGACAGGATAATGTATAAGATTCCTTTATAACGCCTGCTGCCACTCATAGCACCACCATCCCCAGTGTCCCGGCTACAATCATGGCAAGTCCCAGGCCTGATTTCCTCGTAAGCCGTTCCTTAAATATAATATATGCAAAAGCGATGGATATCAGGATGCTTAACTTGTCAATCGGCAGCACTACGCTGATCGGCCCATCCTGCAAGGCCCGGTAATAGCATAGCCACGACAGGCCGGTAGCGATTCCGGATAGGATGATAAAAGTCCAGCTTTTCCTGCTTACATCCTTGATCTGCTTCTGCTTTCCTCCCGCCACCACGATCAGCCACGCCATGATCAGAACGATAATGGTACGTATAGCCGTGCCAAGATTGGATTCTATCCCTACAATGCCAATTTTGCTAAGCAGTGCTGTCAGCGACGCAAAGACAGCCGACAGCAGGGCATATAGAATGGCGCTTTTGCTCTTTTTCTTTCCTTCTTCCGTCCCTTGCTTCTTCTCGATCATCAGATAGGTTCCCGCGGCAATCAGTATAACGCAGATTCCCTTTGACACGCTCATGGGCTCCCCCAGGAACAGGACGCCCAGAAGAATCGTCAGCACTACGCTGGACTTGTCGATGGGCACCACCTTATTGACATCTCCGATCTGCAATGCGTGAAAATAGCAGATCCAGGATGCCCCGGTAGTAATTCCGGACGCGCACAAGAATAGCAGCGTCTTTGGCGATACCTCTGAGATGGTTCCCTGGGATCCAACGACAAATACCATAATCCAGGAAAATATTAATACTACGATCGTCCTAAGCGCAGTCAGCAAGTGGGAGTCCGTATCTTCCACTCCGATTTTCACAAGGATCGCAGTAATCCCTGCAAAAAACGAAGAGCCCACAGCATATAGTAGCCACATTTGGTTTTCCTCTCATTTCTTATTTCTTATTTTTCTTCTATCATACCGCACAGTCACTTCGGATTCCGGCACGCTAGAAGTCAAACAGCGACAGCTGATTGGATTCCGGCAAGTCGGACAGTATGCCCAGTTCCACCATATAGTCAATGACCGACTTGCTGGCTTTGGTACGCTGCCGGAAGTCGTCCCTTGACAGATATGGCCCGTCCTTGGACGCTTCCGCCACCGCTTCTGCCGCCTTTTCTCCCATTCCGTCAATGCTTGAAAGGGGCGGCATCAGTTTCCCGTCAATAATCAGGAACTTGGTCGCCTGAGCCTTGTAGATGTCCATGGGCATAAATTCATACCCTCTGGCATACATCTCCTGGACAATCTTCATATCTTTCATCGTGTCCTGTTCCTTCTTGCTCAGAGTCGCAGACCGGCTGTTATATTCATCGATATAATGCTGCAGCACATCCTTGCCTCGGCACATGATCTCATAGGAGAACGCGTCCGCGCGGATTCCAAAATACGCCCCATAATAGGCCAGCGGATAATTGATCTTGCAGTAAGCGATCCGGTACGCCATCATAACGTAGGCCGCCGCATGGGCCTTCGGGAACATATACTTGATCTGCTTGCAAGACCAGATATACCAGTCAGGGACTCCGGCCTCCTTCATGGATTTCTCGAAATCGTCTGTAAGCCCTTTTCCTTTTCTTACTTTTTCCATAATGGTAAAGGATAATTCACTGTCCATCCCTTTATTGATCAGGTAGGTCATGATATCATCGCGGGTACAGATTGCCGTTGATATGGTAGCCTTTCCGCTCTTGATCAATTCCTGGGCGTTGTTAAGCCACACGTCCGTGCCATGGGACAGACCGGAGATACGGATCAAGTCAGACAAGGTCTTTGGCTGGGTATCAACCACCATCTGTACGACAAAGTCCGTTCCGAATTCCGGGATGCCAAGGCATCCCACCGGGCAGCCGCCAATGTCATCCGGCTTGATTCCCAGGGCCGACGTATCATGAAACAAGGACATTACCCCCTTGTCGTCCAGAGGAATCTTGGTTGCCACGAATCGGTTGTCCGACTCATTGTATTCATTTTCCAGCGCTGGAGAACTGATGTACTCTTCCAGCGTCTTGATCATGGTCGGATCATCATGGCCCAGGATGTCAAGTTTCAGCAGATTGTGATCAATAGAATGGTAGTCAAAGTGGGTGGTGACGATGTCCGTCGTCATATCATTGGCCGGATGCTGTACCGGAGTAAATGAATTAATCTCTTCCCCCAGAGGAAGCACAATGATGCCTCCCGGATGCTGTCCGGTACTCCTTCGGATTCCAGTACACCCCTGGACAATCCGGTCAATCTCGCAGTTTCTCTTCCGCTGCCCCCGCTCCTCATAGTAATTCTTCACATAGCCGAACGCCGTCTTATCTGCCAATGTTCCTACCGTGCCTGCACGGTATGTCTGGCCTGCGCCGAAGATGACCTCCGTATACTTGTGGGCGTTACTTTGATAGTCGCCAGAGAAGTTAAGGTCAATATCCGGCTCCTTGTTCCCCTTGAACCCAAGGAACGTCTCGAAAGGAATATCGAATCCGTCCTTAACCAGCTTCTCCCCGCAGACGGGGCAGTTCTTATCCGGCATATCCCATCCGCAGCCGCCGGCAAATGCCCGCACTTCTTCAGACTCGAAGTCGCTGTAATGGCAATGCTTGCAGTAGTAATGAGGGCTCAAGGGATTTACCTCGGTAATTCCCGCCATAGTCGCCACGAAGGAAGATCCTACGGAGCCACGGGATCCAACCAGATAGCCATCCTCATTGGACTTCCACACCAGTTTCTGCGCTATAATGTACATTACTGCGAAGCCGTTGGAGATGATGGAATTCAGTTCCCTCTCCAGACGCTCCGTAACAATCGGCGGCAGCTCTTCCCCGTACATGGAGTGGGCCTTATTGTAGCAGATCTCCCTCAGCATCTTATCGGAATCGGGAATTACGGGCGGGCACTTGTCCGGCCTTACCGGCGTAATCTTTTCTGCCATATCCGCAATCTTACAGGGATTGTCTATCACGATCTCCTTTGCTTTTGTCGAACCCAGATATTCAAACTCTTCTAACATCTCGTCGGTGGTGCGCAGATAGAGTGGCGCCTGCTCGTCCGCATCCCCGAAGCCTTTTCCTGCCATGATGATGCGCCGGTAGACTTCATCTTCCGGATCCATAAAATGCACATCGCAGGTACCTACCACCGGCTTGTTGAATCGGTCTCCCAGATCCACGATCTTCTTGTTGATCTTCTTAAGATCTTCTTCACTCTGTACATTCTCAATACGGTCGCTGGCAATCATAAATCGGTTATTTCCCAATGGCTGTATCTCCAGATAATCATAGAAATTAACGATCCTCGCGATCCGTTCTTCCGACTTTTCGTTCAGGATAGCCTGATACAGTTCTCCCGCCTCGCAGGCGCTGCCTACCATCAGTCCTTCCCTGTATTTGGACAGCTCGCTCTTGGGGATTCTGGGCCGCCTGGCATAATAATCCAGATGAGACTTGGATATCAGGGTATATAGATTCACCCGGCCTACTTCATTCAGAGCCAGTATGATCACATGGTATGTGGGAAGCTTCTTGATCGCATCCGCATTATTGCTGCCAAACTGGTTTAACCTTGCCAGATCATTGATATTGCGTTCCTTCAGCATCTCCACGAACTTCACGAAGATCTCCGCGGTGGCGCCTGCGTCGTCCACTGCCCGGTGATGGTTCTCCAGGGATATATGGAGTGCGTTGGCTACTACATTGAGCTTAAACTTCGACAATGTAGGAAGAAGGATTCTGGCCATGGCCACCGTATCCACAGAAGTAAAATTCGGCACAATATCCTGGTATCTGCAATTCTGCTCGATAAATCCCACGTCGAAAGACGCATTATGCGCTACCAGAACTGCGTCCCCAATGAATTCCAAGAATTGTGGGAGCACCGTATCAATATCCGGCGCATCCATGACCATCTGATCCGTAATGCTGGTCAGCTGGGTAATACGAAACGGGATTGGAATCTTGGGATTCACAAATGTACTGAACCGCTCTGTTATCTTCCCGTTCTCTACCTTCACCGCGCCTATCTCAATAATCTTATCCTTAATCGGACTAAAGCCCGTCGTCTCCAGATCGAATACTACATAGACATCGTCCAGGGTCTGCCCCTTTTCACCCAAGGCCACATCCGTAAGGTCATCTACCAGATAGCCTTCTACTCCGTAGATCACCTTAAAAGGATCGTCCTTATCCAGGGTCTCGATGTAATGGTTGGCGTCCGGGAATGCCTGGACTACTCCGTGGTCAGTAATGGCAATCGCCTTGTGTCCCCAGTCATGGGCACGTTTTACAAGATCCTTTACTTCCGATACGCCATCCATATCGCTCATCTTCGTATGGCAATGAAGCTCTACCCTCTTTTCCGGAGCCGTATCCTTCCTGGACTCCGTAAAATCATTAATCTTTCGGATTCCTGTGATCGACCCAATGGTAAGTTCCCCGTCAAATTTATCAATGGTGGTGACTCCCTTGATCTTAAGGAACGCGCCTTTCTTTACGTCTGCCAGAATATCCGGCAGCTGCTCGTTTCGCACAAACATCTTGACCATGATCGTATCTGTAAAGTCTGTCACCGCATACATGATGATTGTCTTCTCGTTACGGATCTCCCGGGTGTCAAAACTGATGACCTTGCCGCGGATGGTAATCTCACCCATCTCGCCAACTAACTGCTTTAGTTCTATCGTCTCATCATCAAAATCTCGTCCAAAGATCAGGTTCGGATCATTGGAATTCTTCTTATAAGAGAATCCATCCCTTCTGCCATTCCCGAAGAACGCCTTCTTTTCCTTTTTGCCCGCGCCATTTCCATTCTGGCTCTTCGTGGGCTTTGAAGAAGCGCCTTCCTTTTCATCCTGGGCCTTCTTCTTAAGTTCCTTCTCCTCCTGAACTGCTTCTGCATGTTCCAGTATGGCGTCTACTTCCTGCTTGAGTTTGACATCATTATATCTTAACTTGCTATCCTTGGGCTTCTCATATGTGACCCGTACTTCAATGGGCCTCTGGAATCTTTCCTGAAATACTTCTGCCAGATAACCGGACAGGGATTCTTTCTTCCCTTGGGCTACTATGGTGTCAGTAAGCGTCAGGCAAAGGATATTCCCCTCTTCGAACTGATACCTTGAGCCTTGGAGCATGCTGCGCTCCACCACGCTTTTTTCATTCAGTTCCAGCAGAAGGCTGTCAAAATATTCATTCATCAGGTTCTCAGGCGTATACTGCTCTGACAGTTCATACCTTTCCTTCACTTCGATCTGGATGCGGCTGCGTCCGAACAGCTGATCCTTCAGCAGCCTCTCTACTTCGTAGATACGCCTTTTCTGGATCAGATGGCGGCTGTAAAGATGCACCTTGATAAAATCCCGGTCGGAATTGGTCGCAACTTTCGTTACTTCCACGCCTTCAAACAGCATGCGGATATCTTCATTTACTTTTAATGTTGGAAATACTTCAAAGAACGGCTTACTCATTCCAGCGCACCAACTCCTGTCTCAACGTTTCTAACAATTGATCCTCTTTTACTTTCTTTACGACCTGTCCCTTTTTGATCAGCAGGCCTTCTCCTATGCCGCCGGCTATACCGATATCCGCCTCCTTGGCTTCTCCTGGCCCGTTGACAACGCAGCCCATTACCGCCACTTTGATATCCAGCGGAATATCCGCCGCCATCTGCTCTACCTGGTTTGCCAGCCCGATCAGGTCGATCTTAGTCCTGCCGCAAGTCGGGCAGGATACCACTTCGATGCCGCCTTTTCTAAGGCCCAGCGTCTTAAGTATCAGTTTGGCAGACTTGATCTCTTCAACTGGATCTCCGGTTAAGGATACCCGGATGGTATCTCCGATTCCCTGGTTCAGTATCAGCCCCAAGCCTATGGAAGACTTGATGTTGCCTGCCAGCAGGGTCCCTGACTCTGTGATCCCTACGTGCAGCGGATACTGACACCTATCTGCAATTAATTCATGGGCTTTGACGCACATCATAACATCGGAAGACTTGATGCTTACCACCAGATTGTCATATCCCATCTCTTCTATCATGTGCACCTTGTCCATGGCGCTCTCAACCAGGCCTTCCGACGTCACGCCTTTATACTTTTCTACCAGAGGCTTCTCAAGAGAGCCGCTGTTTACGCCGACGCGGACAGGCACCTGGTGTTCCTTTGCCTTATCCACCACTGCCTGTACGCGTTCTCTGGCCCCGATATTTCCAGGGTTGATCCTGATCTTGTCTGCGCCATTCTCAATTGCCGCAATTGCCAGGCGGTAGTCAAAATGAATATCCGCCACCAGCGGAATATGAATCTTCTTCTTGATCTTTGCAAGCGCCTGCGCTGCCTCCATCGTCGGAACCGCGCAGCGGATAATCTGGCATCCCGCCCTCTCCAGTTCAAGAATCTGGGCCACCGTCGCCTCCACATCCTCCGTCCTGGTATTCGTCATAGACTGGATGGCAACCGGGCTCCCCCCGCCTATGCACACATCTCCTATCCAAACCTTTTTCGTCTTGTCTCTAAACATTGGCTTTATCCTTTCCATAATACAGTATCCTGCGAACAGTAGAACCCCTCTATCGGTCACCTTGTCTGATCGGTGTCTCAAATAGAGGGGCATATCATTGCTATTCTTTTATAAAGGTCATCTGTTCTCCATATTCGCGTTCTGTCAGCGTCAATTGCTCCTGATCCACGCTGTAGTCAAATGTCGTAGTCACGGAATCCAGGGCATTCTTCAAGTCCTCCTGCGTATACTTTCCATCAGACTTTTCTGCAATTTTCTTAAATTCCGACTCATCCGCCTTAATTGTAATGGTCTTTTCTTCTTTGTCCATCGTATAATTCAACTTCACGCCCACGCTGACATCTTCAGCAACCTCCGGAACACTCACGTCGATCGTTCCATTGCTCTTTATTGACAGCCTAAGACTTCTGTCTTCGTCCACCCATGTTCCTTCCAGCGGATTGGCTGTGAAGAGTTTTGTCAGAAGAAAAATCGCTATAACTATAATCAGGACAGATGAGACAAGTGTGACAATCCTCCAGATCTTACTTCTTTTCGCTTCATCATTCTTCGCTATTATCATCTATCCAGTTCCTTTCGAGTCTTACATTATTTGCTTCACTTTAAATTATATGTTCTTTGCCCCCTGGTGTCAACGGGGTACTTCCCATTACTCATCTATGTCTACCAGCAGGTAGAATCCTTTCTCTGTCTTCTCGATCTTTCTGATCCTTCCTTTGCGGGATTTGAATCTCTGGCTGGTCCGGTATATTCCGGACATGGCAATCGAAGGTTCAACCAGATATGTATACTGTCCTGTCACGGCACTCCGCTCGCTGATTTCTACTTCCTGTCCCTCTTTAACCAAGCCTTCTCTCTCCATTTTGAATCTTTCCTGCCTCATTTATTGCCTATTCCTTTCTATTTCTTTACTTTTGCTCAACATTGTTCCACTTTGCAACCTAACGCAACACTTTGTTGATATTCGGCACTTTTTATGTTCTTTACTGCAACAATTGATAAAATTAACAAAAAAACTAAGGAGGTGCCGGCCATGTCTTTTTCCAAAAAGTTAAAAACGTTACGTCTAGAAAACGAAATGACACAAGACTATGTTGCTAGCCGCTTGAACGTCGCACGTTCAACCATAGCCGGATATGAGACGAAGAACCGACAGCCATCGCATGAGAAACTGGCAGCCCTTGCCAATCTCTTCCACGTAACAATCGACTATCTCCTGGAAGATGACGAGGTCATCCACATGGCTTTGGCGCAGAATGATAATCTGCCTCCCATGGAACAGAACCTCCTGTATAAGTATAAGATGCTTTCTTCCCGTTCCCAGAAAGATCTGCTGGAATATATTCATCTTCTAGAATTACGTGACCGAGAACAAGAAGCCACCTAACATCTCATCTATTCTTTCACAAATCTGCGGTATATATACTCGTTAGCCTCCTGCTCCTGGCTGTCATCCAATGGTAAAAGCGTCATCGGCCCATACTTTCTCTCCAATGCTCTCTGAATCAGGTAATCACAGATCTGCGGATTTTTGGGAAGCAATGGGCCGTGCAGGTAAGTACCTATCACATTCTTATATACCACTCCCTCATATCCGCTTTTCCCATCATTGCCGGAACCATATAATACTTTGCCAAACGGCTTGTTACCATTAATGTAGGTTCGCCCGCCGTGATTCTCAAATCCAACTATCGGCATATCCGCTAACTCGCTTTGAAGCACAATATTGTCAATCAGCCTTCCTTCCTCCTGCTCAGTATAGATATCCACCAGGTTCAACCCTTCTATCATGCCGTCATCCGTCTTATAGTATCTTCCCAGCAGCTGGTATCCGCCGCATACGGCAATAACGACTCCATTATCTTCTACATACTCTTGAAACTGTTTCTGTATCTTCAGGAGATTCTGGCATACGATCGCCTGCTCCCTGTCTGAGCCGCCGCCAAGCAGCACAATATCCAGTCCGCAAAAATCAATCTCATCGCCCGTATTGAATTCGATCGTCTCCGCCTCAATGCCCCGCCACTGGCAGCGCTTCATCATGCAGGCGATATTGCCTCTATCCCCATACAGGTTCAGAAGGTCAGGATAGAGATGCCCGATCGTTATCTTCATGTCTGTCGTATCCATCACTTCTCCCCCTCCAATCTCTTTAATACATTCCGGGTGCTAAATAACGCGGTATAGTTCACAAGAACATACAGGTTGCCGCATCCATCTTCTATGCGCCCGCGGACAGCCTTTTCTACGTCTGCCTCAAGCGCGGTCGGGATGTCTACATATTTCAAGCGCAGCCGCATGTCCTGGCACCGGATTCCGCTGACTGTGATGGAACTTATGCTGTCATTCTTAAACCGGTCAAAGTCCACATCCCACAGCCAGGATATATCGGTTCCGTCCTGCGCGTTATCATTGATTACGATAATAATATCCTTGAGAGCCTCATCCTGCATCACGGCAGATATGTTCTGGTTAAAGCCTGCCGGATTCTTGGCAAGATTCAGCAGTATCTTCGTATCTTTTACCTGGAACTGCTCCATACGTCCGTTCTCTGGATTGAATCTTAACAGCATCTCATTGAAGTGTTCCAGTGCAAGGCCGCCTGTCCTGGCTGCCGCATATGCCGCCAGTATGTTATAAACATTATAGAACCCCTTGTAATTCGCCTCAATCCTTCGTCCTTCCACCGTAAACGCCAATCTGGTGCCAACTTCAACTTCCGAAGCGTCAAAGTCTATCTGCGGACGCTTAAAATCACACCCGGTGCAGGCATAATCGCCCAACTGGCTGTAATGGTAGAAACGATATTGAAGAGGCGCGCCGCAGCGCTTGCAAAAGCGCCCTTCCCGGATCTCTCTGGAATCCTCATCTTCAACCACCTTCTCGCTGATGCCATAAGTGATATAAGGATTGCCGCTGTCCATCGCCAGATATGCGGACAGGGCGTCGTCTCCATTGACAATCACCTTCATATCCGGAGCATCCTGCATGACGCCTTTCAGGATATTCATAGTAATATCAATCTCCCCATACCTGTCCAGCTGGTCTCTGAATAGATTGGCCAGCACCATATAATCCGGCTTAAAGTGGGGAAAAACCCTTCTGGTGGATGCCTCGTCTACCTCGATGCAGGCATAGTCAGCATGAAGGCTTCCTCCGTTCCCGGCCCCCAGCACAAAAGCCGCAACCACGCCGTTGAGCATGTTGGAGCCTGTGTGGTTGCAGATGACGCGGTATCCTTCAGCTTCTATGGCTGCGCAAAGCATATTGTTGGTGGTCGTCTTTCCATTGGTGCCGCAGACGATAAAGATATCCTTCTTTACCTGTCCTGCCAGTTCTTTCAGTATAGTTGGGCATATCTTTAAAGCGATTTTTCCTGCCCATGTCACACCCTGGCGATGGAATACATGGACGCTGATTTTCTCGGTAATCTTGGCCGCCCAAATGGCCAGCATTCTGCGTAGTCTCATATTTTTATTTTTCCTCGATTAATTTTGTTATATTTTCCGGCTCCGGCATAGAGCGGATCGCGCCTTTCTTCATGGTGATAAGCGCCGCTCCTGCATTCGCGTAAGTCAGCATATCCCCAAGGATCTCTTCTGTGAGCCCTTCCAGCCCATGGGTCAGAAGCCCGTGAATAGAACAGCCACAGAACGTATCCCCGGCGCCGGTGGTCTCAATGGCCTTTACCTGGAATCCCTTTCTCTCCACCCGTATATCCTTGTAATATGCACGGCTTCCATCCTTTCCCATGGTCAGGAAGATAAGGGGAATGTTGTATTTGTCCTGAAGATAGCAGATTCCTTCATCGTAATCTTCCTTGCCTGATACGAACTGGATCTCGTTGTCAGAGATCTTCAGCATATCACAGTATTGGAATCCATACTCCATCTGCTTCTTGGCCTCGTCCAGGGAATTCCAAAGCGGAGGGCGCAAGTTCGGATCAAAGGTGATCAGGCAGCCTGCTTCTTTTGCTACCTCCAGCGCTTTCTTTGTCGCAGACCTAACAGGCTCGTCTGTCATAGAAAGGGTTCCGAAATGGAAGATCCTGGACTGGCGGATCAAGTCATAATCCACCTCCTCTTCTGTCAGCATCATATCTGCCCCTGGCTTGCGGTAGAAAGAAAACTCCCTGTCCCCATCCGGGAAAGTATGTACAAACGCCAGCGTCGTATGAATCTCCTTGTCCAGAATCAGCCCCTTGGTCTCTATTCCCAGTTCATCAATCGTTCCTTTTAGAAGGCGTCCGAACTGATCCTCACCCACCTTGCCGATAAAGGCGGTCTTACGTCCTAATTTATTGAGCATCGCCAGTACATTGCATGGCGCGCCTCCCGGACATGCCTCAAACAGATGATTCCCCTGCTCGCTTTGTCCATTCAATGTAAAGTCAATCAACATCTCGCCCATTGCAGTTACATCATATAATCTTTCCATACCCTATACTCCTTATCCAAACATTTTTAAACATTTTACCACACTATGAGTAATTTTTAAAGTGCCCGAAAATGCGTTGCAAAGTTCCTGGCGCATTCGCCAAATAGCAAAAGAGAAGCCAACGCTTCTCTTTTATATTTCCAATTTCTATGGGATCACCTGGACACCGCCCAGGATAACATAGGATATGAACCACATGATGACAGTTGCTATACAGATTCCAAGTATCACTGCCGGAAATGCCTTCTTAAACTTCACGCCAAGGAGGGCTGCGATCAGGGATCCTGTCCAGGCCCCTGTCCCGGGCAGTGGGATTCCAACAAACAGCACCAGTCCCCAGAACTCGTATTTCTCTATCTTATCGCTCTTACTCATTGCCTTTGCCTCCAGTTTATCTACCATCGGCTTAAATGTCTTCGTCCCCTTCATCCATTTAAAGATGGGAGTGATCAAGAGCAGGATAAACGGCACCGGAATAATGTTGCCGATAATACATAGCGGAATTGCCGTCGATACCGGCACGCCAAGCAATGGGCCTGCCACAAGCAGGCCGCCTCGAAGTTCCAGGATCGGTATCATGGATATGATAAATACGATCGCTTCCTTTCCAACACTTCCGCCAAGGGCATCGATAATGCTTTGCACTAAAGTTTCAGTCATAGAATTCTCCTTTATTTGTTCATATATTTTCTAAGAAAAGCAAACAAGGCTTCCATCTCTTCCCTGGTTCCTATCGTAATCCGCATATACTGCTTGATCCGTTTGCTTCCCCAATAGCGGACATAGATATCGTTCGCTTTTAATGCTTCAAACATTTCCTTTGCATCATATTCCGGATGCATGGCAAATATGAAGTTTGCCTGAGATTCCAGGCACTTAAAACCAAGTTTCTCCAGTTCTTCCTTTGCCCATTCCCTAGTCCTAATGATCTTTTGGATTCCTTCTTCAAAATACCGGACATCCTTGACTGCCTCGACTCCGCAGGCCAGCGATGTCTGGTTCATCGTATAAGAATTAAAGGAATATTTCGCATCATTGAGATATTGGATCAGCACCGGATTGCCGATGGCATATCCGATCCGCATCCCAGCCATGGAGCGGGCTTTTGAAAATGTCTGCACGACCAGGAGATTCTCATACTTATCAATCAATTCCAGTGCGGACCGTCCGGCAAAGTCGATATATGCCTCATCCACAATGACGATGACATCCTGGTTATGGGCGATGATATCCTCCACCACATCCAGTTCTTCATAGATGGCGGTTGGGGCGTTGGGATTCGGGAAGATTACTCCCCCGTTCTCCTTATAATAATCCTCTTTCACTATATGGAAGTCCTCATCCAGTTCCTGGCATTCGTACGGAATCCGGTATAATTTTGCCCATACCTTGTAAAAGGAATAGGTAACGTCAGGAAACAGCAGCGGCTTCTTGGAATTAAAAAATGTCAGGAAGCACATGGACAGCACGTCATCTGACCCCACTCCTACAAATACCTGATCAGGCTGCACCTGGTAGAATCTGGCAAGTTCCTCCACCAGAGGCGTCGCTGCCGGATCCGGATACAGGCGGAGCCGGTCAGTCTCCATCCCTTTTAAGGCTTTCGCAACCCCGGGTGCCGGAGGATATGGATTTTCGTTGGTGTTCAGCTTAATCACCTTGCGCTGGGGCTGCTCCCCGGGAACGTAAGGCTCAACTTTTCGTATGTTCTTTTCAAATGCCTTCATGACTCATCCCTCTAGAAATACTCTTTTGCCAGTTCCTTAAACTTTGGAAGGGCGTTTACGATCGTGCCGTAGGATACGCAGTACGCAATTCTCACATATCCGGGACACGCAAAGGAACTTCCCGGCACGATCAGGATATTATACTTCTTGGCAGCCGCGCAGAACTCCTTTTCATCCGCAACCGGAGACTTTACGAACAGATAGAATGCCCCCTGAGGCTTGATGCATTCAAATCCGCACTCCTTCAGGCCATTGTACAGAGTCTCCCTGTTCCTGTCATAGTAAGAGAGATCCGTCTTCTCATTGATGCACTTCGCCACCACCTTCTGCTGCAGGGTCGGCGCGTTTACAAACCCAAGGATGCGGGTGGCAACGCCTGCCGAGGTCAGTATCGTCTCGCTGTCTTCCACTTCGTCCGGGATGACCAGATATCCGATACGCTCTCCCGGAAGCGACAGGGACTTGCTGTAAGAATAGCCTACGATCGTATTGTCATAATACTTTGTAAGGTAAGGAACCTCTGTCCCGTCATAGACAAGCTCGCGGTAAGGCTCATCTGCGATGAGATAAATATCTGTGCCGTACTCTTTCTGCTTTGCCTCCATGATAGCAGCCATCTTCTTAATGGTTTCTTCGGAATAAACTACGCCGGTAGGGTTGTTTGGCGTATTCACGATGACAGCCTTGGTCTTTGGCGTGATCTTTATTTCGAACTCGTCCAGCTTCGGCTGAAAATCCGTCGTATTCGGAGAGATCTCTACGATCACCCCGTCATAATTATTGGTATAAGAACGGTATTCTCCAAAATATGGAGCAAATGCGATTACTTCATCCCCCGGATTCAGCAAGGTCTTAAGTATTACATTCAGGCCTCCTGCGGCGCCAACTGTCATCACGATATTCTTGCCCTCAAAACTAGTACCAAAGCGTTCGTTCAGCGACTCCGCCACAGTCTCCCTCACGTCTGCATAGCCGGCGTTGCTGTTCGTATAGCCATGAAGCACGACCGGATCATCTTCATCCAGCAATTCGATAATGGCCTTTTTCACCGCTTCCGGCGCAGCCACATTCGGATTGCCCAGGCTGAAGTCATATACATTTTCCGCTCCATAGATGCCCGCAAGACGATTGCCTTCTTCGAACATTGCCCGGATGGCGGAACTATTTGCTACCATGTTCTTCATTTTCTCTGCTATCATAATCCTTTCTCCTTTCTCTATTCTCTATGCACGCTCAGTTACTCTTCCTTTTTCGACCATGAAAACCGGGCGGTAGGATAATTTGGCCTTTCTAAGGCCTTCCGCACCTGTATCTTCTTCCCGGTTCACATACGTATATTCCTGGCACTCATGTTCCACAAACTGCTGGTTGATCATAGGATATGCGCCCTGGATCTCGGCAAATGCTTTCTCGATATGGACCACAAACGTATCGGAACAGACCGGCTCCCCAAGTGTGAAAGCTATGATCTCTCCATCTACCTTAAGAATGCCTCCTACAAGTTCCAATTCTTCAAACAGACGAAGCGCGTTCAGCGTTACGCAGATTTCGCCTCTTTTCTCAGGATCATCCTCGCACCCGTTCTGGTTGCGCCACTTAAGAGCCATCTGGAAGCAATCTTCCAGATTCTCCTTGGTCACGCTCTCATAGGACCAGCGTCCCTCATACATCGTCTTGAATTTATTGATGTGGTTCCTCTTTCCGTGCAGTTTCTTGCCGGAGAGCGTTGCCAGTTTCTCTGCCTCATACACGTAGTCCGCCAGATCCCTATTATACTCGATCTGGAATCTTCCCGGATACCATTCTTCCAGCATATCAAAATTATCCGGCGTTACATTATACATCTGGAAGGAAACGCCCCTTTCCTTACTGTACTCCATAAGTACTTCCAGCGCCTTTTTCACATTTTCCGGTTCTCCGGCCGGGTAGGCAAATGCCAGATGATTCTCATCCTCGCTTTTGAATACCAGCGCGTCCTCCACAATTGCCCACTTGACAGGATACTGCCTGGACCACAAATACACATTGGCAAATGTCCTCTCGCAGCTTCTGCTGGTATGGTGCTTAAAATAATGAGAAATAACTTCCTTATCTTCTAATTCTGCTCGTTTAAACTGTATTTCCTTCATATTTTACCTTCTTTGAATCTTTCCAATTTTCTCTCATGGCCTTTTCCTGTCTTGCCTTACTCATTCATATTTGCCAGTTTTGCTGCCTGGTCTGCTGCGATGCAGGCATCAATAATCTCCTGGATGTCACCGTTCATGATCTTATCCAGTTTATATAATGTCAGGCCGATACGGTGATCCGTCACGCGTCCCTGCGGGAAATTGTAAGTACGGATCTTTTCAGAACGGTCTCCGGTACCAATCTGGCTCTTTCTCGCCTCAGCTTCTGCGTCATGGCGCTTCTGGCATTCCATATCATACAGTTTTGCCCGGAGAAGGGCGAATGCCTTTTCCTTATTCTGCAGCTGGGATTTCTCCGTCTGGCTGTAGATCACGATTCCTGTTGGATAATGGGTCAGGCGCACTGCCGAATCTGTCGTATTGACGCACTGTCCGCCGTTGCCGGATGCCCGCATGACGTCGATGCGGATATCTTTTTCATCAATCTGGATATCTACATCCTCCGCTTCCGGCATGACAGCAACCGTAATCGTGGAAGTATGGATACGTCCGCCGGACTCTGTCTCGGGCACCCGCTGCACCCGATGTACCCCGGATTCGTATTTCATCACGGAATATGCTCCCTTTCCGTTAATCATGAAAGTCACATTCTTCATGCCGCCTATACCGATCTCTTCGCATTCCACCAGTTCTACTTTCCATCGCCGGCTCTCTGCATAGTGAAGATACATGCGGTAGATCTCGGCCGCGAACAAGGCCGCCTCATCCCCGCCGGCGCCGGCACGGATCTCGACTATGACATTCTTATCATCATTGGGGTCCTTGGGCAGAAGCAGAATCTTAAGTTCATGCTCTAATTCCTCAACCCTTGCTTTTGAGTCATTCAGTTCTTCCTTGGCGAGTTCCCTCATCTCTTCATCGGACTCTTCCTCCAGCATCTGAAGGCTGTCCTCGATCGCCTGCTTGCAGGCCTTATATTCCTTATATGCCTCAACAATAGGAGTCAGTTCATTCTGTTCTTTCATAAGCTTGCGGAACCGGTTCTGGTCATTAGCCACATTCGGCTCTTGCAGTTCGCTAAGTACCTCTTCCAAACGAATGAGCAAATCCTCTAATTTGTCAAACATACCATTTCCTCCTTAACATTTCTCTAACAGTTATTCTCCATTGTACATGCCTGAAACCACACGGTCAAGACCTGCCAAATCCTTTTTTACCAGTATATTCCTATATCCCTGCTTCTCCATAAGGCAGGCCACTTCATTTCCCTGATCGTACCCGATCTCGAACATCAGATATCCTTCCGGCCTGAGATAACGTATGCCTGCTTTGATGATCTCCCGGTAAAAATACAGCCCGTCTTCCTTGCCGTCAAGGGCAATGAAGGGATCGTAAAGCCTTACTTCCTCCTGGAGTCCCTCGATAACCGACGTAGGGATATAGGGAGGATTGGATACGATCAGGTCGTATCTTCCACTGATATGCTCAAACAGGCTGCTTCTTATAAACGCTGCATTGACCTCCAGCCTGCAGGCATTCTTCCTGGCCACTTCCAGCGCATCTTCGGATATATCGCTTCCGGTTCCATAAAGCCCCTTGCACATCTTCATCAGGCTTATCAGGATACACCCGGATCCGGTGCATAGATCCAGTACCTGCATGCCGGGCTTTAATACCTTGAGCGCTTCTTCAACCAGCGTCTCCGTATCCTGCCTTGGGATCAGCACATGCTCATCCACATAGAAGGGATAGCCCATGAATGCCTGTTCCTTCGTAATATGCTGCAATGGAATCCGGCTCTTGCGGATCTCTATATAACCAAGATACCGGGCCGCCTCTTCTTCCTTTATCTCTTTATCCGGGTCGCCATAATAGGAAGCCTTGGAGATTCCAGTCGCAAATTCCAGCAGATACCACGCATCCAGCGCTGCCTCCCGGATGCCTGCCTCTTTAAGCATGGAAGTCCCTTCCCTATAAATCTGCTGAAATGTCAAAGTTCTCTTCTTCATATGCTCTCCAATCAAATACTGCCTCCACGGCCTGGATGGCCACTTCGATCATGCCCTCATCCGGCTCTTTGGTGGTCAGTTTTTGAATTGCCAGCCCTGGCTTGCTAAACAGATTGATCAGCGCGTTATCGCTGCTCCCGGCGAGTTTGAGTATCTCATAGGAGATTCCGGCAATCACCGGTAGAAGGACAATCCTGACTGCCACCCGCATGAGGGGCGACTCCACTTGTACAAGCAGCAAAAGGATAATGCTGATTGCAAGGACAAAGAACAAGAAACTGGTCCCGCAGCGCTTATGCTGCCTGGAACTGATCCTTACATTTTCCACCGTCAGTGGCAGGCCATGCTCGATACAGTTGATACACTTATGCTCTGCCCCATGGTACATGAATGTCCTCTGGATATCTTCCATCCTTGATATCAGAAGCACATACATTATGAATATCCCGATTCTCACAAAGCCTTCGATCACTGTGCGGATGTGATAAGATGGAATGAGCGGCTTAAGAAACGAGGATAGAACGTAAGGCAGCACCATGAAGATGGCTACCGCTGCTACCACGGAAAATGCCACTGTTCCGCCCATCAGCCATTTCTCCTGCTTCTCCTTCTTCAAAGTCTCTGCTTCCGTAAATTTTTCCTGCTCTTCTTCCTCATAAAAACTGGCTGAGTAAGTCAAGGTCTTAATGCCAAGCACCATAGAATCTATAAAATTAAATATTCCCCTGATAAACGGAATCATAGTCAGTTTCTTCCACTTTCCCACAATGCTGTGGTACTCATCCTTCTGCACGATAATCTCCCCGTCCGGCTTGCGTACTGCAACGGAGTAGGCATCTTTGTGCTTCATCATGATTCCCTCTAAGACGGCCTGTCCGCCAATATTTGATGACTTCATATAGAACTCCTCTGCAACATAAAAGGGTTGAGATTATACAACCTCAACCCGATACTTGTGAAACTATTTGTCCATTCCGTATTTCTTATTGAACTTATCAACACGGCCACGAGCCTGAGCAGCTTTCTGCTGTCCTGTATAGAACGGATGGCATTTGGAACAGATTTCTACGTGGATGTCTTCGCTTGTAGATCCTGTTACGAATGTGTTGCCACAGTTACAAGTTACTGTTGCCTGATGATATGCTGGATGTATTCCTTCTTTCATGATTTTCACCTCTTCTTTATTTTGTCACATGCACGATGTGCGATAAATGTTCGTTATCTAAACAGCGTTGTCATTGTATCATAAAAGCGCGGCCTTGTCTAGATAAATTTTGTCTTTTTTACTAATTGTATCAGGTCCTCATTATTGCGGGTCCGGGTAAACATATTCAGGATATTGTCCACGGCTTCATCCGCGCGCATACCATTCAGCGCCCGGCGCATGGTCTCCACTGCCTCCTGTTCTTCCCTGCTAAGCAGCAGGTCCTCTCTTCTGGTTCCTGACTTGGGTATATCAATTGCAGGGAACACCCGCTTTTCAGACAATTTACGGTCCAGCACCAGTTCCATATTACCCGTTCCTTTAAACTCCTCATACACTACATCGTCCATCTTGCTGCCGGTATCAACCAGCGCAGTTGCCAATATGGTAAGGCTTCCGCCCTCGCGCATATTTCTTGCCGCTCCAAAGAACCGCTTCGGCATATGGAGGGCCGCAGGATCAAGACCGCCGGACAAGGTTCTTCCTGATGGCGGTACCGTCAGGTTGTAAGCCCTTGCAAGCCTGGTAATGCTGTCCAAAAGGATCATGACGTCTTTTTTGTGCTCTACCAGGCGCTTCGCCCGCTCGATCACCATCTCTGACACTCTTTTATGATGTTCCGGAAGTTCATCAAACGTAGAATAGATGACTTCCACATTCTCTCCCTCAATGGCTTCTTTAATATCCGTAACTTCTTCCGGCCGCTCGTCAATAAGAAGGATCAGCAGATGAATCTCCGGATTGTTCTGACGGACAGACAGGGCTACCTGCTTAAGCAACGTCGTCTTTCCGGCCTTTGGCGGGGATACGATCATTCCCCTCTGTCCCTTTCCGATCGGCGACAGGAGGTCAACGATCCGCATGGCGGTGCTTGTCCTTCCACACTCCAGCCGCAGCCTTTCATCCGGGAAGATCGGGGTCATATCTTCAAAATTGGTTCGGCGCATGGCCTTCATCGGGTCCATCTCATTGATCCTGGTCAGATAGAGCAGGGCGCTGAACTTCTCCTGCTGCGTCTTAATCCTGGTATGGCCTTCCAAGATGTCTCCCGTCTTAAGGTTGAACTTGCGTATCTGGGATGGGGATACATAGACGTCATTCTCTCCCGGCAGATAGTTAGCGCTTCTGATGAATCCATATCCGTCCGGAAGCACTTCCAGGATGCCATGGGCGATCACTCCGCTGTCCAGCCTGTCAATGTCATGGATCTCCTTATCTCCGGTATTGGCAGACATCTCTTTTACCGTCTCCTTGGAAGCCTGCTTTTCCTTCTCATCTTCTTCCAGCATGCGCTCAATAAGCTCTGCCTTCTTCATCGTAGATATGCCTTTGAGCCTTCTTGCTTTTGCAAGATCTTTTAACGTAGCTAAAGGCAGTGATTCATACTTTTCTCTCATCATCATTTATTCCTTTCATATTCACCAAAATTATCTATATCGGGAACACCAGTCTGACTTGACTCATCTGAAATATGAAAGTATTATACTACAATAATCTTGATTTTAAAAGTATTTCTTTATAATTCGCCTCTTTTTAAACCATGTTATATCCGAGTTTTTATGACAAAATACAAAAAATCGCGACATAATCCCGGGTTTTCCCGTTTCCGCCGCCCCCCCCTTTTCTTATCCTGCCCCTCCTCAAAACTTTCCCGAAACTTTATTGATTTGAGGCTAAAGGAATGCTATTATAAAAAATACGGACTTATAAAACTTATTAATAAGAAGAAAATAAAAGAGGTGGTAATCCTATGACAACAAATGAAAAAGCACTGAAAATGCATGAGGAATGGCATGGAAAGATCGAAACGACCGCAAAATCCCATGTGCATTCCCGCGAGGATCTGTCTATTGCCTACACTCCTGGCGTTGCGGAACCCTGCAAGGCCATTGCCAACAATAAAGAGGCTGCTTATACCTATACCATAAAGTCAAACACGGTAGCCGTCGTCTCCGATGGGAGCGCGGTGCTCGGACTTGGCAACATCGGCGCGCATGCCGCTATGCCGGTCATGGAAGGAAAGGCCGTACTGTTTAAAGAATTTGGCGGCGTTAATGCATTTCCTATCTGCCTGGACACCCAGGATACGGAAGAGATCATCCGCACGGTCGTCAACATCGCCCCCGCGTTCGGCGGCATCAATCTGGAAGACATCAGCGCTCCCCGCTGCTTCGAGATTGAAGAGCGTCTAAAAGAACTGCTGGATATCCCCGTCTTTCATGATGACCAGCACGGCACGGCCATCGTCGTTCTTGCGGGCATCATCAATGCCATGAAGGTCACAGGCAAGAACAAAGAAGAGGCCAAGGTCGTGGTAAATGGCGCCGGTTCCGCAGGAGTCGCCATCACCAGGCTGCTTCTTACTTACGGCTTCAGGCATATCACTATGTGCGATATCAATGGAATCCTCAGCAAGGAGTCCCCGCATCTGAACTGGATGCAGGAAAAGATGGTGGAGGTAACCAATCTGGAAGGCAGGAAGGGAACTCTCAGCGACGCCTTGGAAGGTGCCGACATCTTCGTGGGCGTCTCCGCCCCCAACATTGTCACCAAGGAGATGGTGGCTTCCATGAATAAGGATTCCATTCTTTTTGCCATGGCCAATCCCGTTCCGGAGATCATGCCGGATCTTGCCAAAGAAGCCGGTGCAAAAGTTGTGGGAACGGGTCGTTCCGACTTCCCGAACCAGGTCAACAATGTAGTGGCATTCCCCGGAATCTTTAAGGGTGCTCTGGAAGGACGCGCCACCAGGATCACAGAAGAGATGAAGCTGGCTACCGCAAAGGCGATTGCGGGGCTGATTCCAAAAGACGAGCTAAACGAAGACAACATTCTGCCGGAAGCCTTTGATCCGCGCGTTGCAGATGTTGTCAGCCAGGCAGTAAAGGAACTGATTTAGTATGGTCAAACGCTGGGGTGATAAGAGATACTACTCTCTGGATCATTACCTTAAGAATACTTATGGAGAAAAACTATATAAGATCTCTATGGACGGAGGCATGACCTGCCCTAACCGTGACGGCACGCTGGGACGCCGGGGCTGCGTATTCTGCAGCGCCGGCGGTTCTGGCGATTTTGCATCTGACCGCAAGTTATCCATTACGGAACAGATCGAGCAGGGAAAAAGGCAGGTTGCCGCCAAACATCCAGGCACCTCCTATATTGCCTACTTCCAGGCATACACCAACACTTATGCGCCAATTGCCTATTTACGCGATATGTTCATGGAGGCTATCAGGCATCCCGAGGTAAAGATACTCTCCATTGCCACAAGGCCGGATTGCCTTGGAGAGGATGTGCTTAAGCTTCTGGATGAACTAAACCAGATCAAGCCTGTCTGGATTGAATTAGGCCTCCAGACAATCCATCCTGATACAGCCCGCTTCATCCGCAGAGGATATGATCTTTCGGTATTTGAGCAGGCCGTATCCCGCCTGCGTCTGCTGAACATTGACGTAATTGTCCATACAATCCTGTGCCTTCCCGGCGAAGATATGGAAATGATGCTGCGCACGGTGCGGTATCTGAACTGCCAGAACATACAAGGCATGAAGTTCCAGCTGCTGCACATACTAAAGAATACGGACCTTGCAGGCTATTATGAAAAGCATCCATTCTACCTCCCTTCCATGGAAGAGTATTTTGGAATCCTAGGCCAATGCCTGTGTGCTCTTAGCCCGGATATCGTCATACACCGGCTGACCGGAGACGGTCCCAAGTCACTCCTGATAGCCCCCTTATGGACAGGGAATAAGCGCCAGGTATTGAACCAGATGCAGGCATACTTAAAAAAGCAGGACATCTGGCAAGGAAAGGAGTTGTAACAATGGCCAAATCTTTTACATTATACAAACTAATCATACTCTATATGCTGAACAAGGTAGACTTCCCCCTGACCAATTCCCAGATATCGGAATTTATCCTGGATGAGGGCTATACTACCTACTTTAAGCTCCAGCAGGCAATATCAGAACTGATCGGCTCCGGCTTCATTCATGAAGAATCCACCCACAGCCGTACCTTCTACCACCTCACGGAAGAAGGGGCACAGACGATACATTTCTTCAAAAATGATATCTCTCCTGCTATTCAGGAAGATATCGATACTTTCCTGAAGGAAAAGCAATATGAATTGAAAAATGAAGTGGCCGTCAAGTCAGACTATTACCGGAATTCCAACATGGAATATTCTGTCCGCTGCCAGGTCATTGAGCATGATACTCCTCTGATCGATCTGACGCTGTCTGTTCCCACACAGGCCGAGGCTGAGACGATCGCCAACAACTGGGCGAAAAAGAATCAGGAAGTTTATGCCTTGATCATGTCTAATCTACTTTGAAAGTCAAGCAGCGAGGTATTATTATGAAATTAAAAAAAATGGCTGAACTCTATATCAGTTTCTTTAAAATTGGCGGCCTTACGTTCGGAGGAGGGCTTGCCATGCTTCCCATGCTCCAGAGGGAAGTGGTGGAAGCCAGAAAATGGTGTACCGACGAGGAACTGCTGGATATGTACGCGATCGGGCAGTGCACGCCCGGCATTATCGCCGTCAATACTGCCACCTATGTGGGCTACAGGCAGGCTGGATTCCTGGGCGGCGTATTTGGCACCTTGGGCGTCATCTCTCCCTCCATTATCATCATCTGCCTAGCAGCATCCATCTTGCAGAACTTCATCCATCTTCCTGTCGTCCTTCATGCTCTGGCAGGCATTCGGATCATCGTCTGCGCGCTGATGCTGAATACCGTAGTCACCATGGCAAAGAAAGGAATCGTGGATAAGCTGGGCGCTCTGCTATTTGTCGCAGCATTTCTGCTGGCATGCTTCACTCCCGTTCCTACCGCCGCCATCGTCATCCTGGCGGGAATCGCGGGAGTCGTCATCAAAAAGATTGGGGGGCGGAAAGAATCATGATTTATCTGACACTGGCATTTGAATTCTTTAAAATCGGCCTGTTCTCCATTGGAGGCGGCATGGCCACCCTTCCATTCCTTATGGACCTGACCACAAAATACAACTGGTACACTGCCAGCGATCTGGCCAACATGGTGGCAATCAGCGAGAGCACTCCCGGCCCGGTGGGCATCAACATGGCTACCTTTGCCGGATACAGCGTAGCCGGCATCCCAGGCGCGCTGGTGGCAACCCTGGCGCTGACGGCGCCTGCTCTGATTATTATCGTGATCATCGCAAGGTTCCTGGAGAATTTCAGCGAGAATCCTACGGTAAAGGCCGTATTCTATGGCATCCGCCCTACCGTGGCCGCCTTGATTGGCTACGCGGTATGGGAACTGTTAAAGATCGCCCTGGTATCTACCGTGAATGGTTCTTTGCATATCAACGTAACTAGCGTCGTCATATGCCTTGGAACCTTCCTGCTCCTACAGGTAAAGAAACTGGGAAAACTGCATCCCATTTTGTGGATCCTGGCCGGAGCAGTCATTGGAATCGTTCTGAAAATTTAAATATAGGCAAAAAGAGCCGCCCAACTATCAGCCCTCCAGGGCTCCGCCGGCAATCGCCCAAAGGTACAGGCTTGCCACCGACCCATATGGGCTGTATCTCTTTCGGTACTTCTCAAACAGATTTTTATCCATCTTCCGGTGATGGTACAGAATCTGCATTCCTTTCAGAATCGCGCCGTCTCCATAACTAAGCACGTCAGGCCTCTGCATGCAGAAGATGAGAAGCATCTCGGCGGTCCATACGCCAATCCCCCTCAAGGATGACAGGGTCTTGATCACCTTCTGGTCATCCATCTGGCACAACTCCTCCAAATCCAGTTCTCCCTGACAGACTTTTTCGGCAAAATTCCGGATATACTCAGCCTTTCTAAACGACATCCCCAGACCTTTTAGTTCCTCCGCCTGGTACTTTAAGACCGCCTGCGGCGTCACTTCTCCCACCATATTCCTGAATCTCCCCCACACGGTAGCCAGAGCTGCATTGGATATCTGCTGGCCTATGATTTGGTGCACTACTGACTGGAAGATATCTGCGTCCACCTCCCGGTAGATGTGTCCGATATGATCAATGGCTTCTCCTAATTTCTTATCCTTTCTTTTCAGGTATTCAATCTCTGTATCACCATATTCAAAATACATCCGTCTGTCTCCTTATCTTGCATTTTCTTTTACGGATCCTGAGAACACTCATGATCAGAACAAAAATTCACTCATCACATAATTGCTGATATCAATCCCCTGGTCGGTAAGCCTTACATAATCCCCTGATTCCTCCATCAAGCCTTCGGCATACATCCGCTTAAGCACATGGCTATACTTGCTCTCCATGGTACAGCCAAATTCTTTCAGGAATTCTGACTTTGTAACGCCTTCCATCTTGCGAAGTCCCAGAAACATATACTCTTCCATCTGATTTTCCCGGCTTAATGCCTCCGGCTCCTCTCCTTCGCTCCATCTCCTGTTACCGATCAAGGAAGCTGCGCCGGTTCCGATGCCCAGATATTCCGTCCGGTTCCAGTAGCCAAGATTGTGCCTGCATTCATAGCCTTCTTTTGCGTAGTTGGATATCTCATACCTTCGATAGCCATACGCCCCAAGTATTTCCCTGGTATGATGATACATCTGGCGCTCCGTCTCCTCATCCGGCAGTTCTTCCTCATGCCTTGCATCCCGGTAACGCTCATAGAAAGGAGTTCCCTCTTCGATGATCAGACTGTAGGCTGAGATATGCTCCGGCTCAAGGTCTGCCACCCTTTTCAGGCTTTCCTTCCATCCGTTCAGGGTTTGGAACGGTATCCCGGACATCAGGTCAATGTTAATATTTCCAAATCCCTCTCTTCTTGCCATCTCGTAGGTATGAAGAAACTCCTCAAATGTGTGGATTCTACCCAGCACCTCTAATTCTTCGTTCCGGATGGACTGCAGACCGATGCTAAGGCGGCTGATTCCGGCCTGGCGATATGCTATCAGCTTCTCCGGGGATACCGTTCCCGGATTCATCTCAATGGTAATCTCTGCATCCTTGTCCACCATGAACGTCTCCCGGACCGCGTGAAATATGGCAGATATCTGTACTGGATCAAGAAGGGAGGGGGTTCCTCCTCCTATAAATATGCTTACAACATGATAAGCCTCTGCCAGCGTCCCATAAGAACGGATCCGCTTGCAAAGGCTTTTCACATACTTCTGCCGCTCTCCCTCTTTCGAAGGCGCGGACAGGAAATCACAATATTTACATTTACTGATGCAAAATGGAATATGAATATATAATTCTAATGGTCTCATTATTTATCATCCAACTTTAATACGCTCATAAAGGCTTTCTGCGGGATCTCCACGTTGCCTACCTGCCGCATGCGCTTCTTGCCTTCCTTCTGCTTCTCCAGAAGTTTTCGCTTCCGGCTGATGTCACCGCCATAGCACTTGGCAAGCACATCCTTTCGCATAGCCTTTACCGTCTCTCTTGCTATAATCTTGCTTCCGATCGCCGCCTGGATTGGAATCTCGAAGAGCTGCCTCGGAATCTCTTCCTTCAGTTTCTCACACATCTTGCGGCCCCGCTCATAAGCCGTATCCGCATGAATGATAAAGGAAAGGGCATCTACCTCCTCCTTGTTGATCAGAATATCCAGTTTCACCAGATTCGACTGCACGTAGCCGTCCATCTCATAATCAAAAGAGGCATAGCCTCTGGAACGAGACTTCAGTGCATCAAAGAAGTCATAGATAATCTCATTCAAGGGCAGATGATACCGAAGCACCGCACGGGTTTCTTCGATATACTCCATTCCTTCATAGATACCACGCCGCTCCTGGCACAGATCCATGATCGCGCCGATGAACTCGGAAGTCACCATAATCTCTGCCTTTACCATAGGCTCTTCCATATATTCGATCTCCGACGGGTCAGGAAGATTGGAGGGATTCGTCAGTTCGATCACTTCCCCGTTGGTCTTATATACTTTATAGATAACCCCCGGCGCCGTGGTTACCAGATCCAGATTATACTCTCTCTCCAGACGCTCCTGGATAATCTCCAGATGCAGAAGTCCCAGGAAGCCGCAGCGGAATCCGAATCCCAGCGCTATGGATGTCTCCGGCTCAAACTGCAGGGATGCGTCATTGAGCTGCAGTTTCTCCAGCGCGTCCCTAAGATCCGGGTACTTCGCCCCGTCCGCCGGATACATGCCGCAGTACACCATGGGATTGACCTTTTTATAGCCCGGCAGAGGCTTGTCGCATGGCCGGGATGCATCCGTGATGGTATCGCCTACCCGCGTATCCTTCACATTCTTAAGGCTTGCAGTAATATAGCCTACCATTCCGGCATTCAACTCGTCGCAAGGAATGAACTGTCCGGCCCCGAAGTAGCCTACTTCCACGACTTCCGCCTTTGCGCCTGTTGCCATCATCTGAATCGGCGTGCCTTTCTTTACGCTGCCTTCCTTAATCCTGCAAAAGACAATGACGCCCTTGTAAGAATCATACAGGGAATCGAATATCAGCGCCTTAAGAGGCGCTTTTGGGTCCCCCTGGGGCGCAGGGATCTTCTCCACGATCTGCTCCAGCACCTGGTCTATATTCAGTCCTGTCTTTGCCGATATCTGCGGCGCATCCGTTGCCTCAATGCCGATCACGTCTTCGATCTCTTCGATGACACGCTCTGGTTCTGCGCTTGGCAGATCTACCTTGTTGATCACCGGCATGACATCCAGATCGTGATCCAGCGCCAGATAGACGTTGGCAAGTGTCTGTGCCTCCACTCCCTGGGCCGCATCCACCACGAGAATGGCGCCGTCGCAGGCTGCCAGGCTTCTGGATACCTCATAGTTAAAATCTACATGTCCCGGCGTATCAATAAGATTGAAGATATATTCTTCCCCATCCTTGGCCTGATAGACGGTACGAACAGCCTGGGCCTTGATGGTAATGCCCCGCTCTCGTTCCAGTTCCATATTATCCAATACCTGGGACTGCATCTCCCTGCTGGTAAGAAGGCCTGTCTTCTCTATAATCCTGTCTGCCAGCGTAGATTTTCCATGATCTATATGCGCGATAATACAAAAATTACGAATTCTGCTTTGATCTATTCCTGCCACTTATATCCTTCCCCTTAGCTGTATATTTCTCGAAGTTCCAGCGGACATACTTATGAAGACACCTGCCTGTCCTGCCCGCTGCCATGCGTCCAGTATATCACGGGGAACTATATTTTACAATGAAAAGTTCCACGCTCATCCTGTCGTTCAGCCGCCCGGTCTTCACCATTTCTTCCGTATTCGCCGCTTCTTCCATGATGCTTCTTAATTCTTCTTTGGAGAAGCTGCGGCACTGTTTTATATACTTGCCTGCAACAAAAGGATGAAGGCCTGCCGTCTTCGCGATCTGCGGCTTATCATACCCGCGTCCCGACAAATCCTTTACTTCCATCAGCAGTTTGAACTGGCGGGCAAGTAGATACAGGATCCGCATGGGGGGTTCTTTCAGCGCCAGCAGGTCATAATAATAATCCAGCGCCTGCTTCTGCTGCTTTGCGGCTACTGCTTCCACCATGTCGAAGATCTTATTGGTAACCTGCGTGGTGCAGATCTCATCTACATCCTGTACGGTAATCTCCGTCTGTCCAAGCGTATAAGAAAAGAGTTTCTCCATCTCTTTTTCCAGATTCTCCATATCCGTCCCGGTTTTGGCCACCAGATACCTGGCAGTGGACTCTTTGATCTGCTTTCCTTCCTTTTTAACCATCCCGGCCAGCCAATACAGAAGCGTCTTCTCGTCCTGACGGCCCATCTCCACGGCCCGCCCCTTGTCCTTGACGGCCTTGTACATCTTGCCACGCTTGTCTACTTCGCTTTCCACAAAAATAAAACATGCCGTCTCTGGCATATTCTTAATATAATCCGCAAGTTCTGGAGTCGCGTTTTTAAAGAAGCCAGAGTTCTCCACCACGATCAGCCTGCGGTCTGCAAAAAACGGCATTGTCTCAGCCAGATCGATCAGTTCCGCCGGGTTCGTGCCTTTCCCTTCATAGTAAGCATAGTTCACGGTGTCGCTTTCCGGAAGCATGGCTTTTGTAAGCTTATCCTTATACTGCTTTTTTAAATAGGCCTCCTCCCCATAGAGGAGGTAGGCCGGCTTGAATTGTCCTGTCTTAATATCTTCGTTTAAACTTTTCATTACCTTACCATATCTCTTGATATCTCAGAAAGGCTGTGCGCGCCGCACATTGCCATAGTGTCTTCCAGTTCTGCCGCCAGTTTTGCCGTATAGGCAGCAACCCCTTCGGCGCCTCCGCCATATACCGCGGTTACGAACGGACGTCCAATGAGCACCGCATCTGCGCCAAGCGCCAATGCCTTAAAGATATCCACGCCGGAACGGATACCGCCGTCTACCAGAATCTTCATATCATTTCCCACTGCATCTGCAATCTCTGCCAGCACCTCTGCCGTAGCCGGGCACTGGTCGAGCACGCGCCCGCCATGATTGGATACGACGATCGCTGCCGCTCCTGCTTCTTTTGCCTTCAGCGCGCCCTTTACCGTCATGATGCCCTTGATGATGAATGGCACTTCTGCCTCCTTCACGATCTCGCGAAGTTCTTCCACTGTCTTGCTTCCTGCCGGAGGTGTCAGGTTCTTGAGGAATGGAAGCCCTGCCGCGTCAATATCCATAGCCACTGCAAAAGATCCTGCATCCTTGATCATCGCAAGTTTTTCTTTCAGTGTATTGATATCCCATGGCTTTACGGTCGGAATGCCGTTTCCGTCCTTCTGCTTGATTGCTCTGGCTGCGCCTTCCATTACCGCCGGATTGGTTCCGTCTCCGGTAAATGCTGCAATCCCCGCGTCCGCACAGGACGATACCAGGATATCATTATATTCCAGATCATCATACTTGTCTCCATAATGAAGCTTCATGGCGCCAATCGGTGCCGCAAAGATTGGATACTTGAATGTTCTGCCAAAGATCTCAGATGTCAGGTCCAGCGGTTTATTCTCACAGATAGTATCCATATTTATACACAGTTCCTGCCACTTGTCATAGTTGCGGATTGCCACCGTCCCGCTCCCTTTTGAGCCCGGTCCCGGCACTTTGTTGCTGCACGCCTTGCCATTGCATACCGGACAAGCCTTGCAGAATTCTCCCATACAAGTTTTGGCATTGCTTAATACCTCTTCATAAGTCATTTTTAGTTCCCTCTTTTCCTATCTGTCTGTTTTCATCTCTTCTTAGAAGTATACTGTTTTTTTCCCTCAAATTCAACTACCAGTCTGGTATAAGAAAACTATTTTTCTACCCCAGATTTTCCAATTTTCAGTAGATGGTCATTTTCCCATCCTTGACTTCTATCATAACCGCGCCTTTGTCCTGGGTAGAATAAATCTGCGTTCCCCTTTCCTTAAGACGAGAAAGCGTCTCCTGATGGGGATGCCCATAGCTGTTCTGCTCCCCTGCGGATATGATAGCAAATGCCGGTTGAACACCTTGAAGGAAGAGTTCGCTCGTAGAATTCCCGGATCCATGGTGTGCCACTTTCAGCACCTCCCAAGTCCGGGCCTGCTCCTTTCTTGTCAGGCGTTCTGTCAGCAGTTCTTCCCCATCCCCTTCCACGTCCCCGGTCAGCAGCATATCGAACTTCCCGCTTGAGAGGGATAGAACCATGGATGCCTCATTGCCTGGCAAAATATCATCTCCTTTTGCCGGCTGTATGCAGGATAAGGACATATCCTTCTCCTGGATGCCTTGTCCCGGTCCTATTGCCGCCACTTGTATCCCTGCCCGGCCCGCCATATCGGCAAGACTGCAAAGAGCCTCATCCCACACCTCCCGCATCGGCAGTACCAGGGTGCCTATCTCTATGCCGATCCTTCTGCGCTCAATGAGGTCTGCCACGCCGTTTATATGGTCGCTGTCACCGTGGGATATCAGGACATAATCCAACTTCCCCACTCCACGGGATTTGAGGAATGGCTCTATCCGGTATTGCCCTACCTTCTTTATATCGCTGCTTCCTCCGTCAATCAGATAGGTCCCGCCAGCCGGGCCTTGGATGAATATCCCGTCTCCCTGCCCCACATCCAATATCGTCACCGACAGTCTTCCTGCTTCTCCGAACCGGAATGTCAGTATGAAAATTCCGGCGGCAAGGGCAAGCAATGGTATGATTCTTATCCTGCCCGCAGTTTCCATTCCGGAGGCTTTCTTTTTTTCTTTCCGGCGCAACCGCCTAAGGAATACCAGGGCTGCCGCCAGCAAGATATAGTAAGCCGCGATCTGCCACAACCGGGGCTTTCCTGCAATCATACGCGCCCTGGGTATGCCCATGCCAATCTCACAGCATTTCTCATAAAACCAGAGAATTGCCTTGCATATCTTAAGCCCAAAGACGGCTATAGGAATGCCTGCCGCGTACGCCGCGCTTCCCAGCAAGCCCAGGAACAGCATGGCAGACATCAAGGGGATTACGAACAGGTTCAGGAGTAGGGAATAGGACGGAAATTCAAAGAAATAGAATAACATGGCAGGAAGTATCGTAAGGTTGATGCTCACGCTTGCCCAGAATCCTTGCACCGGCAGCCCCTTGAAGATGGGGAGGACGATGATCACGGCAAATACCGCGCCAAAGGACAGCCAGAAGCCTCCGTCATACAGGCTAAGCGGCCTCCATAAAAGGACAGCCGCAGCAGCTGCCGCAAGCGCTGTAGGCGGGTCATAATGTCGTCCCGTCATATCCGCGCCCACCCGGAATAAGAACATGACCAGGGCACGGACAGCGGATACCGTAAACCCGATCATCATGACATATAGGACCAGAAGCAGAATGCCCGCAATGCCTCCTGCCGTATAGGAGCCTGTCATCCTTCTAAAGATTCGGTACGCTCCGATACCGATAAAGGACAGGTGAAGCCCGGAGATGGCCAGGATATGCCCGATTCCGCTCGCCTGATACAGTTCCTTCGTGTCCGGATCCATCTCCGACTTTTCTCCCAGCATCATTGCGCTTAGGACATTGCCATCCTTCTCCCCCAAGGCCTCGATCAGGGCCTTCTTCCACTGGCTGCGGAATCCGGCCAGCCAGTCCCTGATCTTCCAGACGGAGTCGTCCGCGACTTCCACCTCTTTGGCCCAGGCCAATCCATGTATGGCCTGTCTCTGATAATAGAGTTTCTGGTCAAAGTTCCCCGGATTGCGGGCATTTTGGAAAAAGGACAGTTCTCCTGTAGCCCTTATGGCATTGCCTATATGTATCTGTATTTCGGGATCTGTATATAGAATAAAATTGGGTTCTTGAAACGACTGTTTCTGATCTTTTTGAATTTGTAAAATAGAATTATTCTTTAGATAGACTGCCTGATGCTTCTCTTTTTTCTCAATCTTATATGCCTGGCCCGTAATGGCAAGCACCTCTCCCTGCTTCGCGTGTATTTCCAGCGGGGAGGGCCGCAGTTGGCGGATCAGCGCGCTGCCTCCCGCGAAAACGCTTAAGATGACCCCCGCCAGCAGTATCAGGCATGTACATAACAGCGGCCTGTTTTTCATTTTCCACTCTCCTCCACAATATCCAGGTCTCTGGACAAAGGCTTGCTTAGATCAATGCTGTCCATATACTTGATATCGGATTCTCCATTGATGGATATCTGTACCCTGCTGGAATTGCCACCGTCTATCACCGAATTGACAATGGAATACACCGTAAGCCTGGGATTTAGCACATAGGCGTTGTTGAGAAACCCTTCATCCAGGTTCACATAGCAGATGCTGTCTTTTAACGAAACCCCCAGAACTTTCGTTTCCGGCGGAATCGCCGGCTTTCCCTTATCCGATGAGGGCCCCTTTATCAACTGCTCCACGATCAGTTTCTCGATGGAGATATTACTATTATACCGGACGCTTACATCCTCCCTCACCAGTTTATCGCCCTTGTCATTGGCAAAATAAAGGCGCAGTTCCCCCTGTTGATAGGAATGCAAAGACGAGCCCGTATTCTGTATAAAATCTTCGGCCCGCATGTATCCGATCAGGTTTCCGTTCCTGTCCGTAAGCGGCTCATCCTCTATGAAAAAGTCTATATAGTCGACGCCGGCAATCTGTACCAGCGTCTGGACTACCGCCGCTCGAAGCAGCACTTCAGATGCCAGCGGCATATCCTTATAGCTCCCATTAAAATGAAGATCCAGCTTGGTATCATTCAGCGTCCAGTTCTTGATGCGTACCTCTTTGGGGAACACGCTTTTATAATCTATGGAGTCGGGCTCTTTTTTCATTGTTTTCAGCACATCTTTAATCTCATCCTCCACAGAATCGCCTTTGAACTCATAGGATTCCTTAACCAGCCCCGTGCCTTTCTGGTTCACATAGTACAGATACGTGCCGGAGCCATCCGGCTCCTTTCCCTTTCCGCACCCGGCAAGAAGAAGGACACACAGCGTTACGCACAGGCTGGACCAAAATTTGTTTTTCATACCTCTTACCTCCGAACTATGATACATATGTCAATGGGATACGTATGGTAAATGTAGTTCCTTCCCCCAGCTGGCTGTACACCTTGATGGCTCCTCTGTGCATCAAAACAGCGCTTCTTGCAATGGCCAGTCCCAGCCCGGTTCCGCCGATCTCCCTGGAATGAGACTTGTCCACGCGGTAAAATCTCTCGAAGATATGTTCCGCCGATTCTTCCGGAATTCCGATTCCGGAATCCGCCACCTCGATGTAGCAATACTTATGATCCGCATTCAAAGATACGTGGATCCAGCCATCATCTTTATTGTACTTGATGGCATTTTCCACCAGATTGGAAATTGCAAGAGACAGCTTCATCTCATCTACTTCTGCAGTGACCGGCCTGAAACTTTCAAATACCACTTCAATATTCCGGGTTGCCGCGATTGGACGCAGCCGCTTCAGGATCTTTTCTACCAGGGTATTCATATTCTCCGACTTAATATTCAGCGTATTTGCCGTCTTGTCCATCTTAACCAGAGACAGCAGGTCATTGATGATCTTATTCTCCCTCTCGATCTCTTCGGATAAGTCTCCCATGAATTCCTTATACAATTCGGCCGGAACATCTTCCTGCGACAGAAGGGAATCTGCAAGTACCTTCATGGATGTAAGAGGCGTCTTCAGTTCATGGGACACATTGGAGACGAATTCATTCCTGGAATCATCCAGAACCCTCATCCTACCCAGCATCTTATTGAATGCGTCTGAGATCAGCTGTGTCTCAGTATAGGCATTTTCATGGAGATAATTGTCATCGTATCCTTCCGTCACAGCCGATATAGAACGCGTGATGCGCTGGAAGGGCTTCACCATAACAACCCCCGCAAGAGATGCCAGCACCAGGATTACCACTCCTATGGTAATGCCAACAATGCTCGCCTTTCCATCCAGGACGGCAAGGCTGTCCACGATGGTATCCGTAGAAACGCTGACCAGCATGACTCCGGTGACATCCTCCGTATTTCCATCCAGGATTGGCGACGTCACCTCAATATACTTGTTTTTTGCATCATAATTACTGGTGCCCTTTCCTTGAAAGCACTGGATGACATCTTCCGACACGATGGTCTTTCCCTTATCCATATCATATGTATCTTCAGCAATTCGGAAATCATTTGCGATGACCATGACTCGTCCATTGTAAATATTGGACAGCTGAACCAGCTCGCTTTTGATCACTTCGGATGTAATACCGTCCAAGTAACTGGAATTACTCAGCTGGTTACATAGAATTGTACATTGATTCTGTATCTCTGCAGTCCGTACATCTACTGCCCTTTTCTCATAACTGTTCAGAATCACCGCCTTCATGATTATCCCGGGAATAATCCCTGCCAGCATAACCAGAAGGATAATCCGAAAGCGGAGACTCCTGAATACCCTGTGTTTAAAATACTTCCTAACCCCTGAAATAATAACCAACTCCCCATTTTGTATAAACGTACTTCGGATCGCTCGGATTCGTCTCTATCTTCTCCCGCAGCCTCCGGATATGTACGTCCACTGTTCTTGCATCTCCCGGATACTCATAGCCCCATACGATATTCAGCAGATTCTCCCGGCTGTATACCTTATTCGGATTCATAGCCAGCAGTTCCAGCAGGTCGAACTCTTTGGCCGTCAGATTAATTTCCTTCTCGCCAATGAATACCCTTCTGCTTTCACAGTCTATCTTCATATCTCCCTTGATAATAATCTTGTCATTCGGCTGGGCTTTATCTCTCTTACTGGTACGTCGCATGATTGCCTTGATACGCGCCTTGACTTCCAGGATGTTAAACGGCTTTGTTATGTAATCATCCGCCCCATACTCCAGGCCCAGTATCTTATCCATGTCATCTCCCCTGGCAGTCAGCATTACAATCGGAACATCGGAAAATTCCCGGATCTGCTGGCACACTTCAAAGCCATCATGCTTTGGCAGCATAATATCCAGAAGTATCATATCATATGCATTCTCTTTCGCCAGTTTCAGCGCCTCTTCCCCATCATAAGCGCAGTCAACCTCCATTCCATCCTGCTCCAGGCTGAAACGGATGCCTTTTACGATTAGTTTTTCATCATCCACAACCAATACTCGTCTACTCATTACATATCTCCCTTATTAAATCTTGATCTGGTCTTTGATTTTGTTAAATACGCCTTCCTTGATTCCTTCTACTTCCATTAATTCCTCTATGCTCTGAAAGCCTCCGTTCTCTTCCCGGTAGCGGATGATTGCCGCTGCTTTAGTCTCTCCGATTCCAGTTAAGGTCATCAGCTGCTCTTTGGCTGCTGTATTAAGATTAATCTTTCCATCGGATGCCTCAGCCGGTTCTCCCTCTCCAGATACTCCTTCCTTTAACGACTCTTCTATAGAAGGAACGTAAATCTGCTGCCCATCCTTGGCCTCCTGTGCCTGGTTCAGAGATTCTGCCGCCGCACCTTCCTTAAGCCCTCCAGCCGCCTCAATCGCCTCATACAGCCTGCTGCCTGCCGGGAGGCAGTATACGCCCGGTTGATTTACCTCCCCGCATACATGTACATAGATATCTTCGTTTTCCTCGATGGCGCTATCTTCTGTCTCTTCTTCTTTTTCTTCGGCAACGCTGCCTTCTTTTGCCTCCGACAGTTCCACAGTCCTGGCATCCTGTTTCCCGGAACATCCGGCCAAGAGGACCGCCATCATTAAACCGATAGTAAAACATATCATTTTTATTCTATTTCTATGCATAAAAAACTCCTTTACAGTCTGTCGAAACTGCAAATCCCCCGATTATGCCTAGATAAAGTTATTGTACTATTTCCATTGGAAAATTGCAACTCCAATCAGTGCAATCACCATGCCGATTATCTTGCGCCATTCCAAAGGCTCCTTATCCACGCCGAACAGGCCAAGAAGCTCTATCACATAGGCGACGATCAACTGTGAAATGACGATGAGAAGTGCCGCTTTGGCAGGCCCCAGCTGCTCCATGCTCTTAATTACGGTCCAGGTAATGCCTGCCCCAATGACGCCTCCTAAAAGGACGTATTTCGGCTCTACTTTTGCCAGGGTAGTAACACTATCCCTCCCCGCGATCAGCCATGCCACCAGGCACAGCGCAAATGCGCTCAACTGCACCCATGCATTGCTCACCCACATGCCTGTCGTCTTTGTAACCTGTGTATTAAATACTCCCTGGACGCTCATCAGCGCCCCGGATAAAAGCGCAATAAAAAAACCAATCATCAGATATACCTCCTACATTCCTGTAGATAGTATATCCAATGATTGTTTTTTTATGTCTATAGCACTTTTGACAATTTATCGATCATTTCATCCACATGCTGCTTCTCTATCACAAGAGGCGGAACCAGACGGATCACGTTTCCCCTGGCGCTGATAACCAGAAGCCCTTCCTTAAGCGCGGCGTTTGTTACTTCTCCTACGGGCTTTGATATCTCGATTCCCTGAATCAGGCCTTTTCCTTTTCTCGCGATCACGCAGTCTTTTTCCTGCACCAGCCTCTCCAGCTGTTCTGCCAGATAGGCGCCAATTTCCTGCACATGGGAGATCATATTTTTCTTCTCAAAGATTTCTATCGTCTTGCTTACTGCCATGCAGGCCAGCGGATTTCCCCCATAGGTCGTTCCATGATCCCCAGGCTCCAGAGAAAACTCCGCCACCTCTTCCGTCATGGCAAATGCCCCTACCGGCATGCCGCTTCCGATAGCCTTGGCCATAGCGATAATATCCGGCTTAGTCCCATAAGACTGGTAGGCAAACATAGCGCCGGTCCGTCCCATGCCGCACTGAATCTCGTCGCAGATCATCAGTATGCCTTCATCGTCGCAAAGTTTTCGGATTCCGGCCATGAATTCTTCTGTGGCAACATTAATTCCACCTTCTCCCTGGAGAGGCTCTAAGATAATCGCGCAAGTCTGACTGGTCACCAGAGCCTTGACGCTGTCAAGGTTATTGAATTCTGCAAACGACACGCCCGGAACCAATGGCTCGAAGGGTTCCCGGTAAGCATCGCTTCCCGTCACCGACAATGCGCCCATGCTCCTGCCATGAAATGAATTCTCCATTGCAATGAATTCATACCGCCCGGTCTGCTTTTTATACGCGTATTTCCTGGCTGCCTTCAGCGCGCCTTCAATGGCCTCTGTCCCGCTGTTGGTAAAGAATACCCTGTCCATCCCGCTGATACGCTTCAGTTCTTCTGCCGCATGTCCGCAGGTCGTATTATAGTATAGGTTGGAACTGTGAATCATCTTGTCTATCTGGCTTTTCAGGGCATCATTTAATTCCTGGCAGCCATATCCCAGGCCGGATACAGCTATGCCTCCTGCAAAGTCCAGATATTTGCCGCCTTTTTCATCGTAAAGATAGACTCCCTCCCCCCGGTCCAGCACCAGCGGAAAGCGATTATAAGTGTGCACAAGTCCACTGTTTGTTTCTTCTATATATTTATTCATTTCTATTCTCCGTGATAATATTTTTCCTCAGTATCATTTAAAATTGCCGTCCCGATTCCTTTGTTGGTGAATATCTCGAGAAGCAGGCAGTGAGGAATTCTTCCATCCAGGATATGCACCCTGGAAACGCCGTTCTCGATGGCATCGATACAGTTCTGAAGCTTCGGGAGCATTCCGCCTCCGATATAACCTTCCTCCATCAGCTGTTTGCCTGCTGATACTCGCAGTTCCGAGATTAGGGTATCCGGATCCTTCGGATCCTTATATACGCCCTCGATATCCGTAAGGAATGCTAGTTTCTCCGCCTTTACCGCTCTGGCGATGGCACACGCGGCATCATCCGCATTGATATTATATGTATTAAATTCATCGTCCAGTCCCACCGGGCATACGATTGGAAGGAAATCCTTCTCCAGAAGGTCATAAAGGATATCTGCATTCACCTCTTTGACATCCCCCACGAATCCGATGTCCTCGCCATCTGCCAGTTTCTTTTCCACCTTCAGCAATCCGCCGTCTTTTCCGCTGATTCCAATCGCGCGCACGCCCAGGCTTTCCACCAGCTGTACCAGGCTTTTATTTACTTTCCCGAGAACCATCTCGGCCAGTTCCATCGTCGCTTCATCCGTCACCCGCAGTCCGTTGACGAATTCCGGCTCCATGCCTACCTTGCCAACCCACTTGCTTATCTCCTTGCCGCCGCCGTGTACGATGATCGGCTTGAATCCTACCAGTTTCAGCAGAGTCACATCCTGGATGACATGTTCTTTGAGTTCCTCATCTATCATGGCGCTTCCGCCATACTTCACCACAATGATCTTCCGGTTGAATCTTTGGATATATGGCAGGGCTTCAATCAGCACCTCCGCCTTATCCAGATATTTCTGCATTGATTGATTCATGATATCTTCGCCCCCCCTATTTTTCGCATCAGCTTCTGTAGTCTGCATTGATCTCGATATAGCCATGGGTCAGGTCGCATCCCCATGCGACTGCTTCCTCCGCTCCCATCTTCACATCCGCGATAGCGGTAACCTCAGGCTCGGAAAGAATCTTCGTGGCTTCTGCCTCGCTGTAGTCCACTGCTGTTCCATTTTCGATGATCTGGATCTTTCCTGCCTTGCTCTCAAAGAACAGATCTACCTTCTCCGGATCAAACTGCGCTCCGGAATATCCCATCGCGCAGAGGATTCTTCCCCAGTTAGCGTCGTGACCGGCGATTGCCGTCTTGGTAAGGTTGGAGCATACGATGGATTTAGCAAGAGTCTTGGCCTGCTCCACGCTCTCGCAGCCTACGGCCTTTACTTCGAACAGCGCCGTGGCTCCCTCGCCGTCCCCTGCGATCTTCTTGGCCAGATACTCGTTGATGGCATGAAGGGCAAGCGCGAATTCTTCGTACTCCGGGCTTCCATACACAATCTCCGGATTGCCTGCCAGCCCGTTTGCCAGCAGAATCACCGTATCATTGGTAGAAGTATCCCCATCTACGGATATCATGTTGTATGTATCATCCACATCCCCGCTTAACGCCTTCTGAAGGGTCTCCTTGGCAATCACGGCATCCGTGGTAACAAATGCCAGCATGGTGCACATATTGGGGTGAATCATGCCGGAGCCTTTCGCCATGCCGCCGATGGTCACCTGCTTGCCTCCTACTTCTATGACAGCTGCCAGTTCTTTCTCGCAGGTATCCGTTGTCATGATAGCCTTGGCAGCCTCTGTGCCATTCTCCAGCGTATCATTCTTCTTTCCAGCCAATACATCGATGCCCGCGGTCAGCTTATCAATCGGCATCTGTTTCCCAATGACTCCGGTAGAGCCTATGAGCACACCGTCTTCAGGGATATCCAGAGCCTTGGCCGCAGCCACGGCAGTGTCCTTGCAATAGCCAAACCCTTCTGCTCCTGTGCATGCATTGGCAATTCCGGAGTTTACCACGACCGCCTGAACCTTGGCGCCGCTTCCGACTACCTGCTGGTCCCATTTGACCGGCGCAGCCTTTACGACATTCTTCGTAAATGTGCCAGCGGCCACGCAAGGCGCCTGGCTGTAGATCAGCGCCATATCTGTCCGATCCTTATACTTGATTCCTGCTGCCGTGCTTGCTGCTTCAAATCCCTTTGCCGCGGTAACCCCGCCTTTTATGATCTCCATAACTTTCTTCCTCCTTATATGCGGCCTGTTATTGTTCATTAAATGCCGTAATATTCTTTTCATTCAGTACAAAATCATAATAATTCAGATCCAGCCTCTCCGCCCATCCAATCGTGTTCCAGAAGGTATTGCCCACATCATTTTTTGTAAATGCTATGAGGCATACCTTATTGATCTGTTCTTTTTTCAACTCTTCCATAGCCTTTACCACCATGGATTTTCCGATTCCCCGCCTCCGGTAATCTTCATCCACGCAGACATGGTACAGACAGCCCCTTCGTCCGTCGTGCCCGCAGAGAATGCTCCCAACCACCTTCCCATCTTCTACCGCTACAACGCTGGTTGTTGGATTCCTCTTAAGGAAGCGCGCGATCCCCTCTCTGGAGTCATCTACGCTTCTTAGCCCGAACCCGCGGATCTTGGTCCACAGCGCATATACTTCATCGTAATCTTCAATCGTCATTGTCCGTATCATAAGCCACCTCTATGGGAACATTGGAACAAGTTCCAGTCCTTCGCTTTCCGGAAGGCCAAACATCAGGTTCATATTCTGTACCGCCTGGCCGGCCGCTCCTTTTACCAGATTATCGATGGCTCCCATCATAATGATGCGGTTCGTCCTGGGGTCTATCTTAAAGTTAATGTCCACGTAGTTGCTTCCTTCCACCCACTTTGTCTCCGGACATATGCCTTCATCCAGCACGCGTATGAACTTCTCTTCCTTATAATATTTATCATAGACTGCCTTTACTTCTTCATAGGTTGTCTGCTTTGTAAGCGTTGCATACTCGGTTGCCAGAATGCCCCGGTTCATGGGGACAAGATGCGGCGTAAAACTGATCCGCACATCCTCCTTCGCCGCATACCCCAGCTGCTCCTCAATCTCCGGCGTATGCCTGTGGCTTGCCACTCCATAGGCCTTGATGTTCTCGTTTACCTCACAGTAGAGATTCCCCACCTTGGCGCCTCTTCCCGCGCCGGATGTCCCGGACTTTGCGTCTATGATCAAGGTACTCATATCGATCAGCCCTTCTTTGGCCAGCGGATAGGCAGTAAGGATCGAGCAAGTCGTATAGCAGCCCGGATTGGCAACCAGCCTTGCGCCTTTGACATCCTCCCGGTTGATCTCGCACAGGCCATACACGGCATCTTCTATAAATTGCGGGCTTTTATGCTGGATTCCATACCACTTCTCATAAGTATCCACATCCTTGATCCGAAAATCAGCGCTTAAGTCCACGATCTTCGTATCAGCCAGGATGGCTTCGCTGATCACGGAAGCGCAGAATCCTTGCGGCGTGGCGGTAAAGATGACATCTGCCTTCTTTGCAAGTTCCTCCATATTGTCATCCAGACATTTGGCGTCCACGATCTGGAACATGTTCTGGTATACATCCGCGTACTTCTTATCTATGTAGTTTCTGGAGCCATACCATACGATTTTTGCATCCTTGTGCCCCATCAATATCCTTGCCAGTTCGCCGCCGGCATAGCCTGTAGCGCCTATAATTCCTACCTTAATCATCTATTTTATATCCTCCTGAATGTATTTATAACCATGCACCTGTAAGTATTATACCACTTTTTTACAAATGTCCAGGTACAGTCCAAAATTAAAGTACTTGCATAATTATACATCCAATATGAATAATATGCAAGTACTTTTTTGGGGGGAATTCAAATATGCTGCTTAAGGACGTATCTGTCCATTGCCAAAGATAATGTATTTTGTCGTTGTAAGCGCCTCCAGCCCCATGGGCCCTCTGGCGTGAAGTTTCTGGGTGCTGATTCCAATCTCAGCCCCGAAGCCAAACTCATGCCCGTCTGTAAAGCGCGTGGATGCATTGACATATACGGCTGCCGCATCAATCTCGTCCTGGAACTTCAGCGCGCTGGCATAGTCCCTGGTAATAATGGACTCTGAGTGACCGGTATTATACTGATTGATATGGGAAATGGCTTCCTCAATCCCGGAGACAACCTTAAGGGATATGACTGCGTCCAGATATTCCATTCCCCAGTCTTCTTCCCCTGCCCGGATCATTCCTTCTTGGATCTGGCATGCCCTGTCATCTCCGCGTACCTCCACCTGCTTCTGCCTCAGCCGTTCGTAGATTGCAGGTATTGCCACAGGCGCAATCTCTTCATGGACCACCAGAGACTCGCAGGCATTGCACACGCCCATGCGCTGCGTCTTTGCATTGTCGATGATAGATACCGCCATGTTAATATCCGCCGTTGCGTCCACGTAGATATGGCAGTTGCCAGTTCCTGTCTCAATCACGGGTACCGTGCTGTTTTTCACCACGTTTGCGATCAGCCCCTTGCCTCCCCGCGGGATGAGCACATCGATATACTCATTCATCCGCATCATCTGGGTGGCCACGTCTCTGTCCGTATTCTCCACCAGAAGCACCGCATCCTGGGGCAGCTGCTCCTTCTTAAGCCCATCCTTAATCACTTTTATGATTGCCTTATTCGATCGGATTGCATCCGAACCGCCTCTTAAGATGGCCACATTCCCAGTCTTAAAGCAAAGTCCAAAGGCATCTGCAGTCACATTCGGCCTGGATTCATAGATGATCCCCACCACTCCAAGAGGCACCCTTCTTTTGCCAATCTGCAGTCCGTTGGGCCTTACTTCCATGGTGGCAGTCTCTCCGATTGGGTCCTTTAGTTCCGCTATCTGCTCCAGCCCGTCCGCCATGGCATTGATCCTTTGATCCGTAAGCAGCAGCCGGTCGATCATAGCTGGCTTCATTCCTTCCCCTTTGACTCTTACCACGTCTTTCGCATTTTCCCTGAGCAGAAAAGGCGTCTGCATCCGCAGTTCTCTTGCCACAGAACACAGTCCTTCATTTTTCTGCGTCTGCTTTAAGAATTGAACCTTGGATGAAGCCTCTTTTGCCGTCCTACCAATCTCCTGCATGTAATCCATATGCCTGTCCTCCTGTACTAATCTGGCTGCCAATAACATTCCCTGCCAGTTCTTTGTTTATGCCTTCCTTTTTACGTCTCTTTGCCTGCCTGCGGAATTGCTCGCGAACCGGCGCCAGTTCATTTCCTGCCATATCGCCTCTGTCCTTTGCCAGGAACAGCGTCCCTACTTTCTTTCCTGCCATCACGTCATTGATCGTATAGATATTATCTCCATTGGCAATCACCATATCCGCGCCGGAGTGTGTCGCGATCTTTGCGGCTTCTATCTTGGTTGCCATTCCTCCGGTTCCAAGTCCGGTTCCAGATCCCTTCCCCATCTTTTCCAGTTCCCCGTCTATCTTCCCTACCGTATGGACGAATCGTGCGTTTGGGTTCTTCTTTGGATCATCCGTATACAGCCCCTCGATGTCCGACATCAGGATCAGAAGGTCTGCATCTACCAGAGACGCCACATACGCAGCCATTGTGTCATTATCCCCAAAGTTTCCATACAACTCCTCGTCTACGGATATCGCGTCATTCTCATTTACGATAGGCACCACGCTCATTGCGGCCAATTCATCAAAAGTATTCCTCGCATTTTTCTTGCACTCTTCATTGGTAATAGACTCTTTCGTCAGAAGTACCTGTGCCGTAAGCTGGCTGTACTCTGCGAAGAGTTTTTCGTACATCATCATGAGCCTTCCCTGCCCTACCGCCGCGCAGGCCTGGCGGATTGCCTTCTCCCTTGGCCGTTCGGAAAAGCCCAGCACATTCCTTCCGATTCCCACGGCGCCGGAAGACACTACGATGACTTCTTTTCCTTTATTTCTAAGATTGATCAGTATCCTTACGAATTTTTCCAGCTTGTCCAGATTGATATTGCCTGTCTCAGGATAGGTAATGGTCGACGTCCCTATCTTGATCACAATCTTTTTCTTATCTTTTAAATCCTGCCTGTAGTCCATGATTTTTCTCTCCTCTGCTCATATAAATGCCTGTCGTCTTTCCTGCATGATCGGAGCAAAATAAGCAAAAAAAGAAACAGAAGCATATGCCACACTTCTGTTTCTCTATATTCCGTCTATTATCTATGCAAATATAAAGCGACAAGTACAACGTATCCTATCTTCCAAAAACAATATTGAATTTTATGCCAAATACACCCCAAGGGGATTGGGGCGGCACGGCACAAAAACAACACTGTCTGTAGAAGGCAGAGCAGAGTATGCGTTATTTATGATGCTGTCATTATTTATGATGTATGAACTTTTCATAATAACTACTCCTTTTTGTGTATAGTCGTTATTTAGTATCCCATTTTCTAATAATTTTACTCATGTTTTCATCTTTGTCAAGTAATTTTTCATGATTAAACAATTTTTTACTCTGAAACAGGCTTCCTTTTATTTCTTTTCCTAGCAGTTTTCTCTACTTTTAGAGGCACGTCCTGATACCTGTATATGCTTAGCAGAAGCCCAAGAAGCACGTAAGTCACCAGCATCCCATAACCTCCATAAGTTATGAATGGACAATAGACGCTTCCTGCCGGAAGCACCCCCGTATTAATAAGGATATAAAACAGCAGCTGGGCGAACAGCACCACAGAGCATCCGCACCCCATGATCATTCCCAGCTGATTCTTCTGCTTTAACGATACCTTCAGGAAGTACAGGAACAGGACCGTCATCAGCGTTACAAGAAGCACGGCTATGAGAATTCCATAGCAGGACGCAACATAGCCAAGTACATAGTCACTGCCATCTGGAAGCCGCGCTGCCTTTCCATATCCTCGGTTCCCGTTTCCAAGAAGCCGGCTGTCAGACAGCAGCTGCCTTATGGCGTATATCTGTGATCCTTTGGCTGCCTCTCCCGGGTGCAGCATGGCCTGCAGCCTTGAACGCTGATATGCCGGGCCGCTTCCAAGAAGCCGCAGACAGAACAGGATTGGAATCAGAAGCGCTGACAGCCATAGAATGCCAAGCGCCGCCTTGCGGGATACGCAAAACCAGTTCTTATATATAGCAACTGACAAGACTGCCATGAACGCCAGAAAAAGAATAAGCACCGCTTCCAGACTGGGTATCTTAAGGGCGATCAGAAGCGCCGGGGCCATCCAAAGAAGACCTTTTACAACTGCTCTTTTCCCCTCTCCGCGGTATCGGCATAATACAGCCCCATACAGGGGAACAAAAAGGAATACCAGCATTTTTACATTCACATGATATCCATAGATAACGGTGACAGAGCCATTTACTGCTGTCCCGAAGGCTGTCACGCCCAGAAACAGAACTATAAAAGCCCCCAGCATGATCTCCTTTGCCCATCGCCCGATCCTGCTGTAGTCTGTATAGCACACCCCTATCATCAGGACAAATCCCGCAACTACCCAGCCTCCATAATGTATTGCGCTTCCCACCACAAAAGTCATGTCGCTAAAGTTTCTTTGCAGCAGATTCAGGATTATAAAGCCTGCAATGCTAAGCGCGCCAATCAGGCCGATCATTCTCCAGGCCATCCTGGGCCGGTGGATGCTATCCAGCAGGCTACCCGCTTCCACTGGATCTCCCATCTCCTTTACAGCGGCCTCCTCCGCTTCCTCAGCGTCCATCCCCTGGCTTATATAGGCATGCTTCTGCTCGTCAATATGTCCCAGCATCTCTTCAGCGATCGCCGCCCTGGCTTTCGCGCAGCGAATCTGATCCGTCAGTTTATTCAAATATTCTTCCGCCTTCATGCCATCCCTCCTTGTACGCTCAATACATCCACGACAGCCTTGGAATATGCCATCCATTCTTCTTTTTTCTGCTTCAGGATCTTCTTTCCTTCTTTCGTAATACTATAATATTTTCGTATCTTCCCTCCCTCTTCTTGTTCGTAAGATCCAAGATATCCTTTTTCTTCCATCCCATGCAGAAGCGGGTACAAGGTTCCTGCCTTCAATTCAAATACGTTGTTCGATTTTTCACGCAAGGCTTCAATCATCTCATAGCCATACATATCCTTTTCTTCCAGCAGTTTCAATATCAGCATTGACGTGCTTCCGGACACCAGACTTCTATCAATCGCCATATCGTTTCTCCTTTCCAATTTATTTTGGCAGTCTATATATCGACTATCTATATAATACATAGACTGTCGATATATGTCAAGCGGTGCCCTTACATTTCTTCTGGAGATTTATTCATAAAGGCTGCATATTTTTTACTTTATATTCAAATCACATGCATATATTGTATATTTTTTACTTTTTCGCATTTTATTCTTGCATATTTATAAAAAATAGTGTATAGTATGTTTTGCGATTGACAATGATGCAGTTATGAATTTTAAAAAAGTCAAATAAAGATTCTATATTAGGAGGATTTACACATGAAAGAGAAAGTTGTATTAGCATATTCAGGCGGACTGGATACCACAGCCATTATTCCATGGCTAAAGGAAAATTTTGATTACGAAGTCATCTGCTGCTGCGTAGACTGCGGACAGGGTGAAGAATTAGACGGGCTGGAAGAGCGGGCAAAACTTTCCGGCGCATCCAAGTTATACATAGAAGACATCGTCGATGATTTCTGCGACAACTATGTTGTTCCTTGCGTACAGGCACACGCTGTATACGAGAACAAGTATCTTCTGGGTACTTCCATGGCACGTCCCGCAATCGCCAAGAAACTGGTTGAGGTTGCAAGAAAGGAAGGCGCCAGCGCTATCTGCCACGGAGCTACTGGAAAAGGAAATGACCAGATTCGTTTCGAGCTTGGCATCAAAGCCCTTGCTCCTGATCTTAAGATCATCGCTCCATGGAGAATGACGGACGTTTGGACCATGAATTCCCGTGAAGAGGAAATTGCGTACTGTAAGCAGCACGGAATCGACCTTCCGTTCGATGCAAGCCACAGTTACAGCCGTGACCGTAACTTATGGCACATCAGCCATGAAGGCCTGGAACTGGAAGACCCGGCAAACGAGCCAAATTACGACCATCTCCTTGTATTGGGCGTAACGCCTGAGAAAGCGCCGGACGAGGGCGAGTATGTTACCATGACCTTTGAAAAAGGCGTTCCTAAGAGCATCAATGGAGAAGAGATGAAAGTCTCCGATATCATCCGCAAGTTAAACGAACTTGGCGGCAAGCACGGCATCGGTATCTGCGATATCGTAGAGAACCGTGTCGTAGGCATGAAGTCCCGCGGCGTATACGAGACTCCTGGCGGAACGATTCTCTATGAGGCCCACCAGCAGCTGGAGGAGCTGGTGTTAGACCGCGCCACCTATGAAGTAAAAGAAGAAATGGGCAACAAGCTTAGTCAGATCGTATATGAAGGAAAATGGTTCACGCCTCTTCGCGAGGCAGTGCAGGCATTTATTGAAAGCACTCAGGAATATGTGACCGGAGAAGTAAAATTCAAGCTTTATAAAGGAAATATCATCAAGGCTGGAACCACATCTCCATACTCCCTGTACAGCGAGTCTCTGGCAAGCTTTACCACCGGAGAATTGTACGATCATCATGATGCGGAAGGGTTCATCAATCTGTTTGGACTGCCATTAAAGGTTCGCGCCCTGAAGATGCAGGAAGTTGAAAAAAGCCAGAAATAATCCTAAATAGAATCCCACTATACATAAGGCGGGCAGTTCATAAATCGAACTGCCCGCCTTTGCCATGCTTTATATGTACTTTAAAATCCGCTCCACATTTCCACCCCATAGTTTATCCAGCTGACGTTCCCCAACGCCCGCCTTCTTAATCGCATCCCATAGTCTTTCCATCTGCGATATATCCGGAACCTCCATAACCTTCATTCCGTCAAAACCGTCAAAATCCGTTCCAATTGCAGGGAATTCGCTTCCTCCTGTCCGGATCATATGAAGAATGTGAGCCACCATCTGGTCAATTCCTGACTCTTCATCGTTTCCAAGAAACGGGCCATAAAAGTTCAGGCCTGCAACGCCTCCTGCGTTTGCCAGCCTCCGTATCATCTCATCCGACAGGTTCCTGGGATGGTCCGCGATTGCCCGGCAATTGGAGTGGGACGCTACCACCGGGCCCTTTGCCGCATATTCCAGCACATCGCGGAACGTGCCATCCGACGCATGGGAAAGATCTATGATCATTCCCAGCTCATTCATCCGACGCGCCACCTCTATCCCGAAGGGCTTCAGCCCCTGCCACATCACGGATGCGTCCTTGCTGGCGGGATATCCGATGCAGTTTTCATAATTCCACATAAGCGTCATCAGCCTTATGCCGCTTCCATACAGATCTTCCAGACGCTTCATCTGCCCATTCAGGATTCCGCCTTCTTCCACCGTCAGAAATGCGGATATCCTTCCTTCTGCTGCGTTATTCTCCATCTCCGCATATGAACGGGCCATGGATATCTCCCCATCATACGCAGCCAGTTGGGAATTCATATAGGCAATCATCTCAAATACATGTTCATATGCCTTATCATACCCTCCGTTGGACTCATAATCTTTTATATAGGTGAAGCATGCAAAAAACTGAGCCTTGGATCGCGCTTTTTTCATATAAGGGATGCTTATGCTGCAGGCATTTTCCATCAGATCCCCTTTCTTATCCAGATCCATCAATTTCCACAAAGTATCGCAGTGCATATCGATTAGTTTCATAATTACCAGCCTCTTTTCATACTTTCATAGTAACATTTGTCAATTATAAGTATACTCCGTTTGCGTATAAAATGAACATTATTTTGAAAGGATGAGCCATATATGAACCCTATCATCGGAATCGTAGCGTGCGGATCCACGGACCAGCGCCAATTCGTGCCGCAGACTTATATCAGTGCCATTGAAGATGCCGGAGGCATCCCAGTGATCCTTCCCTGTACCAAGGAAGATGAGGCATATCCTCACTATGGGAAGATCTGCGACGGATTCCTGTTCTGCGGAGGTGATGATGTAAGTCCGCTCCTGTTCGGCGAAGAACTACAGACAGATCGTGGCAGGACGGATACCCGTACGGATATCTTCCACCTTTCCTTCATGGAATATGCCCTCAAGACCAGACTTCCAATCCTAGGCATCTGCCGGGGCATGCAGATTCTTAATATTGCTCTCGGCGGAACCATCTTCCAGGATCTTGCCTTACGTCCGGCATCCTCCCTAAACCATATGCAGTTATCTGAGAGCCGCGCGGACACGAGCCATAAAATCACGGTCTCACAAAATAGCATGCTATATAATATTCTCGGAGACTCCGCGTGCGTTAATAGTTTCCACCACCAATCTGTTCATACGCTGGGAACGGACCTTAAAATTACTGCCATCGCTTCTGACGGCGTCATCGAGGCGGTAGAATCTGTAAGCCGCCCTTTCGTCCTCGGCGTACAGTGGCATCCGGAATGCATGTACCAGTCCATGGAGCCTATGCAGAAGTTGTTCCATGCTTTTTTAAAAAAAGCCGCAGATGCAAAGAATCTACAGTATATTTTCTCCGACTTAGGGACAAAATAATCTTGAATCCAAAGGGTAAAAGGAGGAAACGAATATGGCTGATATATCTATACTCGACTTACAGAACTTACGCCACTTGATCGGCGGCTTTGACACAAGTCACTGCAAGATGCAGGACTATGCTTCACAGGCACAGGATCCGGAAGTGCAGAAACTCTTCCAGGATGCTGCACAATCTGCAATGAAGAATAAGCAAGACTTGATGAAATTCTTATAGGAGGTAAGCGAGATGTTAGATGACAAAACAATGGTATCTGACGCCTTAGCAGGCGTCAATGGAGAACTTGTACGCTACGGCGAGATGATTTCACAGACAGAAAACAAGGAATTAAAAGCCTGCTTAAAGCAGCTTCGCAACGAATGCGAAATGTCTCAGGAAAAACTTTACCAGGTTGCAAGAGAAAAGAGTTATTATGTCCCTGCCGCAAAAGCGACACAGCAGGAGATCGACCACGTAAAATCCGTATTGACAGGACTTTCCATGAAGTAATGGACCGCATATTTTACTAGCAGGCCTTACACAAGAGCAGCCGCCCGAATCCGGGCGGCTGTTTCCATTGCAGATCAGATGCTATCCTTCCTTTTTTCACTGTCTTTTATACGGCCTTTCTCTACATTCGGCCTGATAAAGCGATTAAGGGAGTACTCCCACAGGGTTTGGGAGCCATCCGCAGTATTTCGGTTGCGGTTCAGTATCTGCTGAAGCCAAACGTCATGCTCTTCCCACGCTTTTCCGTCTGTAGCATCATTGAGCATGACCGGCTGAAGGTTATCCATGGTACGGGCAAACTTAGCCTCTTTTGTCTCGCAGGCTTCGAATTCTTCCCACAGGCTTCTCATCTTCCTGCACTGGTCTTTTGGCAGGAGGCCGAATATCCTCTCTGCCGCCTTCTCTTCCCGCTCCCGCTGGGTCTTTTTACCCTCTTCATCGTAGGCATAGGTATCACCCGCGTCAATCTCCACAATGTCATGGATCAGCAGCATGGTCACCGTCTTTAAGACGTCAATCTCTTCATTGGCATATTCGCCAAGAAGAATGGTCATAATCGCCATATGCCATGCATGCTCCGCATCATTTTCCTTACGTTTTCCGTCTGTCAGATAGGTCTGGCGGCCAATAAACTTCTCTTTGTCAATCTCTCTTAAGAATTCAAACTGCTGATCTATACGCTCCATAATTTTGCCCTCCTATGCGCTTCTTTCAAACTGAGAGTTATAAAGATCCTCATAGAAGCCGTTTCTTGCCAACAGTTCTTCATGAGTCCCCTGCTCGACGATGTCTCCGTCCTTCATGACCAGAATCAGGTCTGCGTCTCGGATGGTTGAGAGACGGTGTGCAATAATGAAGCTGGTCCTGCCACGCATCAAATTATCCATCGCCTTCTGAATCCGGACTTCCGTACGGGTATCTACGGAACTGGTAGCCTCATCAAGGATCAGAATCTTCGGATCCGCCAGAATTGCCCTGGCAATAGTCAGAAGCTGCTTCTGTCCCTGGGACACATTGCTTGCCTCTTCGTTCAGCTCCATGCTATAGCCTCCCGGCAGCGTCTGTACAAAACGGTGTACATGGGCAGCCTTGGCAGCTTCGACCACCTCTTCATGGGTAGCGTCCAGCTTGCCATAGCGGATATTGTCTTCAATGCTCCCCTTAAACAGCCAGGTATCCTGCAGTACCATGCCGAACATCTGGCGCAGCTCGCTGCGGTTAAAGTCACGGATATCATGGCCGTCTACCTTGATGGCGCCGCTGTTGACGTCATAGAACCGCATCAGCAGTTTGACCATGGTGGTCTTGCCGGCTCCGGTAGGCCCAACGATGGCAATCTTCTGCCCAGGCTCTACCTTGGCGCTGAAATCATTGATAATGATATGATCCGGATTGTATCCGAAATGCACATGGTCAAATTCCACACGCCCTTCCAGGCCTTCCAAAGCCACTGCATCCGGTACCGTCTGGTCTTCTTCCGGCTCTTCCAGGAACTCGAATACACGCTCGGAAGCCGCTGCCGTGGACTGAAGCATGTTTGCCACCTGCGCTACCTGCTGGATCGGCTGGGTAAAGCTTCTTACATATTGGATAAATGACTGGATGTCGCCTACTTCTATCGTCTTCTTGATCGCAAGGTAGCCACCAAGGATGACTACGGCCACATAGCCAAGATTTCCAACAAACTGCATGATAGGCATCATCATTCCTGAGAGGAACTGGGACTTCCATGCAGACTGGTAGAGGATCTCATTGTCCCGGTCAAATGCCTCGATCACGTCTTCCTCCTTGTTGAATGCCTTTACGATGCTATGTCCGCCGTACACCTCTTCCACCTGCCCATTGACATGGCCCAGGTACCTCTGCTGGCTTTTGAAGAACTTCTGGGAGCGCTTGACGATCACAGAGATCAGTCCCATGGACACCGGAAGGATCAAGAGGGCGATCACCGTCATCAGCGGGCTAATACTGAGCATCATGATCAGCACTCCGATGATCGTCGTCACCGAGGTGATTACCTGTGTCGCGCTCTGGTTCAAGCTCATGCTCAGGGTATCCACGTCATTGGTGATGCGTGACAGGCTCTCTCCGTGGGTCAGCTTATCAAAGTAATTCATTGGCAGCCGGCTGATCTTCTCGGAGATCTCCCTTCTCATCCGGTAGGTCAGCTTCTGGGACACGCCTGTCATGATGTATCCCTGGATAAACGAGAAGAAGGCGCTGCATAGGTACAGGCAGAGCAATGTCGCCAGAATTCTTCCGATCTTTGCAAAGTCAATTCCGCTTCCTCCGGATATCTTGCCTACCAGGCCGGTAAATATCTCCGTGGTCGCCTTTCCAAGAATCTTGGGGCCTATAATATTAAATACAGTACTGCCGATGGCAAATATGACCACAAAGAGCAGGGCGATCTTATATTTTCCCATATAACCCATCAGTTTTTTCATAGTGCCTTTAAAGTCCTTTGCCTTCTCCCCAGGCATCGGACCATGTCCTGGACCTCTTCTTGGCATATTAGCCCACCTCCTTTACATTGTCTTCCAACTCCCTCTCCGATAACTGGGAAGACGCAATCTGATAATACTCATCGCAATTCTTAAGCAGTTCCTCATGGGTTCCTTTTCCTACGATCTTTCCTTCATCCAGCACGATAATCTGCTCTGCGTGCAGTATCGTGCTGATTCTCTGTGCCACAATCAGGACTGTACTGTCGGCCGTCTTTTCTTTCAGCGCATTCCGCAGCGTTACATCCGTTTTATAGTCAAGCGCGGAGAAACTATCATCAAAGATATAGATCTTTGGATGCTTCGCGATCGCCCTTGCAATAGACAGGCGCTGCTTTTGTCCGCCGGACACATTTGAGCCGCCCTGGGATATCGAGCTTTGGTACTTCTTTTTCTTCGCCTCGATAAACTCCGTAGCCTGGGCAATCGTAGCGGCTTCTTTCATATCCTCCTCGCTTCCGTCAGGGTTGCCGTATAATATGTTCGAAGCAATATCTCCTGAGAACAGGATTCCCTTCTGCGGCACATATCCCAGTTTATCCCTCAGCTCATGCTGCGTGATATTGCGGATATCCTCGCCGTCAAGGGTGATCTTCCCTTCGGTCACATCATAGAATCTCGGTATCAGATTGACAAGCGTGGACTTGCCGCTTCCCGTACTTCCGATAAAGGCCGTGGTCTGTCCTGGCTTAGCCGTAAAGGATATGTCATGCAGGACATCCTCTTCTGCCCCCGGATACCGGAAGGATACATGATCAAATGTCACTTCTCCATGGCCATCTTGCGGAAGTTTCTTCGGATTCTTAGGGTCGTGGATCAGCGTATGGCTCACAAGGACTTCATCCACACGGGTTGCGGATACGGCTGCCCTTGGCAGCATGACAGAGATCATGCAGATCATTAAGAAGGACATGATAATCTGCATCGTATACTGGATAAATGCCATCATATCGCCAACCTGCATAGCGCCGTCATTTACGCTATGGCCGCCAATCCATACGATAAGCACTGCAATACAGTTCATGATCAGCATCATCAAAGGCATCATGAAAGTCATAGCCCTGTTTACAAACAGGTTCGTCTTCGTCAGGTCACGGTTTGCTCCGTCAAAACGCTTCTCTTCATATTTTTCCGTACTGAATGCCCGGATAACCGGAAGCCCTGTCAGTATCTCCCGGCTTACCAGATTCAGCCGGTCTACCTGGTTCTGTACAATCTTGAATTTTGGCATTACCACCACGAACAGTACGATTACGACCATCACGATAAGGCCTACCGCAATGCCGATAATCCAGGACATATCCACGTTTGTATTAAATACCTTCCAGATTCCTCCAATTGCCATGATCGGCGCATACAGCACCATTCGAAGGATCATGACGGTCAGAAGCTGGATCTGCTGGATATCGTTGGTGCTCCTTGTGATCAGCGAGGCTGTGGAAAACTTATCGAACTCCCCGTTGGAGAATCCGACTACCTTGCGGAATACATCCCTTCTCAAGCCTTTTCCTACGCTGGCGCCCACCCGTGACGCCATCAGCCCTACGATGATGCTGGCCACCATGCCAAGAGCCGCCAGCGCAAGCATCTTTGCCCCCGTAGCCAGGATATAGTCTGTTTCTATTTTATCAGTATCCAGGCCTATCCTGCCATACGCGCTCCTGATATATGTGGCCGCAGCCTGTTCAATCATGGAATCCGGCATGGATTTCATCTGCTTCTCGATCTCCTCTACCGCAGAATCTCTCTGCCCGTCTTCCATCATCTCAAATATGTCATAGACGGACATCTTGCTTACATCCGGCATCTGACTTTGCATCTGCTGCTTCATCTGCTCTTCCATCTTCTTCGTCATGTCGCTGTCGGAATCGAATCCGGAAGCAAGGAGCATAGGCTTGCCAAGAAGGGAGGACAGTTCATCCATCTTATCCTCGTCTTTCTTCACGGAAGATTTCAGCTTCATGACTTTTCCGTCATAATCATAATCACCCGCATCTTCTTTATACGCGGATTCTACTGCCTCTCTCTTATCCGACGGCACAAATAGCAGCAGGTGATCCAAGTCTTCCTCCGATATGGTATCCGGCACAGTCTCATCAATGCCGCCCTGCTGTATGCCTACATTTACAATCTCGGAGGTGTAGGTAGGCAGCGACAGGTCGCAGTACGCCTGAACGATCAGCACGCACAGGATCGCAAGGACCGCGCCCGCATATGGCTTCAAAAACTTCAATAATTTACTCATATAACGTCTTTCCTTTCTTTTCTAGAAATCATTAGGTCCCTTGGACGGACGGGTCTTCTCCATGATAGAGCACATATCCATCCCCTTAAAGTCTTTCGAATCCATCAGACTCTTTCGCATTTCCAGAAGCAGGCGCTTCAGCAGCAGTCTCTCCTCCCGGGACATTCCCTGATAGATAATCTCTTCCATATCTCCCATAACCTTCTTCAGGTCTTCTACACATTTTTTCCCCTTCTCTGAAAGGCGGATTCTGATGATCCTCTGGTCTCTGCCGTCAGGCTCCTTCAGAACGTATCCCCGTTCTTCCAGTTTTCTTAAGGCAACCGTCATGGACGGAGGCGTAATCCCAATTTTCTCGGCCAGCTGCCGCTGGGAGAGTACCCCTTCCACATTTAATGTAAATAATATTCCGGCCTGCCCTGGCTTTAATTCCAGTTCCTCCAGCCGTTTCATGGCATGATATCTGCTTAGATGCTGTATCTGGAACAGCAGTATAAAGACAGATACATCCTTTGTATCCTGCATGATGCGCCTCCTCTCAAAAGTCTAATCCAACAATTAGTTAGATATCTAACGATTATATTAGTCAATATTACCATAAATGTCAATGTATTTATATTTATTTAAGAATTCACTATAACTTTTTACAGAAATTTAATTAGATATTTTAACCAAAAAAGCTAAGTGGACACGTAACACTTTTGAAAAGTGTTACGTGTCCACTTAGCCTACAGCTTCTCCGAATCCAGTATAATCGTGAACGGCCCGTCGTTTACCAAACTTACCTTCATATCAGCGCCAAACCGGCCTCTTTCTACCACTTCTACCTGTTCTTTGCATTTCCCGATAATGTACTCATACATATCTTCCGCCATCTTCGGCTCTCCGGCCTCGATGAAGCTTGGACGGTTTCCTTTCTTGCAGTTTGCGTACAGCGTGAACTGCGAGATCAGAAGGAGGCTTCCGCCCACCGTATCCAGCGATAGGTTCGTCTTTCCTTCCTCGTCTTCGAATATCCGAAGCCCCAGCATCTTCTTAACCATCTTGTCTGCAATTTCCCTGGTATCGGTATCGCATACGCCAATCAGCACCATAAAGCCTTTCCCGATCTTTCCAATTACCTGTCCGTCTACTTTAACCTCGCTTTCGGACACTCTCTGTATTACAAAACGCATCTACTGTACCTCCTGTACTTCTTTTATCATCTGTGCATAAGGAAGATCCTCATATCCCATTGCCAGGTAGAGTTTCTTGGCCCTCAGGTTATCCGGCTCGATCTCAAGCCGCAAGCGCATTACCTTAGGGGCAATCTGTTCATCCACGTAGGCAAAGAACTCCTTTCCCAGTCCATGACAGCGAAATTGGGGGCGGATATACAATTCTTCCAGCCATACTGCCTTGCCGCCAGCTTCCTGTGAAAATGTATAGCTGGTCAGACCATAGCCTGCGGCCTGCCCATCTTTTTCCAGAATATAGGCCTTTACATAATCTTGCGAGCGCATCATCTCATGAAAGGTCGCCTCTCGGTATGCTTCCGGAATCGGATGAAGCACGGCTTCGGAATTATAAAACTCTTCCGTTAAATCCATATACAGCTGCTTATCTTCTTCTCTGATTTCTCTGATCATTGCCATTTTCTCCTTTTTCATAGTTTCATATCAAGCAAGGAACATATTCCTTAGGATATCTTTTCCACTTTCTGTAACAAATACTCTGTAAAGGACCTCACGAGCCGTCTCTTTGGATGAGCCATTCTCATACAGGTTCACCAGGAAGTCCGCCTCCACCAGGATCTGATAGTCCAGGCCTTCTATGTCCTGATAAGTATGATGATGGCCTACCAGATAGCAGACCCTTTTAATAACATCTTCTTCATAACCCAAACGCCCCATCATATTCTCCGCCACCGCAGGACCTTCCTGCTCCTGATGATGCCCAGCACTGTCTCCATATTTTTCCATGCTTTCCTTAATCCCTATATCGTGGACGATTGCCGCCGTCTCGAGCATGTGCTGCGTCTTTCTGTCAAGCCTCTCCATCTCGCCGATCATCCTGGCATATGCATAGACTTTCATAAAATGCTGGATATGTTTTGGATCCCCGCTATAATATCGTGTCATCTCCATGATCAGCTGATTATTCATATTGCAGCACCTCCTTCTTCCTATCCGGCAGCTGTGCCAGAATAATCGCGGCAAACATCAGGACACATCCTACGGATTCCCTCACGGAAAGTTTTTCTCCCAGTACCATCCATCCGGCTAACACGGAAAAGCAGGACTCCAGGCTTAAGATTAATGAAGCGACCGCCGGGTTCACGTTCTTCTGGCCAATGATCTGCAAAGTGTAAGCCACGCCGCAGGACAGCACGCCCGCATATAAAAGCGGCGCCCACCCTTCCACCATAGCCCCGATCTTCGGCGTCTCCTTAAAGAACATGGGCGGCAGGGATACGATGCCGCAGACGAAGAACTGGATGCAGGACATCTTCACTCCGTCCACCTTGGGTGAAAAATAGTCAATCACCAGTATATGAATGGAAAATACAAGAGCACATAGGAATATTAGGATATCCCCCTTTCCCATCGCAACCTTCTCCGTAATGCAGAGGAAGTACAGTCCCGCCAGCGCTATGGTCACGGCCCCCCAGACCTTCCATCCGATCTTCTTGTGAAGAAATATCCCCAGCACCGGGACGATCACGATGTAAAACGCAGTGATAAATCCTGCTTTTCCTGCCGTAGTATACTGGATTCCAATCTGCTGCAGGCTGCTGGCCGCAAACAGAAGAAACCCGCAGGCAATTCCGCCTGCGATCAGATCCTTTCTGGCGCCACCGCTGCGTTTCTCCGGGTCTTTGCCATTTCCCTTCTGAAAGAGCCAGATACAGGGAAGCAGCGCTGCGCCGCCAATCAGGCTTCGCACGCCATTAAAAGTAAAAGGCCCCAAATAGTCCATCCCAACGCTTTGGGCCACGAAGGCCGTCCCCCATATAAATGCGGTCAGCACCAGCATAATTCCATTTTTAATTTTCATAACGCTCACTCCGATATCTATATTTCTTTTGTCAGCAGACAACTATCCGTATTATAGCATAATGCCATTTATTTGTGTATAATAAAAGCAAGGAGATTATCTGATATGAGGAAGCAGAATCATTTTTACCTATACTGCGGCATCCTGATACTTTTAAGCGAGTTATGGAAGCAATGGTGCCTTACTTATATCCTGAACCACAGGCAATATAACTGGTGGTATTTTCCATTTCAGCCATGCAGCATCCCCATGTATCTGTGCCTGGTAATTCCGTGGGTACATTATGACGCTATCAATATGTTCTATATCAGACCTCATTATTATATGAACCAGATCGTGTTCCGTGATATCGTACGCTTATGGGGCAATGAGGCCGGAATCCTCTCCTATATCGCAGCCACGGTCTTTGGCGGCTGGCTCTTCCATCAGTCCTGGAAAACTGCTTTGAAAAATAGAAGAAATTGCTCGTAAAGGGGTTGTAAATTCCAGTCAATCAGGTATTCTGATATTTAAGGAATGACCATTCCAGTCAATAAGACCGGTGAACGGCCAACGCCGGCTATATAAAGGAGGTTATATGAACGAAAAATTCTTTGCCCTTCCAGAAGAAAAACGCCATCAGATCATCAACGCAGCCATAGAAGTATTTTCCAAGTACGATTACAAGCACGCTTCCACCGACCTGATCGCCGCAAAAGCAGGGATTTCCAAAGGCTCTCTGTTCTATTATTTTCATAATAAGAAGGAACTGTATTTGTATCTTTATGACTATATCATGGATGTGATGAAGGAACAGTTACCTGACAGGGACATTCTTAATATTACCGATTTCTTTGAACTTCTGGAATACGCGGCCCGTCAAAAAGCAAAGGTAATGGAGCAAGGCAGCCCCTATATCATGGATTTTGCCATGCGGGCATTTTACTCTGAGAAAGAGGATGTTTCGAATGACCTCAGGAATCATAATTTCGTCCAGCAGGATGTGATCTATCAGGCTTATTTCAGCCATATAGATGCCAGCAAATTCAAGGATGGCATATCCCCCCATGAGATCTGCAAGATGCTGATCTGGATGGCAGACGGCTATCTGCATGAAATCCGCATGCTGAATCAGGAACCGGATATGGACGCACTGATGACCGAATTCACGAAATGGATGGATATGTTCCGCAAATTCGTATACAAGGAGGAATATCTGGCATGAACATTATAGACATTCAGGATATAACCAAAGATTACGGCGGCGGCCGGGGCGTCTTTGACATTGCCTTCCAGGTAAAGCGCGGGGAAGTCCTGGGCTTCCTCGGCCCCAATGGCGCCGGAAAGACCACTACCATCCGCCAGCTGATGGGATTCCTAAAGCCTGACAAAGGCAAGGTCTTGATTCTGGGAAAAGACTGCTTCAAGGAAGCAGACCAGATTGCGCGCTTTGTTGGTTATCTTCCCGGGGAAATCGCGTTCATCGACTCTATGACCGGCATGGAATTCATCCGGTTCATTGCGCGGATGAAGGGCATGAAGGAACTTGGCCGCGCCCGTCAGCTGATGGAGCAGTTTGAACTGGATCCTTCTCCCAAGATCAAGAAAATGTCCAAAGGAACCAAGCAGAAAATAGGTATCGTATGTGCTTTTATGCAGGATCCTGACATCCTTTTACTGGATGAGCCCACCAGTGGCCTGGATCCTCTGATGCAAAGCGCCTTCATCGACCTGATTCTTGACGAGAAGAAGAAGGGTAAGTCGATCCTTCTGTCCTCTCATATCTTTGAAGAGGTGGAGCGTACCTGCGACCGCGCCGCCATCATACGTGAAGGACGTCTGGCAGCAGTGGAGGATATAGAAAAACTTCGCCAGAACAAGCGTAAGATCGTAGAATTAAAATTCCCCTCCGCGGAAATGGCCCTGGACTTTGCATCCAGAATGCCTTCTGCCCGCCGGAACGGGGAATCCGTCACCGTCAAGATTAAGGGCAATATGGATGCCTTGGTTAAGTTGGCTTCCGAGTATTCTGTGGCTGATCTGGATATAAAGACCCAGTCGCTGGAGGAAATATTCATGCATTTTTACGGAGGGAAGGAAGATGATTAACACGACCTTATTAAAAAAAGAATTCAAATCCAACTATATACTGCTTCTCATATTTCTTGCCGTTTTAAGCATGTATTCCTGCATGATCATTGCCATGTTCGACCCTAAGCTTGGCGACAGCCTGCGAGCCATGGCCGAGAGCATGCCCCAGTTGTTCTCCGCGTTTGGAATGGCAGATGTAGGAACCACGCTGTTGGAGTCTATCATAGGCTATTTATATGGTATACTGTTTACAGCGTTTCCAGGAGTCTTCATCATCCTCCTATCCAACCGGCTTATTGCAAGATATGTAGACAATGGCTCTATGGCATATTTGCTGTCCGTTCCTCATAAGCGAAGCAAGCTGGCAGGGACACAGGCCTTTTTCATGGTCGCCTGCCTTCTTGCGATGGCAGTATACGTCACTCTCTTGATACTTATCGTTAGTGAAGCGCTCTTCCCCGGCAAGTTGGAAAAGACCGCCTTCCTGCGGGTAAATGTCGGGCTTTTGGGATTGTTCCTCTTTTTTGGGGGAATCTGCTTCTTCTTTTCCTGCCTTTTTAATGAAAGCAGATACTGCACGGGAGCATCGTCTGCAATCGTTGTGTACTCCATCCTGATGCAGATGATTTCCCAGGTAGGGGACAAATTTGAGAATCTAAAGTACGCTACGCCGCTCACCCTCTTTGATCCGGACGGCCTGGCCACCTCCAAAAGCGATGCCTTTCTCGGATGCCTGATCCTGTATGCCGTCGGGATTCTTTGCTACCTGATCGCAATCGCGCATTTCAGCCGGAAGAACCTGTCTATATAGGCGCAGAAGCAGGCGAATCTCCCTCTCCGCCAGAAGTCTTCAGAAGGCTTGCTTTTTCCCGCCATATTTGCTACTGTTGTATTTAGATAAAGGAGGTATCGTTCAATGATGGTGGAAAAATTATTAAAACTCCCTGGATTCTTGTATGATATTGGGGGAAGGTATTATTATCTGGGAAAATGGATCTGCAAGGAATGTACAGATACCGAGGCAACAGACTGCGTTACTATGTACCACATGTGCAGAAACGGTCATGAGGAGCCTGATACGAATCTGTATTTTCAGAAGATACGCGCATTCAGCGATTTTGCCCTGGATATTCCTTATAACCCTGCCCAGATTGAAGAGAATATGGCAGCTCTGGCAGCGGCCCTGACTGATGCACACAGAGAGTCCCTTGCCAGGCAGATTGCAGGCTTCGAAGAAGATATGGAAAAATACTGCCAGTAATGATCCGCTTGCCAAAAAGGATATGGCAGCCTGGAAGTTGTACGCCGGAATAAGCTGATCATTTCCCATGTAATCCCGTTTGATTCGCATAAAGGTAAGAAGGAGTTTTCATGCCGTCGAGAAGATACGGATATTGGTATTTTTTATTTTTAGCATAATTAATTATACCCAAAAATCGCTGAAGTCTCACGACCTCAGCGATTTTTCTTTTAGGGGACTTTTTTTACAGCCCCTATTTTTGACATAAATAATATAAAATACTACTATACAGTTTCACTTAGTCCTTTTGGAAGACAGCCTTTTTTCGCTCCCCTTCCGTATTTCCTTGCCGCATAGATATATGCATACAAATTCTCTCTTGGTACTCCTGGCGGAACCTGGCATCCTGCTGCTAAAGCATAACCCATCGGACTGTCACTTCCTTTTTTCAAGCAACTAATTACAGACGCAATAACTTCATCAATTGTTCCATACTTCAACACTTCTACTGGCGGAACATTACCGGAAATTCTCATTCTATCTCCCACACAATGCTTTACTTCTTCCAGATCTTCGCTATTATCAACACTTAAAGATGTAAAGCCCATCTCGATCAAATCTTCCCATATTCCTTTCGTTTTTCCACATATATGTGTTGTAGGCATTCTGCCTGTAATTTCCTTGATACCAGCAATCATATCCTGCAAGTGAGGCTTTTCAAATTCCAGGAACTGCTTTTTACTCAGCACACTCAGAGAAGCTGCCGGTTCTGCAATGTTAACCGGAAGCACTCCGAATTCTTTTGTCACAGCACGTATCCAGCTCAAATTACATTCTACACAGTAATCTAACAATCTATGCAGATCTTCTTTACGTCTTACACTATCCTTTAAGATTGCCTCAAGACTCCGTATAGATGTAGCTGTTGTCATAGGACCTGCCACATTGTTTCCTGACCCCCAATTGGGGAATCTTTCTTTTGATTTTCTAAAATCATCCATGATCTTCTTGAGGTTTGAACATTTATATGGATCCACTACCTTCATATCATCAAGCTGGTCATAATCCTTTAATATATGATCTGTTACAAAATCCAAACCATCCTCCGGATAACGCAGAGTAGAGCCTACTGCTTCTCCAATTGACTTCAAGCCAACTCCGATTCCTACTGCCGCTGTACCAAACTCTTTATTCATCTTTTCCATAATATCAAATCTCACATCCAATGATTCTCGATACTGCTCAATGTATATCCATACATATTAGCCGCCGTATCTGCTCCACAAAGCATATACGGAATATGGTCCACTTCATTTCCTTTCGCGTACTCCATCATACGCTCCATTACCGTCATTTCATCCTTTTGCTTCTCCATTTCTCGAAGCAACTCTTCATATGTCATCCTTCCACCCTATTTCACCTTTCTATAAACCCAATCTCCAATGTATTGAATAATCTGAACTAGAATAATTAGAATTAAAACTGTGGAATACATAATTTTATCATTAAAATTGCTATACCCATACCGCATTGCAATACTTCCCAGTCCACCTGCACCGACCATACCAGCAGCTGTTGTTGCTCCTAATCCTGTCACAAATGTAAAACTTATAACTGATACAATTCCAGGAACAGCTTCTACCATAATAACATGCCACAGTATCTGGCGTGGCAGAGCACCAAAGGACTGCGCCGCCTCTATCAATTGTTTTTCGACACTGTCCATATGAGACGCAATTAATCGTGCAACAAAAGGAGACATTGACACTGTCAGTGGAAAAATAGCTGCTCTTTCCCCGATAGATGTTCCCATAATAAATCTCGTCACCGGTACAAGTGAAACCAATAATATCAAAAACGGAAAAGAGCGTATAATATTAATAAGAAAGTCCAGTGTATTGAAAATAAATTTATTAGGCTTTATTCCATCCTTCTTTGTAACCGTAAGAAGCATAGCCATGATAAGCCCTAATATGGTTGCCAGAATAACCGTTGCAATCAGAATCCGCATTGTCACTCCAAATGCAGGCCAGACAACTTTGGTTATATATTCAGATAAGCTAAGCCGTTCCATCCTTTAGCCTCCTCTCTTCAGGCTGCACCCATAAAATATGCTTTGTATCAAAAACTGCTTTATTTTCCGACATTCTTCTGGCAAATCCAGTTCTATTGTATACTGTGTGTACACATTATTCTGATACTCATTCGTACTTGTTTCTACAATTTTGATATGTCCGGGATATGTACTAAATAGGTATGAGATAACATCTGTCTGATCCTGTTTTATTAAAAACGAAATCATCTGGTCATAATTTCCTTTCAGATAAGAATTCTCACCCAGCAAATTAAGAAGAGCCACAGGTCTTCTCAAGAATATCTCTTTTACCGAACCCTGTTCAGAAATCTTTCCATTTTCCAAAATCATAACATTATCACAACAGCTACGAATTACTTCCATCTGATGAGTTACTACGACAATTGTAAGACCTAATTTACGATTAATATCCTGCAGAAGATTCAGCACGGACTGCGTAGTCTTCGGATCTAATGCAGAAGTCGCTTCATCACATAGCAGTATCTTCGGATTCAGGGCTAATGCTCTTGCGATAGCGACCCGCTGCTTCTGTCCTCCCGACAACACTTCCGGGCGTTCATCTACTTTCTCAGTAATTTCTACTAACTCAAGTAATTCTTTTACACGTTTATCTATTTCCTGTTTAGGATATTTCCAACACTTTAATGGCAACGCAACATTCTGGTAAACAGAACGTCTGCTTACCAATGAAAATGTCTGAAAAATCATTCCCATTTCTTTGCGAAGATCTCTCATCTCATCTTTATCTCTGTCTTTTACTTCGATGCCATCTATCTTCACACTGCCTGAATCATATCCTTCCAACCCATTCATACAGCGCAGCAATGTCGACTTTCCAGCCCCACTTCTGCCAACAAGTCCGTATATTTCACCTGTTGGTATTGTAAGATTTATATTTTTTAATACATTTAACTCTCCAAAAGATTTATTTAAATCACAAATTTCTATCATAACAACTTACTTCTCTTCAAAAAGAACTCTCCATGCTTTATTCGGTGTGTTTAATTCATCAAGTTTTGCTTTCATTTCCTCGCCAGTCATAGCTTCCATCATGTCTTTCACCCACTGCTGGTCCTTATTCTTACCATCTACAGCTACGATTACCGGGAATGCAACAACCGGATCATCATCTAAGATTTTCAATATATTACACTGATATTTTTCTGCTGATTTATTGCTGTAGAATACCATTGCAATGTCCACATCATCTAGAATCGCATATTTAGAATTCATCTCAACTTCAACAAACTCCAGATTTTTTGGGTTCTTTGTGATATCAAATGTTGTATAATAAGAGCCTTCCGGAATATCTTTTAATTCAATTAATCCCAGGAACTCCAGGCTGTGCAGATTTGCAGACAAATTGCTCGCATCATCTGAAATTGCTACTTTTGCGCCGTCTGGTAGTTCATCTAAACTTGTATACTTTTTGCTGACTACACAATCATAAGACGCCATAATATATGGCTCACACGCATATAAGTCCGTTCCATTAGCTTCGTTATAAGCATCCAGATATGGCTTGTGCTGATAGAAATTAGCATCAATAGAACCTTCTGCCAAAGCATTATCCGGTGTTACCACATCATCAAATACCTGAATTTCCACTTCATATCCTTTTTCTGCCATAACTTCTGGAAGGAAATCGATATAATCCATGAACATGGCAGGACCTCCCATAACGATTTTCTTCTTTTCCTCTGTCTTGGTTTCTTTGTTTTCTTCCGTCTGTTTTCCACATCCCACCAGCATTGTCGCAAACATTACTACGATTAACATGCTCGAAATAATTTTCTTCATCTCTCTTCTCCTTTGTACAATCAGATTACACTTACCGTGCCTTATTAATTATCAGACATAAAAAAAAGAATGTCTAATCGCTTCTTTTTATATATTCTTCTAATTATTGACCATACGTATATTTGTGTCATAAAATAAAAACTTTCTATATAAAAAGACCCAACGTCAATCAACGCTGGGTCTATCATAGCTATTAAGATTTTATATCTTCTGCCGTCTCCACTGGTGTCATAGCAATACGTTCTTCCTGATTCATGACACGGTCTTTCTTCACGTCCCAGTCTAAGAAGTGCCGGGTCTAGAATCTCCGGACGGTTCGTTGCTGCCAAGAGTACAAGTCCCTTATTACTCTCAAATCCATCCAATCTTGTACTCTTGATGCTCCTACACCCACCCCTATTGTTTCTAGTACTGTTCTGCAAACAGGGTACTTGCCCCTGCCTGATTTCCTCCTGTATACAGGTGTGTCGTCTGTTCAAATTTTAACGCTTTGTCAGACGGTGGGAAGAATCCACCGGATTCTTTATTAAGGCGAAGTACATCTCCGCCGACAACACGGTCAACATCTGGAATTGTAAATGGTTTTTCAATAGAACCCCCGCTGATAACAGCATCAGCTTCCGGTACATCATCTACAAGAAGAATACCCTCTGTACCATCTACTCCGCCGAACTCAAAAGTAATCGTAGATGCTTTGATTCCGTGCTTCTCCGCACACTGGATTGTAAGCATACCATCTACTGCAGCATTTCCGCCGCCCTCCCATGCCATAATAAGTCCGTCTGCGTCCAGGTACTGTGCAATCTTGACTGCTATCTGCGCACATCTTGTTTTGTGCCAGTTGGATGGGTTATGGCTTCTGCCGAAGATTACTCCACGGAAGTTGATTGTTTTACCATGTTCTTTGTATAACTCAAGCAGAATCGGGCTGTTTACATACAAGTATGTCGGAACCTTGAATGCCGGCCACACATAGTTACCGCTTACTACGCATCCGTCCATCAGCTCGTTTGGGTGGAACAGTGTCGGTACAAGGTTATCAATCGGATGTCCATAGATAAACGTATTGGAATATGGCCCCTGGTTCTGAGAATTCCACACGAATACTACATTCGGAAGATCCGGGTTCACTTCATCAATAGAGAAATCTTCTTTACTGTCTGGTTCCATATCTTTTGTTACAGCAGCCAGATAAGTAGATATCTTGATTCCAATGTTACGAATATCTGTATCATACTCGATAGAAGATTTTCCTTCTTCTAATTCATATACGATTACAAGGTTGATTGTCTTGGAAAATGGTGTGACATCAGCGATTGGTCCCTGCATATCTATAATGGCATCTCTTGGGTAGAGAAGACCAGAACTTGCACTCGACTCATCCCATGGGAGAGCAGCACTTTCCATTACTGCAAATCCTTTTAAAAGATTTGTTGTTCCTTCGCCTACCATATGTGGATCACTAAAATATCCAGAATACTGCTGTCCTTCGCCTTCAATCTTAATCATCGGCTGCAGAGTATCCAGCAAATGAATAATACGCGTATTTTCACCCGGTTTTACAATTTCAAAATCTACAGATTTTACAGCTTTCATCAAGGACTGGACCTCTGCTTTTAATTCCTCTTTGGAGATTGATAACACGCCATTTTCCAGAGATGTCTTATCTGCGAACCTTGCATCTTTAATGTCAAAATACTGACGAGTCAATGTTTTACTCATTTTCTTCATGTTACTCACTCTCCTTTTCATTATCTACTGTAAATAATGTCGGCTCAGCTACATCCTGTGTCAGAACCTCTAAACATTTATCAATGATTCTTCTTCTGTATGCTTTTTCTCTGTCAATTGGAAGGTCCGGATTACCACTTGGGGAAGTAAAGTCTCCGCCAAATACAATTCTGTTAGAACCAACACTGAGAGCGATTGACGTAAATGCTGTAATATGAGCAACTGGTATACCAGCCCTGTCAAGCTCTTTAGCCATCGTTGCACAGCAACGAGTACAAGTGCCTCAAGTAGAAGTGAAGATTGCCGCACTTACACCAGATTTCTTCAGATCTTCTGCAAGTTTGCGCCCCATCTCTTTACTTGTCTCTACGTTGGTACCAACTCCGCAAGTTGTATAGAAGTAATCAAATACAGATTTGATCTTTCCTTCTGCTTCTAAATCTCTCATAACATCAAGTGGAATCAGACGATGTGGATCATTACTTGCGTCTGTTGTATCATATCCGCCATGGATAGACTCATAAACACCTTTTTTCAGTTCATCAAGTCCCTCAATGCTGTATTTTCCATAATTTACAGAGAAGGCTTGTTTTAATTTATCCGGGTTGCCTACTGGTACAAGACCACCAGTTGTAAAAAGTGCGATGGTTGTATCTGCAAGATTCTCAACCTTAGCTGCCGGTAGTACCTGTTCGAATCCTCTAAGCGGTACTTCTGTCTTGTATGGACGATTATACAACTTATCTAATAAGATTTCTGTTACACGTCTTGCACCTGTTTTTTCATGATATTCATTGTAACGATGCCCTGTTGGGAGATATCCTTCAAATCTTGCTGCTTTGATTTCTTCTTTCTTTGCCAGTTTTAATGCCAGAGCCGCTACTTTTGGAAGAGACTTTCTCATTCCACTTGCAGTCTCTGTTGTAGAAATGATGTAGTTATCTTTCCCATACATACCAACCGCCGGGTTTTCCCACCACATACCTGTCACACTTGGAATTCCAAGCTCTTTTTTCACGTAATCACACATTTTCGCACATGCAACTCCGTAACGGCCTGCATTAAATGCCGGTCCTGCTATGAATACATCCGGGTCACTTGCCTGGATCTCCGCTTTAATTGTTGGAAGAACTTCCTCAAATTTAGTATCTGTATTGATAAAATTATCTCCACACACTAATACCTTTACAATTTCCATTTCGCCTTTCCACATTGGTTCCATGCCAAGTGCAGGACCTTTTTTCTCTTCCAGGATATGTAATCCTGTATCAGCCATCTCTTCGCCGCCCATACCGGCATAGAACTGATTAATATAATAAACTGCTCTTAACTTAGCCATAACGCGCCTCCTGTATTTTTAATATGGTACACTTCCGTCTTCTGTGTCCACGAAAATTGTCTTTGAAATCATATATTTCTGAATACCTGCAACCCCAAGTCCACTTTCTCTCCATCCAGTACCTGGTGATTCGATCATTCCTTTGCTGAAGTAAGAATTTACATAAATCTGTCCACCATCGATAGCCTGTGCTACTCTGAGGCCTTTCTTGATATCCTTTGTAAATACTCCCCCTGCAAGACCGTATTTTGTAGAGTTTGCAATTGCGATCGCTTCTTCCTCTGTATCAAATGGCGTTACACAAAGTACCGGTCCGAAGATTTCCTCCTGGAAGATTGTCATATCTGTTGTTACATCTGCAAATACAGTTACCGGAACAAAGTTTCCTTTTTTCAGGTTTTCATCTTCATATGGCTCTCCGCCGCAGATCAGCCTTGCACCTTCGTCTTTTCCTTTCTGGATGTAATCCCATACAGTTGATGCATGGTCTTTATGTATCAGCGTGCTAAGCGTAGTCTTTGGATCAAACCCATCACCCGGAACCATTCTTTCTGCTTCTATTTTTAATTTGGCAAGAAACTCTTCATAGATACTTCTATGAAGAATCAGACGTGTACCGGATACACATACCTGGCCAGAATTAAGGGTAAATGCCCATCTTGCCCATTTTACAACATCATCTACATCAACATCGCCGAATACGATATTAGGGCTCTTTCCGCCAAGTTCTAATGCAATTTCTTTTACAGTATCTTTAGAAGATCCGATAATACTTTTACCGGTGTCAGTACCGCCAGTCATAGCTACCATATCTACATCTGGACTTTCTACCAATGTATTTCCGATAACAGCACCTGAACCTGAAAGTACATTGACAACTCCTTTCGGGAATCCAGCCTCATCAAATACTTCTGCTAACAGCAACATACTAAGTGATGCCCATGAAGATGGTTTTACAATTGCTGTATTACCTGCTGCCAGAATCGCACAGATTTTATGACACCCCATCATAAATGGTCCGTTCCACGGAAGGATTTCTCCCACAACGCCGTGTGGATACCATTGCACAAAGTTGATAGTATTATGATCGATCGGAACGACTTTTCCTTCGATACAACGGGTTTTTCCTGCAAAATATTCAAATGCGTCTACACACATTGCTCCTTCGTAATTCATAACACTTCCGAAAAGTTTACCGCATTCCAAAGTCTCTATACATGCAAATTCTTCTAATCTTCTCTCTAAGATCTTTCCGGCTTTTAAGAGTAATTTACTTCTGTCTTTTGCAGACATTTTCCCCCATGGTCCGTTATCATAAGCTTCTCTTGCCGCCTTTACTGCCATCTCCACCTCGCCTTTTCCGGCTTTGTAAGTTTTGGCAAAAGGTTCATTTGTGACCGGATTAATAACATCGAATGTTTCTTCTTTTTCCGGAATAATAAATTCCCCGTTAATATATAATTTATATGGTTCGTTTTTTACATAACTATATGGATTCATACTCGTGTCTCCCTTCTTTTAAAAAATTAGGATCTGGAATTACCTTCCGAGATCCTAATTGCAATGTCTGTTCTTATTCTTCTTACTATAGCTGTCCTTTACGAATTACGCTTACTATTTCTTACTTTATAGTAAATTAATCCACAAGCATACCACGCGATAGAATATGCCCAGATAACCCATCCGCCGCCGATAATATCAGGAATATAGCACAGAATAATTAATCCAAGAGCAACAACCGGAAGTACTTTTCCACCTGGTGCGTGGAATGCCCCCTCAGGTAAATCAAATTTCTTTCTTGCCACGATAAGCGAAATAATATTAATACTGATTGTTACTGCTGCAAATAATGCTCCAAAACTTACGATTGTAGATGTAAACTGTGGGAAGCAAGCAATTATCAGACATGGAACTGTGATTAATGTAGCTCCATATAAAGGTACACCTGCTTTATTATTTTCTGCTAATTTTGCAGGCATAAATCCCTTTTCTGCTACTGCTTGTACAGCTCTTGAACTAAGAGACATAACAGTAAGCATTGTCGTTAAAAGCGCAAGTAAAGCTGCGATAGAAATCAGTTTAGATATCCAGGGGATAGATGCAAGCTTTGTAAATGCTGCCGCATATAATGGAATAAACTGCATTCCGGGATTTTCCATAAGGAATCCGGCGGATACCATACCAACTGTAGATAAGATAATTCCAAGGTACAGGCACAATACAATAATCATTGCGATGAGTACGGACTTCGGTACGTTTCTATTCGGATTTCTAACTTCGGAAACCATGAATGCCATCGCTACAATAGAGCCATACCCTGTCATAGCTGTAGGCACCATCGCAAGGAAACCTGTCGTTCCGGCTGATCCCTGTGTGAAGAACGGTGTTAATGTAGCTCCATCCCACGCTCCGCTTACAAATGCAACAACGATATAAATAATCATTGTCAGTGCAAGACCTAATACTAATAAGTTGTTGACTTTTCCTGCAAGTGCGAACTTTACACTGTTTAATGCATAAATAAAAAGAATAGAAATGATTGCCAGCGGAATCTGTTTTCCTTCAAATATCGGGAACCCTACACTCAAATATGTTCCTACATAAATCGCTGCAAATGAAATTGCAACAATGTTAGAGTTAATATATCCCCATGTAGAGAACCATCCCCACAGACGGCCCTGTTCCTCTGTTTTCCCAAGAGCTTTAGACGGGAATACGAATACTCCCCCTGATTTTGGGAATCTTGTTGAAAGTTCTGCACAAACCAGTCCATAACATAACATGATTGCTGCAGCAAGTGCCCACGTAAGAATTGCTCCAGGACCTGCGGCCGTTATTGTTAACCCTGACAATGAGAAGATTGAGCTTCCGATCATACCTCCCGCAATCATTGCTACACAAGTCCAAAGTCCTAATGAACCACCCTGATTGTTTTCATTGTTTGACATGCGTCCTATAGATTACATTACTGTAAAGGGGACATGTAATATAATATTCCTCCTCTCCCTATTCCATTAATTGTCTGGCTGTCTGTAAGTCAGTTATTAATACGTTGATATAATCACCTTTTATTGCAGCAGCAATAGCCTCTGTCTTGTCCTTTCCACCCGCTACTCCTATCCTTACCGGAATTTTCATATAATCATCCAGCAGAATCGAAATAATCCGGTTTCTGAAAGGCGGCTCAATTGCTGCTCCTTCACTGTTATAAAAATGTGTGCACACCTCTCCGGCAACATCTTTCGCCCATTCTGTCTGTTCCTTATCCGCAATGTCATAAAGAGAAATCATATGCTTCCATTGACTGGAGGCGGTTCCTATTCCCACCACGGCAATATCACATTTTTTTATAACTTCATAGCTTTTTTCAAAATACGGCTCCTGTATGAAAGAATCCCTCAACTCTTCATTGCTTAATATGATCGGTGCATATAAACGGGATGCCTTTGCGTGCAGCTTTGCTGCAAAATGATATACCGTCTCATCAACTGCTGTATTTTCATTTGTTTCTATGGCACTTCCCATTAACTGAGTCACTGTTATATTGTGAGGATACTCTACATCTTCCGGCAGAAAATCAACCAATGCTGATGTATTCCTCCCCCTGCTGAATCCGATGATATCATTATCTTTCAGAATACTTCTGAGATATTTTCCCCCTTCAATACCTAGTTCCTGTATCTTTTGTTCATCCGCCGTTTCATTAATAATCCGTACTTCTTTCAGTCCATATTTATCCTCTAGTTTGGTTTCTAGCTCGAGATTACTGTTGTCCAATCCTTCTATATTGATTGTCACAATGCCTAAGTCTATACAACTGCTTATTATTCTGTTCACCCGCTGCCTTGACATTTTCATTCGTTTGGCAATTTCCTCTTGTGTAAGCCCTTCTTTATAATAATAGTACGCCACTCTGCGGTATTCATTTTTTTGTTCTTCAGTTATGCTTTTGCGTCGCATAAATCTACCTCCGTATCTTTATATCTCATTTCCGACCTTTGATAGATTTATTGTACTTCTCAAGCCACCCTTTACGCAACCCAACTTGAGTAGTTTTTGACTTTTATCGTCAAAAATTTCAATTATTCAGGCTGTACTACGATTCTGTATGTGTCTGGTAAAATAGCTTTTTCAAATGCTGCTTCCAGATCATCCAAAGACATTCTGTCTGAAATCAGTTCTGATACATCTACGATTTTTGCAGATAACAGTCTTGTTGCTGCTAAAAAGTCTTTTTTTGATGGATTCACTGTTCCTGTAATAACCTGCTCTGAGGAATGTACTTTATTAGGGCTTATTTCAATCGGTTTGTCTGGATGGAATGATGTATAGAATACTGTTCTTCCAAGTTTTCCTGTCATCTGCACAGCCTGATCTGCTAATGCTGCTACCGGAACTGTACAGAATACTGCATCTGCCCCTCTTCCATCTGTCAGTTTTTTAACTTCCTCTACTGCATCAACTTTTCCAGAGTTTATAAGAATATCTGCACCCATTTTCTTAGCAACTTCCAGTCTCTTTTCGTCAAGCTCGCATGCAATAACTCTTGCACCTTTTAATTTTGCAAGCTGGATGTGAAGTGCTCCCATAATACCAATACCGATTACTACAACATCGTTACCTAACTCGATTTTTCCATTTTCGATACTGTGTACACAACATGCCAGTGGCTCTGTGATAGAGATGTGTGATAAATCTGCATCATCTGCTACTTTATATACATCATCAGCGCTTACCATCATGTACTCAGAAAGTCCACCTGGCCCCATTGCACATTCCTGTGTCTCAGCAATAAATGATTTTACGCACTGGTTTTCATGACCGTTTCTGCAGTAGTAACATTCTCCGCAAGAGTTCAAAAGTCTTACTGCTACTTTATCTCCTGGTTTTACACCTGCTACTTTTTTACCAACAGCCTCTACAACTCCGGCTGCTTCATGTCCTCCTGCAAACGGATATCTATTCATGACTCCCAGATATACTCTCTGTTCCAAAGTACAAATCGCACAAGAATCTACTTTGATAAGTACCTGTTTGTCCTTTGGCTGTTTTTTCTCCACTTCGTGATATCCAATCTTTCTTTCTTCTTCGAGAACCGCTACTTTAAATGTTTCCATTTTTCATTCTCCTTTTATATTTCTTTGTTTCCCTCTACGTTGTTAATCTTAGTAAAGTTTGTTCATCTCTTTCATAGCTGCTTCAACACTGCAATCTTCGTGAATTAATTTTGCAATTGCTGCCGTGTATCCTACTGGGTTCTCATGTCCCCAGATATTTCTTCCCATTGCGATTCCTGCACCGCCTACTTCAAGGGCATCTTTGATCTCACGGAGAAGTTCTTCAACTGGAACTTTCTTAGCTCCGCCTAAGATAACAACCGGTTTATATGTAGAATCTACTAATGTCTTAAAGCTGTCCTGATCTCCTGTGTAGTTAGTTTTAACGATATCTGCTCCAAGTTCTACACTCTGACGACATGCAAATGTGAGGTTTTCTGGTGTTCTTGAATCTTCTGCGGGCTCGAATCCTCTTGGAAGTGCTTCTGCAACTACGGGCACGCCCCATCTGTGCATATCCATACATACACGTGTAAGGTTGCTTAAAATTTCATTTTCAAATTTAGATCCCGGGAAACTCATTGTGATAACTGCATCTGCCCCCATACGTACAATATCCTCTGCGTTTACTGTAATCTGCATTGGTTTAGATTTGTCTCCCAGGAAAGAAACACCGCCTTCTGCTCTTACGATGATACCTTTTCCAAGGAAAGAATCTGTTAAGTGTTCTGCCATACCTACAGTAGATAAGAAAGAGTCAGCTCCTGCTGCTGCGATTTCCCTTACTAATTTTTTTGGATTTGCAAGCGCTGGTAATGTATTAAAGTTCTGCGCATGATCCATTGCCAAAATAAATGTTTTTCCATCTTCATTAAAAATGTGGTTCATTCTTGCTGTTGTGTTCATATTCTTCTTTCCTTTCTGTTACATTTGTAATGTGTATATTACTTTTGTTTAATTTTGTCTCATTGTATAGCTTTTTGTTACATATGTCAATGTCTTGTGACATTTATTTTCTTTTTTATAACATTGCACAAATACACATCTTCTTTTTTAGTGCTTTTTTCTTGACCAGATATTTCTTCTATGCTATTTTTTAATTAATCAAGATCCTTATCCTCTTAATCTGAGAAAGGAGGCCAGATAAAATGCCCTATTCAACAATCATCTTTGATATTGACGGAACCCTGACGGACAGTGCTCCCGCAATACTGTATTCACTTCGCAATGCCTTATTGGCTACTATCGGGAAAGATTACAGTTATGAAGAATTGCATTCCGCTCTTGCCGCCCCAAGCTACATCACCCTCCAGAAATTTGCCGGCGACAGGTGGAAAGAAGCGGCACATATCGGTCAGACCTACTATATGGAAGCCCTCAACAAAGTATCTCTGTTCCCTAACATGGAAAAAACAATCTTTAATCTACATAAAAAAGGCACTCGTCTTGGAATTGTAACCTCCAAAACACGCATTCAGTTAGGGCGTTCCTTTGTAAATTATTCTATTTATCCATGCTTTGAACATATTATCTGCGAAGACGACACACCATTCCACAAACCGGACCCACGGCCGCTCCTTGAATGTATTAACCGGTTCCATGCCAATCCAACATCCACACTTTTTATCGGTGATACTTTTTCCGACAGCGAATGCGCTCATCACGCGGGCATTGATTTTGGACTCGCTTCCTGGGGATGTCAGGATTCTGCCTCTATAAAAACCGATGTTGTACTGAATTCACCGGAAGATCTGCTGAAATATGTATAAGTTAAAAAAACAGGAACCGGAAAAATCATTTTCGGCTCCTGTTATTATATGTTCTGTTATATCATTACTACATTGCTACAGATTAAAGTACTTCACGTACTTTCTCAATATCCTTCTGTACCTGTTTTTGCACCTGCTCAAGATTATCAAATTTCTGAACGCCTCTTACAAACTGACGTACTCCGAGAATAATCTTCTTGCCATAGATATCTCTTGCAAAATCCAGGATAAATGCTTCAATTGTCACATAATCATAGTTGTCAACAGATGGTCTCTTACCAATGTTTGTCATTGCTTTGAAAACCCCATCATCAATCTTGACACTTGTTGCATATACTCCACTCGGTGGTTTTAACTTATCATCCGCAACACCTAAATTTGCTGTCGGCATTCCAACTGTTCTTCCAAGTGCCTTACCATGTTCTACACTTCCAATCATGATATATGGATGTCCGCAAAGTTCTAAAATCTTGTCAAAATCGCTAGCGTCAAACGCTGTTCTTACAGCCTCTGTAGTAATCACAGTTCCATCTTGTGCCTTCGCTGCCTCACATATTACAACTTCTGCGCCACACACTTTGGCTGCCTCTTTTACTTTTGCAACATTTGAATGATTCTCACCCAGTACGATTACTTTTGCACCATATTCTTCTACCAGTACATTTTTTATGAAATCTTCTTCCGCCATTTCCTCATAATCCCGGCATACAAATTCCTGTACGCCTGTTTCCTTGAATAAATATTCTTTTTCTTCTTCAGTTGAGAGAACCTCTCCGACTTTTTTACAACTTACAACTACAGATGTAAGTCCCTTTTCCTTTGCGGTCTCTACCGTCTTTTTCGCTACGTTTATATGTCCTTTATGCATACCATCAAAATATCCGTATGCTACACATGTATCCTGCATTTTCTTTCCCATTACTCTTCTCCTCTTATGTTATATTCTATTTGTTTTTTCCATTTCTTACTTTGTAATAAATCAATCCCACAACATACCATACAATTGTATATGCCCAGATTTTCCAGCCACCGCCGATGATATCAGGAATATAGCACAGAACGATCAATACAAGAGCAACAATTGGAAGTACTTTTCCGCCCGGAGCATGGAACGCACCTTCCGGTAAATCAAATTTCTTTCTTGCTACAAGAAGTGAAACAACATTAATCGTGATTGTCACTGTTGCAAATAATGCTGCAAAGCTTACGATTGTAGATGTTAACTGTGGGAAGCAAGAAATTACTAAACATGGAGCCATAATTAAAATTGTCGCATATACCGGTACGCCAGCTTTGTTGTTCTCTGCCAGTTTTGCAGGCATAAGTCCTTTTTCTGCAGTTGCTTGTACAGCTCTTGAAGTAAGAGAGGTAACAGTAAGCATTGTTGTTAAAAGTGCAAACAAGGCAGCAATAGAAATTACTTTAGATATCCATGGAATAGATGCAAGTTTTGTAAACGCTGCTGCATATAACGGAATAAACTGCATTCCCGGATTTTCCATAAGATATTCTGCTGATACCATACCAACTGTAGCTAAGATAATTCCAACGTATAAAGATACTACAAGAATCAACGCAATAAGGATAGATTTTGGCACATTCTTGTTTGGATTCTTAACTTCAGAAACCATGAATGCCATTGCTACGATAGAGCCATATCCAACCATTGCTGTAGGTACCATCGCAAGAAAACCTGTGCTTCCTGCAGAACCTTGTGTGAAGAACGGTGTTAATGTAGCTCCATCCCATGCTCCTGTTGTAAATGCAACGCCAATGTAAACAGCCATTGCTATTACAAGCCCTAATACTAATAAGTTGTTGACCTTTCCTGCAAGTGAGAATTTTACACTGTTTAAAACAAAAATAAAAAGTATAGAAACAATTGCCAGCGGAACCTGTTTCCCTTCAAATATCGGGAATCCAACGCTTAAATATGTTCCTACATAAATCGCTGCAAATGCAATAGCAACAATATTTGCATTAATATATCCCCATGTAGAAATCCATCCCCACAAACGTCCTTCCTTTTCTGTTTTTCCAAGTGCCTTAGAAGGAAATACGAACACTCCTCCTGATTTCGGAAATCTTGTTGAAAGTTCTGCACAAATCAATCCGTAACATAACATGATTACCGCCGCAATTGCCCATGTAAGAATTGCTGATGGTCCTGCGGCCGTCATTGTTAAGCCTGACAATGAGAAGATTGCACTTCCGACCATACCTCCTGCGATCATTGCCACACAAGTCCAAAGACCTAATGAGCCGCCCTGATTGTTTTCATTGTTTGACATATTGTCCATTAACCGTCCTCCTCTTCGTTACATTTGTAATATATTTATTACTTTTGCATTACTTTTGTCTCATAGTATGCTCTTTTGTAACATATGTCAACAATTTTCAACAATTATTTTCTTTTTTGATAATATTGCACAAATACTCACTTGCTTTTTTATACATAATCGCGATAGGGGACGGGGCACTTTTAAAAATGCCCCGTCCCCTATCGTTGCCTATTGTTATCCACATTTTTCACATTATTCCTTTGCTATCCCTGGATTCTTATATGATATTGAGGGAAGATATTATTATCTGGGAAAATGGATCTGCAAGGAATGTACAGATACCAAGACAACAGACTGCGTTACCATGTACCACATGTGCAGAAACGGCCATGAGGAGCCTGATACGAATCTGTATTTTCAGAAGATACGCGCATTCAGCGATTTTACCCTGGATATTCCTTATAACCCTGCCCAGATTGCAGGCTTCGTAGAAGATATGGAAAAATACTGCCAGTAATGATCCGCTTGCCAAAAAGGATGCAGGGGCATATCCTTCCCCTGCATCCTTTATTTTTTCGAAAAAATATGTTTTATAAATACGTACACGACAATCCCAAAGGCCATCAGGTAGCCAAAGGCTCCCAGCGCAGGAATCCCCCAGATTTTAGGCGACATATCCGTCGTACATATGATGCTGGAACTGATCAGCAGCGCCATTACCCATAGCCCCATCACGATATTGCGGACCAGACGCCTAAGAAGCAAGGCCAGATCATCCGCCGCATGCAGATCCAGATTGATCCTTGTCTGTCCTTTTAAGTAGCCATGCATGATATCCGCCGTCAGCGCCGGAATATCCAAGGCCTTCTTCAATGACCGATAGAGGCTCTTTCCTCCAGCCTTTGCTTCCTTCTTCCAGTCCTTATTCCTTAAGACTTCGCCAGCCATATGAGCGGAAGCAATCTCCACCATATTGATATCCGGCGACAGGCTTGCAAGAACACCTTCCATATGCGTCAGGCCTCTGGCAAGCATCGTCAGGCCATGGGGCATGGCAATCTTATTTTCCTTCATGACGTCCATGAGATCCATCATGACCTCTGCCACGTTAATCTTTCCCATATCAACGTTGCCATACTTAAGAAGTAGGCCGTCAATATCCTTATATAGCCTGTTCTGATCCGGCTTCTCTTTGAATTCTCCCAGTGCGAGCACCGCTTCTTGTATCATCCCGATATCATTTAACGCGATTCCCTGCACCGCATTTCCAATCAGTTCGCGGTCTCGCTCGGTGAGGCGCCCCATCATGCCCATGTCAATCCAGATGATCTTCCCATCCCGTATCTTAACGTTGCCCGAATGAGGATCCGCATGGAAGAACCCATCTTCCATCACCTGCTTGATATAATTGTCTATCAGCTTGCTGCCAATCTCTTTCAAATCATATCCATCATCGATAAGCGCTTCATTTTCATCCAGCCTATATCCTTCAATATACTCCATGACCAGCACGTGGAGCGTAGTATACTCCTGATAGAGCACAGGGGTGCCGATGTAGGCAATTCCTTCATTTCTACGGGCAAACTCTTCCATATTTGCTGCTTCTGTCAGGAAATTCATCTCCTCGCGCGTCACCGCCCACAGTTCGTCCAGAACCATGTCCAGATCCACTACGCCTTTGAGGCTGACCGGCGGCAGAAGCTTTACTGCTTTGTGGAGGAGGCTGATATCCCTTGCCATCGTCTCATAGATTCCCTTTCGCTGAACCTTCACCACCACTTTGCATCCATTGCCCAGTACGGCTTTGTGCACCTGTGCAATAGAGGCTGACCCAAGAGGCGTGTCTTCAATCTCGAGAAATATTTCCTTCCATGGGCAGCCATATGCTCCCTCGATTACTTCCGTCACTTCCTCAAAGGGCATCGGCGTCACTTCAGACTGTAGCCGCATCAATTCATCACAATACCGTTTGGGCAGGATGTCCGAATGCATAGACATAATCTGGCCCAGTTTAATAAAAGTTGGTCCCAGATCTTCCAGTATCATCCGAAGTTTTTCCGGAGTCACCCCTCTGGTTATGCCATGCTTGTGCAGTACAGAGGTCATCTCTCTTAATCGGGCACCGTATTCGCCTGATTCCTTTTTACTCATCCCTTGCTCCGTCAACTTCTTCGTTTAAATCGGCTTTAACTTCTGCCTCTTTTCTTGCAATCTGCTCTTTCAGCCTGGCAAGCATTTCTGGCGTCATCTGGCTTACCAGTTCTTCCAGTTCCTCGGCAGAAGAAAGCTTGACCGATACATTGACATTTTCCTTCACCGTCTTCTTGATGTTATGCTTCAGTTCCTCATTGAGAACCTTTCCTTGCTCTACGGTAAGTTCTCCCTTTTTTACCATCTCATCCAGTAGTTCCCTTGACTTCTCGGCTGTCACGGCCACTGCGCCAATGCCAGCCAGCAGTACCTTCTTTACGCCATCTCCCAGTTTCTCCATGCTGCATTTCCCCTTTCTGTCTTCTGTTAATAAAACCTGTTTGCTTGTTCTCCATTATTCTACACCATTTTATACATATATGCATCCCCGCAAATCAAAGCGCTCCCACAAGTCTCAGGACCTTGGGAAGGAAGATCAGGATTCCCGCCCCTGCTGCCATTATGGACGCGATCAGGACAGCGCCTGCTGCCGTATCCTTAGCCAGTTTCGCCAAAGGCCTGTACTCTTCCGTTACCAGGTCAACCACTGCCTCTATGGCAGTATTGACCATTTCCAGCGCAAGTATCATTCCAAAGAGCACAAGGCAGATGCACCACTCTGTTACGGAAAGTTTCAAGATGATTCCCGCTGCAATGACCAGAACCATGGCCGTACAGTGGATCTTCATGTTCCGCTCCTTTTTAATCCCTGCGATGATTCCTTCGAATGCATAGCGGAAACTTTTATATAATGGATTCTTCTTCTGTTTTTTCATCTTCTCTTTCACTCTCTTTAGTACTTTTTATATCTTCATTGTAAAGACAATAGGCTGGGATGTCAAATTTACATCATTGATAGTTTTTACATGAATATACAATAACGGGGCAAAAGATTTGACTCTCTTGCCCCGTTCCCCGACTTATGCTGTCTGCGCCTCGCTTTCCTGAAGCATGCCTAACACGTCATCTACCGTAAGTTCATTTTCCTGAAGCACCTGGTATAGTTCCGCCAACTCTTCCTCTCGTTTTTTCGACAGGATATTTTCACGCTGTTCTTTGAGATGATTGAGTTTCTCCTGTGCCTTTGCTATCTGTTCTTCCACTGCCTTTAATTGGTCCTCATACGATTTCTTGCATCTTGCCATCCCACAACTCTCCTCTTTGCCATATTATTCGGCCGTACGGAATTACTCTTTCCTTATCGCGGCTATGTAGTATTATTATATAGACAAGCATGGAAGATTATTACTCTTTTTCAATATTTATGTAGGAAAAACCGCAACATCTATTAAAACATCGGCTTAATAATTGTCTATAATCTTACTAATAAGGAAGGTTGCATGGATGAACAAAGTAGAAAACATTATATCAGTCATCAATTATATAGAAGAACTTTTGAGCGAGAAATTGACCTTATCCTCTATCGCCAAATCGGTGGGATATTCAAAATACCATCTGCACCGGATATTCTCCGATGCCGTGGGACCGGTGAAAATGGCGTCGCGCCTGTAATCAGTTTTAACTATGGCGCCCGATGCCGCCTGCGGCTAAAGAATCTCTATAGGATCTGCCTGAGATTCATCGCCGCCAGTTCCGCCGGCATATTCCTTGCTTCACTGCTCTTTGGCCCGCGGCTGGTGGCGCTTTTCGCCGGTTCAGAAACTATAGTATATGACATTGCCGTGCCCGGATTTTTACTTTTTTCCTTTAGTTTCCTGTTCTCTGGCATGAATTACCTGCTCATCCTTCCCGCGCTCAACGGAGTAAACGGCGTATGGCCGGCGGTACCCGTTGCCAAACTGCTTACCTTCGGAGTGTCTGCGTACTTTCTTTATTCCTGCCGAGCAAAGTATTCTTTAGGAGGATAGCATCCCCCAATATTTGTCCCATCTTCCGGCTCTTACCCGCTATGACCACATCCAGGAAATCATTTCTAATATTCGGTAAGACGGAAGGATAAATTCACATCTTTTCTGCCATTTATCTTTCATTGTTATAATTCAGTTTTTTTACTCATTTGCGGCTTAATTACTAAAAGGACAATTACAAGACCAACTGCTGAAACAATAGCTGCCACCCAGAATACCGCATTGACACCATTTTGAATATAACTTGTATTCGTCGGATCTGCTGTTGTGTTCATATTATAAGCGACTGCAAATACCGCTGCAGCAATCGTACCCGCAAGTGAATTTACAAAGTTTACAAGGGACGTGCCTACCCCCATATCCTTTGGATTCAGAGTCGCCTGTGCCGCTGGAGTGATAGATACAGACCGAAAACTTTCTGCAATACCTGTAATAGCAAGTGCCACAAAGTAGATCATAATAGAGGTACCTGGTCTGGTGAATGCCATTAGCACCATAGGGATGCTGACAAGCCCAGTCCCTATAATCATAGCCTTCCATGAGTTGCCTGCCTTCTTTCCAACCCATGCGCCAGCTATCGTTGGAAGAATGATTGTCACAATCGTACGCGGCATCTGAAGTGCTCCTGCTACACTTGTAGAGGTTCCTATAACCTGCATCGCTCCAATAGGCGCATATACGTTCATTGCATTCTGATAGAAATAACAGATAAATCCAACGATCAATAATACTGAATAATTCCTGTTTTTAAACAAATTCAATGGAATCAAAGGCTCATCCGCTCTTCCTTCAATCTTAACCAGTACAACGAGCGAGATAATCCCAATCACGAATCCTGCAATAATAGCCGGGCTTGTCCATCCTACAGAAGAGCCAAAGTTTAATGCAAGAAGAATGCTGCAAAGTGTCACAATCAACGCAATAATACCAGGAACATCAATGCTAACCTTGCCTTCACGTTTTTGATTCGGCATATTGAGGCCAATAAGTACAATGCCAATAATTAACGGAATTTCCGGCATCAGAATCGCCACGGTTAGAAGCCCCATATCCGTCAGAATTCCTGCAATGATACTTCCCCCGAAACCGCCGACTGCAATTGCCGTTGCCAGCATCCCCATTGCCTTCGGAACATCTTTTCTCTCATTAATCAGTCCGACTATAATATATGGAGCCGCCGTAAATCCCCCCTGTGCAAGACTGACGATCAAGAGTAGAATCATCAATGGAATCAAAGATCGTACAAATGCGAAAGCAGCACCAGCCACTGCACAGATAATACCGGGAATTACTACAATATTTCTGCGGCCAATCAAGTCACCAAGTTTTCCACCGATAGGAGTCATAATAGAGATTCCAAGTGCAATGAAGATAGAGAACAATCCTACATAGCCCATAGCATTAATGCTCTCCAGAATCGGTGATATCAGCGTTGAAAATACCAAACCATACATAGCAACAGAAAGCATCATACAGATGCAGCCTATCTGAACCATTTTTTTCTTTTCCTTTGGCAGTGGGATCGCCACAACTGATTGTGATTGTTCGATAGTCATAATAATATTCTCCTTAGAATTTTTCTTACTCTCCATGTTCTTTTTACTCGACTACTTATTATTCTTTAGCCATTGTGTTGCACAGTGAGCCAGGCATGCTGCACCTATTGGGCATACATCTTCGTTAAATTGTGTTTTTGGGTGATGCGCCGGATACTCTCCACGCTCATCCAGATATCCGGCAGACAGATACATGAATGTACTTGGAACCCTTTCGGCAATGACTGCAAAATCCTCAGATGCACTTGCAGAAATCCCCGGATAACCTTTTAATCCTGGAATTTTAAGTTCTTTCATATAACCGATAACCTCATCCGTCAACTTTGGATCACAGATCAGAGGAGGTACCTCGGAGATCATCTCAATCTCAGCCCGTCCGCCATATACTGCAGTTGTTTTCTCTGTCACTTCCTTCATTCTGCGGACAAGCAACTCCCTTGCCTCTACTTTGTTTGTACGGATTGTTCCTTGAAGAACTGCAGTCTGCGGAATAATATTTGCAGCAGTTCCTGCCTGAAACTGCCCGACAGTAAGCACACAGGAATGGGTTGGATCACATTCTCTTGCAATCAATTCCTGAAGTGCCAGATGAACATGTACGCCAATATTAATCGGATCAATACCGGACTGTGGATATGCACCGTGTGAGCCCTTTCCGGTAACCGTAATCTTAAACCCATCCACAGAATACATCATTGTATCCTTATCGTTGAACATGTATAGGCCTACCGGCATCTTTCCGGGCGATACATGGTATGCAAGCGCAGCATCTACCGGTGGATTCTCAAGAATTCCTTCCTTGATCATGTTCTTACTTCCCTGGAATGTTTCTTCTGCCGGTTGAAACATAAACTTTACAGTACCTTCCAGGGCATCTTCATTCTCTTTAAGCATCTTAGCCGCGGTCAAAAGCATAGCTGCATGAAAATCATGACCACATGCATGGGCTTCTGTACCGGTAGGACACGCAAAGGATTCTCCACTTTCTTCCGGCATTGGAAGCGCATCCATATCCGCACGAAGCAGGATAACCTTCCCACCTTTTCCAAGTGTAGCTGTAACTCCATAACCACAATCCTTCGGCCCCAGACCGTACTCTTTGAGTTTCTCCATGACAAATGCTTTTGTTCTGGGCAGATCTAACCCTGTTTCCGCATTCTTATGAATGTATCTACGATTCATAATTGTCTCTTCTTTCAATTCCATTGCCTTTTCATAATAATTCATCCGTTACCCTCCTTGTTGTATTTGTTTCTACTCCATCATCTCAATCTTCCATTTTAAAAATATTTTTGGCATACTTTAGACTATTTATGGAATATTTATGGAATATTTATCTTGTTAACAATATAACAGTGTCTGCTGTTTTAGTCAAGTTTTTCTATAAAATATCTTATTATTCTCACACTATTCTTTGAAAAGGTTCAACTCTTGTTTCTTTCGGAATAACTTCACTTTCTTATGTCTTCGAAGTTTACTCAAAAATTCAATTCGTATATATTAATAGGGCGGCCTTTCGAAATAGAAGATTGTGTGTATACAAGAGTGGCTATGCCGCCGGTTTTGAGATTTTTCAAAATACGGTTTGCATTTCGGATTGAAACGCCTAAGCGTTCGGCAAGTTCCTGAGTAGTCAATCTGGTATTTCCATTCATTTTTGTAATAGTGATCAGTTTTTGAATCGTAAGAGTAGAAAGCTTACATTGTTTTGCTATCTTAGAGATTTCAGGAGAAATCTGTCCGTTTATCTCCAGACAGCAATCCGTGTTTAAAGGGCCTATTACTTTTTGATCTTTGTCTATGATAAAACTGGAACCGGAAAGTTGCGATTGTTTTAATGCAGCACTCGCATGAAGTTTGGCTGCGGCAATATTTCTGCCAATTCCATAACCAATTGAGACGGACATATGATAGTTCTTTCTTAAAATTTGACTTAAGTGGCACTGCGTCTGATCACTGGTTAATAAGTCTACGATTGATGCACTTGTAAACATATGAATATTCTCATGTTCTTCTTTGAAAATAACATCCAGAGCAAAATCATTCTTAATGTTAACAAGAGCATCCATCAAGGAATAACAAGACTGAGAATCATCGATGCATTTCAGCGAAATAACAGAAGGAAAATTTTCATATAAATTATGAAGTTCCGATTGTGCCAGAATGTATTTTGCCATATCTTCTAACTGTTCTTTGTTGGGAAACGGATAGCTGCAAGGGATTCCGTGCGATTCTAAGGCCGGAATGATCGAACTGTAGAGACAGATGGCCCCGTCAATTTCCTTCCGATCCCAAAGATCAATAATCTGTTTACTTATTTTTTCCTCAATTGCTGTCAGATCAGACAAAGAACTTCTTTCAACCCATTCCTCAAGAGTACTACGGACAAATGGAAGATTCAGGCCATTTATGAAAAAATCCATGCTCGCATTGTCGTGAGTTAAAAGAAGAAAATCCAGAATAATACGTTTGGAATCTGGATGTTGGGCGTTTATAAGATATTTCAGCATCAGACGATATAGACATACATTGTCAGCCTGAAAATGTGCAATTGGTTTTTTACAGTCGGGGATTGCCTTCAGGATTGCCGCATGTGCCATCTGTCCACTGACAATAAATCCCAGTGCAGAGTCTTTGTAGTGGTTATAGATGTTTGCAAGGTTTTTAAAGTTATCATATTTAACTATTTCCACTTCGCAGTCCAGATTAATTTCTTTATAAGCTTCTGATACAAAGGTATATAAATAATCACTGGTAATAACAACAATTCTTTTTTCCATATTCGTCACCTCTCCTGACTAATTTTACAGAATCAAGGAACATAATGCAAGCCTGCTATATTCCAACGGCGCTTATGATATAAAGAAAGACTGATATGCGATGAATATAATTATACCACCGCATATCAGTCTATATACGCCGACTATTGAAATCGTTATCTGTTAAAATTAGGCTTCTTTTTTCTTTGTCATCTGCGGTCTTATTACGAAGATAACAACCACAAAACCAATTGTCAATATGATTGATGCAAGCCGAAATACCGCATTTACACCATTCTGTATGTTTTCTACGTTTGTAGGATCAGCTGCAGTATTAATGTTGTAAGCAACACCGCAAACTGCCGGGCAGATTGTTCCTGCAAGTGAGTTGACAAAGTTTACAAGGGATGTACCTACACCCATATCCCGTGGCAGAAGAGTAGCCTGCGCAGATGGTGTAATTGATACAGAACGGAAACTCTCTGCAATACCTGTAACGCCAAGAGCTACAAGATAAACAATAATGGATGTGTTTGGTGTTGTGAATCCCATAACAGCCATTGGAATTGCAACAAGTGATGTTGCAAGAGCCATAGCTTTCCACGCATTTCCAGATTTTTTACCAACCCATGCACCAACGATTGTTGGCAGAAGGATTGTAACAATTGTTCGTGGCATCTGAAGAGTTCCTGCAAGAGTTGTGGAAACCTTCATTACTCGCAGTGCACCGATCGGCGCATAAACATTCATTGCATTCAGATAGAAGTAGCATATAAATCCAACAATAAGTAATACCGTGTAGTTTCTGTTTTTGAACAGACGTAATGGAATAAGTGGTTCTTCTGCTTTGCTTTCAATTTTAATAAGGACTGCAAGAGCGATTATGCCGATTACAAATCCTGTAAGGATTATAGGGTTTGTCCATCCCATTGTCGTTCCAAAGTTCAGGGCAAGGAGGATACCGCAAAGGGTGATCACGAGTGCAATGATACCTGGTACATCGATCTTAACTTTACCTTCACGCTTCACATTCGGCATGTTCATTCCAATTAATACTACACCAAGAAGAAGAGGGAGCGACGGCATCATGATCGCAATCTTAAGGAATCCCATATCTGTTAAGATACCTGCGATGATACTTCCGCCGAATCCCCCGACAGCAATTGCTGTTGCAAGCATACCCATTGCTTTTGGTACGTCTTTTCTCTCGTTGATCAGGCCTACGAGAATGTATGGAGCGGCCGTGAAAGCTCCCTGAGCAAGTCCGATAAGAAGACGTAGAATCATAAGAGGTACCAATGAACGCACGAATGCGAATGTGATACCACATGCTGCACAAATAATTCCAGGAATCACAACGATATTTCTTCTGCCGATTAAGTCACCAAGTTTTCCACCAATTGGAGTCATAATCGCGACTCCAAGACCTGCGAAAATTGAGAATAATGATACATATCCTAAAGCATTAACACTTTCAAGTATTGGTGATATAAGTGTTGAAAATACAAGACCATACATAGAAACTGAAAGCATCATACAAATACAACCGATCTGAACGGCATTTTTCTTTCCCTTTGGCAAAGGAATTGCCACTTGAGGCTGAGCCTGCTGCGTCTGCTGATTTGACATAATTTATCTCCTTTTATTCTCTTCTTTTGATTATTTATTGTTCTTTAACCATTCCGTAGCACAATGTACAAGACGGCTTGTTCCGATTGGGCAAACATCTTCGTTGAATCTTACCTTCGGGGTATGAGCCGGGGACCTCCCTCTTTCGTCCGGATATCCGGCTGAAAGGTACATAGAAGAATCGCACACAAAACTGTCATATTGTTTCCAACTTCAAGCTTGACGATGTCTTTTCTGATGTGTTCGGCAAAAAGTCCTTTCTGAAACCGGAGGTGATATGTCTGTTTTTCCTTCATCAAAACACCTCGTTTCATGGGCAGGATGTTATCCCCGGAATAATAAAAGCAACCGCAAAGCCACATCAACTAGGATTTCCCGCAAATGCTTTAATAGCAAGCTGATTAGATGTTGTGTCTATATTTAATTTTTTGAAGCCACCTCCTGATGGCTTGTTTGCTACGCAATCTACTCTTTCTCTATCCGCTACCTCTCTGTTTCAAACTTTTCCCTCCTTGTCTTTTAAGATGAAAAATCCCTGTTTTATTCCAAAAACATTTAAAGAATATTAAGAGAATATTTTTAATCATTTATGGAACATCTAAGGAATACCTTGTTCTAATTTTAACATTCTCTCATGTTTTTGACAATATTTTTTGGCATATATTCCAAAAATATGCCATAATTATTTTTTTATCATCCTGAGGATGAGGAGCCGGAACGGTGGGGATCAATATCTTCTCGGATTGGTGTAGTATAAAAAAAGCTGACAGTTTATTCTCAAGGATTTCATAATAAAATCAAGAGAATAAGGAACCACTCAAAGTGGCACGTAAATATGACCATGAATACAAAGTGCAGGCAGTAAAACTGGCAAAAGAAATCGGTGGCGCTGAAGCCGCTAAAGAATTAGGAATCCCGGAGGGAACCATACATGGCTAAAAGCAGACAGAGCCGGTAAACTGGACATCGGGCAAGATTCCCATACTCCTGCCAGCGCAATGAGCCTGACAGAAGAGATTACCATGCTACTTTTTTCGCAGCCAGCCATCGGAAGTCATCATATTTTAGCAACAACTGATTAGAAAAAATCCTCCGGCAGCGGAGCCTCCTTCAGTACCATCCGTCCGCTGGCCGCCTTTAAATCCCCATAAACGTCTTTATATTGAGGAAAGTAAATAGCAAGCCATCTGGCGATTCGGTTCTTGATTCTCGTAAGCTCCTCCTGCGTCGGAAGCGAAGGTTCGATAAGCTCCTAATCTCCGCATAAATACCGGTTGGTACGTAAGGATAAGAAAAGCGCCCTTCATTAACCAGTGCAGCAATTGTTTTTGGATCCTTACGCTCATTCTTATTGGAGTTGTTGTCGTCCAGTTCTTTTGACTTCTTGACATGGTGTGGATTCACATGTACAGGCTTCATCCCACTATCCTTCAGGAATTTCCCCAGCGCAAACCAGTAATGTCCGCTTGGCCCCATTCCGGGGATTACAGCGGTTTTTCTTTGTTTTTCTGCTATGTCATCTACCCATGCTTTGAATGTGATGAAACCAGCCTCAGTGTTGCTGAATTCCAGTGGCTTCTTCGTATACTCATAATTCCGCCAGTCAAATGCACTGGCATAATGGGTTTCGCTGCCAACATCTGGTTAATTTTCTCCTTCATGGTTTCCGTTGCTTCTTCATTAAAGTGATAGCAAACAACATAAACCGTCTGACCGATTTTCTTTGTAAAGGTATTTCCTTCCATTTTTGTATTCATTATTTTCTCCATAATCATCTAAATCCTTTCATTTGTATGCCCGACAGAAAAAGGATTGCTTTTGTCTCCGCCTTAAGTTTACCGCTTAAAGAAAGAGGACTTACATGGACGTATTATTAAAATCAGACGTACAGAGGATAAATACCGAGACGAAAATAGTAAATGGGTTGTGGCTGTAAAAGAACACGCTAAAACAGACGCTGGTAATCGAGATTTAATCATATCCTCTACTGCACCGGATACGTTAAATCAAATACTGGAACTGTATACAACAGGAACGTATTTATTTGAGCATAACGGAAAACGTATCAGAGGAAATACTTTTAATAAAAGACTGTCCAGAATATGTAATTAGTTGCATATCCCAAAGACCTACGGAAAAACATTGATAGACAGTGATGTAGACGAGGGATTCATTACAGAACAAATGGGACACAGTGATATCAGTACAACAAAAAAATTATATTATTTCATCAACAAAACAACGAAAAATAAGGAAAAACAGATTGACAATGCCATCTCATTTTAGGGATAATTTCTGTTTGACTACATTGGAATTATCCAGAAAATGAAAAACGCCAGATGCCTTGAAAATCAAGGTTTCTGACGCTTCGGTCAACAGGGGATGAGAGAATCGAACTCCCGCCAAAGGTTTTGGAGACCCCTATCATACCACTTGACCAATCCCCTATATGTAGTTAAAAAAAACTTACTAATAAACAGGCAAAAACGACTACTAGACATTTATATCATAAGTGGCCGTTTTTGTCAACCATATGCCCAACTTTTGATGAAATAAATAAATTGTCAGTTGACATGAAAAAGACTGCTCCTAAGAAGATATAACTTTAGACTTGTTTTCTCAATCTACAACTGGATTTTCTTTTTGGCAAGATTATATATTCCCAATCTGTTCCCGGATGGCAAGGATCTTCCGTACTGTGGAAGTCCCTGATAGCGATCCATGCAGAGCCTCCGCATACCGTTGGACCTCCCTTTGCTTCTCTGTATACCGTTTCCGCTGCGATACCAAGTCGATTACTTTTTCCCTTCCATAGTTCCGGATAAAACATCTCAGCCTGCACATCCTGTCTGAGCCCGTCTCACTTCATCCCATCGGTCATGAGCTCATCCTCTCTGAAAAAACACTGCTCACATGCCCTTCTGCGTTGCACCCTCACACAATGGAATGTATCATTACAAATTTAAATGAAAAGGATTTCCCTATGGAAGAAATCAAAAAACTGTGTAGATTACGGTGGGGAATTGAACGTTCCTTCCGGGAGTTAAAATAAACAATAGGATTAACGAACTTTCACGCAAAAAAGGTGGATTTTATCCTGCAGGAAATATTTGCCCGCTTAATCATTTATATATTTACCAGATTAATTTCACTGTGACCGTTTTGATATGTTGGGAATATTTCAGAAGCAGAATACCTCCACCAGGTCCACACATGTTTTTGCGATATCTTCCAGCATCAGCTTAGACTGATTTTTACACATATGCAGAATTCCATTACAGCTATTATAAGTTTGTTCCTCATGCTGTGGGGCAAGTAATACGGCATCAAATGAGTTTTGCATATATGGTCCAATGCTTGAAGCCCAGCGACGATAGTATAGTGGCTCAGTTGCTTGATAATAATGGGAGAAAGTAATATAATGTTCCTTAGATAAATTTTGACATTATATAGAGTTAAAAAACACAAAATAGAGTTATTTAATTATCTTTTCAACACATATTCGGATTGTTAAACAGTTTGAGTCGAAATGATTATTGATAAAAGGTATCATTAAAATAGAAATAGTTTTTGACATAGACTGAGTTTAAAGAAGTGTTGTAGTTTTAGAAGGGCTGGCTCCAGCTAAGAGGTACCAGCTTAGATAGTAACAGATTTGAATAGCCAAGCTATGAGCGAAAATAATGTTTATAGAATCTGAATTGTAAAAAGCTCAAAACAAGAAAAATGAAAGGAGTGTGGTGTTTTGCTTTTATAAACACCATATAAGAGGAAATGAAAAAAGTTATTTTTCGATATGTTTGTATTATTCTGTCATTTGTAGCAGGTATCATGGTTGTTTTCCCATGGCTGAAATTAAATCATACAGACTATTCGATTATTCACTTTTATACAGACGCTCTTGTTAGAGGAAGGCTGAATGAATTAGCAGGTACAGATGGAACAGCGTATTTACTGACTGTATTTTTAGCATTTCCGGTAATGGGGGGAATTTGTTCTGTTATAAAAGGGATACTGCTTATTTGCAAAAAACCGATTCGTATTATAACAGGATTCGTTTTGACTAGCACATTGGTCTATGTAACTTCTTTCTTTGCATTTGTCGGATATATTCCTAAGCCGGCTGCTATTATCTATGCAGCTGCTATTTTGATTGAATTTTTGATTGAACGCTACTTAGCGGACGTAGATCGATATACCAGTGAGTGGGAAGAGCAAAAAAAGCGAGAGCGATTAGAAAAAGCGGAACGCAAAAGACGGCTCTATTTCCCTGGAAAGTACGACCGAATGCTGTGGAAGATCATAAAGAACGAGATACTTCATCAAAAAAAAGCAATTATTTTTATGTTGTGTGGTAATGTGATCCTGTTAGGATCCGCATTTTCGCTTTATGCATTAAAAACGCAATTCCAGCATTATTACAGTGCGGAAACTCTTCTTCCCATGCAGGGGCTGAATGGTATTTTAACAGGCGCTTTAATGGTAATAGGGGCTTTATATATTTTTTTGGAAGCCATTGCTTTTTATAATTATTCCAATAGTCATCAGACAAGAAACGTCTTGTTATGGACCTTGGGGATACGGGAAGAACTGAGTCGAAAAATTTGGTGGTACGAACATGGGCTAATCATTTTAATTTCAATCATACCGGGATTCCTCCTTGGAACGGGCATGTACACAGGTATGGAATCTTATATGAAAAGATTGATGAATCTTTCCATAGATAAATTTGCAGGGGTAAAAATATATTTTATTTCCGCTGTATTGTACATTATTCTCTCATTTGTCATCATTCGTGTATTTGCAGATATGCTTCAGGAAAATATGTCGCTCAAACAGCAGTGTCCGAAAAGAAAGTCTTTCTTAACTAAGCGAAATCTGCTGTTTTTGATGTTTTTTTCGTTCATATATCTGGCATATTTTTTATTTCGCTATTCGGAGCGGAGAAACGGGGAAGACATCAGTTACATATTATTTGGAGTTGTGATTGGAGGAATTATTTTACTTTGTTCTGCCAGAATACTGGTAAATCTATTCCGGCAGAATCAGAGGGATACTATAAAAAAAGTGCTGGATAAAATTCCAATACAGAGAGGCGCCGCTAAAGAACTGGGACTGCAGGCTGCAATCTTTTTATTCCATTTTGTTTTTTTGTGCGTTCTTGTCGTGCCACTGGCAGGAAATTTGTCGGCACCCGACCCTGAAGCATTATTCCCGTACGATTATGTTTGCATGGCCTATCCAGAGGATGCCAACAGGTTTGAAGAAATAAAGAATCAAGGAATAGCGGAGGTACACTCCTATCCTATGGTCAGGGTGACGTCGGTTCAAGGGGAAAAGACAGATTGGATCGATGCGGCGAATAATTATTACCAGAAAGTAATTTGGCCGCAAGGACAGCACATAGGCATATCCTATCGTACATATAAAAGTTTATGTCAGAATTTAGGAGTGGCGCCCCAAAAATTAAATTTAAATGATAAGGAGGTCTATATTGTTTATCAGGAAGATTATTCTATAAATGCACATCCTATAGACTGGTATATGAATCGAAAAACCCCGTATTTAAGAATCGGACAGCCGGTTAGATTTTATAACTATATGTCTAGGGAAAAGGTGTATCCGCCGCGCATGATTGCAGGAGAAGAACGAACGATTTTAACTGGGGTGTTCCAAAGCGGAGAACAAGAGAATCTTGTCGTGTTTTCAGATGGATATTTCCAAAGTCTGACTGGCACCGAGGGACCGACGAGGTTATACTTATTGAAGGAAAATGCAAAATACCATAAGAGACTTCAGACAGAACTTCAAAAATTTGTTGAAAAGCATATGGAGGATTCTTCCTGGGATCAGTTGATTCTACCCTGCTATAGCAAGAACGATAAAATGTGGGATGTAAAGATGGAAAGAATTTTAAAGGAAAGTGCGTTAATTTTAGAGATCATCTTAACATTATTATGTACTGTTATTTTGTACTTTATGAAAAATGAGTTTGAAAAGGACGAAAGAAGGATCAGGTTCGATATGTTATTCTGTCTGGGAATGCACCAGAAGCAGGCGAAAATTATAAGTAATCGAGAGTTATACTATTTTGCTGGTGTTCCGTTGCTTTTATCGCTCTTGCTTTCAATCATAACGATAGGGATAACATTCCATGTCAGAATGGTTTCGATATCAGAAGCGTTGTATTTTGGAACATATATATTCGGATTATGGATTATTTATATTTTCATTCAAATACTGCTGGTACTCAATATATCAAAGAAGCGGATAAAGGAATTACTTTCCCATACATGGAGGGATAAGGCATGAAGCAGGAACTAAAGAATATTAAAAAAACATATAAAATGTCAGGTAGGGCGGACGAATATGTAGAGGTATTAAAGGAAATCAATCTGACAATCAATCAGGGTGATTTTGTCTCTGTCATTGGCAGATCTGGATGTGGAAAAACAACTCTGCTGAAAATCATGGGATTATTGACAACTCCGTCGGAGGGCGAGATCATCATCAACGGAGTGCAGGTAAAAGAATTATGGAAGGATGAACTGGCGGATTTAAGAAGAAAAAAGATGGGTTTTGTTTTTCAAGATTATTTTCTGTTGGATCAGCTTACAGCCCTGGATAATATAATTTTACCTGGATTATTGGATAAAATGAATGGCGATGCGGCACAAAACAGAGCTTTGGAGCTGGCAGATTATCTGGAAATAAATGAGAAGCTTTTGAAAAAATATCCAAGAGAATTATCCGGAGGAGAAAAACAGAGAATGGCTATTGCGAGAGCTTTATTTAATGATCCGGAATTTATTTTGGCAGATGAGCCGACAGGGAATCTCGATGATCAATCGAAAAGAAATGTAGAAGGAATCTTTAAAAAAATGCATGATACCATGAATAAATCAATACTATTGGTTACGCATGACATAGATTTTGCAAAATTAAGCGAAACATGTTATCGAATTAAAAATGGCTTACTAATACTTGATTAGCTAGTAATGCCTGTAAAATCTATAATAAGATTTAGTATATATTCATTTTTTATCGAGGTAACCAGAAAGTAATAAAATAACGATTATTTGAGGGGTATGAGGCTCTGGTGCGTATTCCGCTTGAGCGGAACAGCCTGCACGCTTCAGCGGGAAGGCTGTCCGCTCCAAACGGGATGTTTAAGACATGCATCAGCATAGGTATAGTCTGCAAACAGCACATCATTTAATTTGCCGGACAACACTCCATTCTCACCTGCCTTAAAACCAAGAGTTCTATTTTTCAAATATCAAATCAATTCTTCTAAAACTACCATGTGCGTCTATTAAAGTTGGCATAAATCCAACATAAGAATATCCCTCTTTCACATATTTACTGATGATTTCTTTTGGTTTAGAAATGCAATGGAATAATCCACCTTTTGCTTCAAATTTCACTTCCACATACTTATATTCTTTCATATTGTCAATACTACCTTTCAATTATCCAAATTTTTTCTTGATTTCCAGTAATTCTTCTTTTGCTTCAACCCAGTTTTCTACATATCCGCATTCACAGCAAACATAACGTATTACAGGAATTTTTCCAAACAAAGTATGGGTGCTTGTGTATATATTATTTCCGCTGGCATGACGACTAGAATTATCAGGAATACGGACTACATCTGTTGCCCCACATTTAGGGCATTGCCAAGTATTTTTCAATTTTATTCCCCTTTCATATCAGTAACTACTTTTTTCTGTTACGTTTGATGAAAACCCAATATACAAATACGATTAAAGCAATTATGCATAAAATTTTTTCCATAATATCGCCCCTTTATATATCTTTCTTATTTTCTTCCTTTTTCTTTTTACGCTCTTTATATATCTTGTTTCTTAAAGGAATACCGCCACATAATAGTAGTACAACAGCTAATATTGTTAAATCCATAAGCTCCCCCTTTAAAATTCCTTTTTGTTCATAATCGAAAGACTAATTTTCATAGAAATTAGTAACAGTACCAAGGCAACTATGACCGCAATGACAACCAACATCCCCATACTTACAGTTGGTAAAGTGTCCAATAAATGAACTAAATCAATATTGAAAATGGCTTTTGCTCCTTTTACGATAACAAGAGCGATTAATGCTAAAGCTCCAAATGCTCCAATCATAGCTATTCTTCCCTTGTCACCACCAAATTTAAGTTGAAAAGGAATCATGATTGCTTGAATAACAATCATAATAGGCAGAATTATCAATGAAGCCAGCATTAAATCTGTAATAGGTAATGTTCCTTTAAATACCGTTGCTATCACACCCAAAACAGTTGCTAAAATCCATGCCACGCACCCAAATAGCAAACCAAGGGAATATTTTTCAATTACATAATCGTTACGGGTGATAGGCAATGTGAATAGAAACGCATTACCATTATCAAAATCATCATAACTTATTGTACTTAATGTAAACAGTGATACAACAAAACTCAAAAAACCTAACGGGAATACTACATCATCAGTAAATGCCATCATTCCAATTACAATCACTAAAATGAGCAAAAAGAAGTTTCTCTGCAACATCATCAATTTAAAATCTTTTACTAATAATCCTTTCATTGTTCGCTCCCCCTTATCATCATAGTAATGACTTCGTCTATTGTGCCTTTTTCAATCGCGATTTTAGGATAATTCTCCATATAATACTGTTTCTGGTTTGTCAAACAACTATATCCATATGCTTCCTTTCTGGAACGTAAGATAAACTGTTTATCCAACTTGTCATACTGTTTTGCGTCCACTTTTAACAAAGCATAATCACTAAGAAGTACGTCCGTATCTTCATGCAGAATGATTTTACCATCATGTATCATATAGATATTGTCGCACAGCGACTCTAAATCACTGGAAATATGAGAACTAATCAAAATAGAGCGTTCTTCATCTTTTTCCATAAATTCTCTCAACATTTCAAGCAATTCATCCCTTGCAATTACATCTAAACCAGATGTCGGTTCATCTAGTATTAGCAGTTTTGCGTTGTGTGAAATGGCAACTAGCACTTTTAGTTTTGCTTTCATTCCAGTGGAGAAATCTTTTATCTGCTTATCAAGAGGTAATTGAAATTTCTGTACCTGTTCAATAAAGAAAGACTTATCGAATTTTGTATACATATTCTGCAATACAGGGATAATATCTTTTATTTTCAGATAACCGCTAAAACCAGAGTCAGACAATACAACGCCCAATTCTTCTTTATCTTTTGCCGTAAAATCTTTTATATCTTTTCCAAGTATTGCAATGTTTCCACCGTCAGTTGAAATCAATCCCAATATTGCTTTAAATGTCGTGCTTTTTCCTGCTCCATTTTGTCCGATTAGACCAGTCACGCAGCCAGACAAAAGTTCTAATGAACAATCAAGAGAAAAATTAGTATAATGCTTTTTTAAATGTTCGATTTTTAACATATATCACCCCTCCAATATTAACTCAAATAAACTTTTTATATCTTCATCACAAATACCGCAACGTCTGCCTTTTTGAATAGCCTGCTCTAAATCCGCTTCCAGCTCCTTTTTTTGTTCTTCCAGAAGAAGTTCTGTATTTGTAGCCGCTACATATGTTCCTTTACCATGTACTGTTACAGTAAAGCCCTCGCTTTCCAAATTATCGTATGCTTTCTTAACTGTTAAAGCACTTATTTTTAATTCTTTAGCCAAGGCACGGACAGATGGAAGATTGTCATTTTCCTTTAATTCCCCATTGCGTATGAGCATTTTAATCTGGTCTACAATCTGCTCATAGATAGGAACCATTAAGGAAGTATTGATTATAATTTTCATTCTTTATATCCTTCCTCCTTTTTCTCAAAACAGTATATAACAGTTTTAAACTGTTGTCAAGTGTTCTATAGTGTTTATATAGAGTTTTTTGAGAGAAAAGAAAAACGTGCAAATCTATATAGAAATACACGTTAAAAATAATACTATATTGTTAAATAGATATACGAATGTTCTTTCAAAATCACAAGCAGATTAACATGGATTATTCTTAATATCCTTTCATGCTTCTTTCTATTCTTTATGCCTCTATCTCCTGCATCGTTTTTCTGAGTTCCTCTCCCGGATCCTGCGTTTGCCATTCTGTATGGTAATTTAAGCAGGCACAGACATAATCCACCTGATTTTTCAGTATACGCTTTCTATAGTGTACATGTCCCATCACTGCGCATGACACACCATTTCTTTCATACATCTCTCCCAATTCTCTGCTGCCCAGAAATGCATTAAAATAGTCCCAGTTCACTCGTTCCAAAGGTACTTTCAACTCTGGAAGCGCTATCATGTGCGTAACGGAGATCGTCCTTTTTCCTTTGTGTTCTTTTATGATCTCTTCCAGTTCTTCACACATTGCTTTTGCAAGTTGTCTGTCATCACGATTCCACCGGACCCAAATACTATCCTGCCATACACGACCATTGCGGCTTTTTTTCTGGAAATCTTCTATTGAATAAGCTTCATCTCCAAATGAATAATCATACCATCCAATATTTCCCAGCAGAATACTGTTTCCAACCTGTACTGATTTTCCACACAGGCACTCCTCATATTTTTTATATTCTTCATATATTTGCCATGAGTCCATATACTCCTGTTCCTGGTCCCACATGTCATGATTGCCGGGTACGAACCAGAATGGTACCGGAAGCCTTTTTTTCATTTGTTCCAGGTGTCGAAGCGTGCTCTTTGGACCATTGGAAATATCTCCTGCCAGGAGCAATCCTTCCAGCTTTCTTCTTTCTGCTTCTTTTGCCAATAATTCTACTACTGGATATTGTTCGTTAACATCTAAATGAATATCTGAAATTACACCTAATTTCATGTCTGTTTTACACCTTTGCTACATTGTGACAGCACACAACATGCCCTTCCTTTACTTTTCTTGGAGCTGGATATTCTTTTCTGCACCGTTCCTGTGCCTCTTTGCATCTGGTATGAAATGGACATCCTTCGGGAACATTTGCAGGGCTTGGAACTTCACCTTCCAGTACAATTCTTTCTTTTCGTACTCCTTCTACTTCCGGAATTGCAGAAAGCAGTGCTTTTGTATACGGATGCGCCGGATGACTACATACTTCCTGTGCATCTCCCAGTTCTACCAGATGCCCCAGATACATCACCCCAATCTCATCACTCATATACTGTACTACATTCAAATCATGGGAAATGAACAAATAGGTCAATCCCTTCTCTTTTTGCAGTTTCTGTAAAAGGTTCAGGATCTGTGCCTGTACAGATACATCCAGAGCGGAAACCGATTCATCTGCTATTACAAATTCCGGATCCAGGATCAAAGCTGCAGCAATACTGACTCTTTGTCTTTGTCCTCCGCTTAATTCCCCGGGGTAACGCTGCCCATAACTTTCATCCAGGCCAACAATTTTCAATATTTCCTGTACCTTTTGTTTCCTTTCCTTTTTTCCTAATTTGGTACAACTTTTCAATGGCTCTTCCAAAGTCCATTCAATCGTTCTTTTGGGATTTAAGGAAGAATATGGATCCTGAAATACCATCTGGATTTTTTTTCTTACAGCGGCTCTTTCCATACGGTTCATTTCACGGAGTGGTTTGTCCTGATATAAAATCTCTCCCTGTGTTGCCGAAACGATTTCAGAAAGCATTTGTCCCGTTGTAGATTTCCCACATCCGGATTCTCCTACCAGACCAAAAGTACTTCCTTTTCTGATGGACAAATTTAATTTCTCCACAGCCCGTACTTTTTTATTCTTCTCAAAAATTTTCTTTGCCTTTACAGGATAATATTTACAAAGATCTCTTGCTTCGATCAGCACTTCTACATTACTCACTTCTTCCATCTCCTTCGTAGAAACATCTTACCTTTCTGCCCTGTATTTCCTTCATATCCGGACAGGTAATATGGCAGACCTCCTGTGCTCGTTCGCATCTTTTCACAAAAGGACATCTGTTCTCTTCCCTTTTTTCCAAAGGCTCCACATACCCTGGAATACTGTACAGTTCCTCCCCTTTATTCTTCGCTCCCGCAATAGAAGAAAGAAGCCCCCTCGTATAAGGATGTCCGGGTGTTTTTAAAACTTCCTCCGTTTTGCCCTGCTCTACAATCCTTCCGGCATACATGACAACAATCTGATCACAGACAGTTCGAATCACACCCAGATCATGGGAGATAAACAGAACTGTACATCCATATTCCACATTCATTTTTTTCAACAGTTCCAGAATTTGTGCCTGAATTGTCACATCCAATGCTGTTGTTGGCTCATCCGCAATAATCAACCGAGGACGATTGATCAATGCCATAGCGATCACAATTCTCTGCTTCATTCCTCCTGATAACTGATGTGGAAATTCATGATACAAACTCTCCACACGGGACAATCCTACCGTTCGCATCATATCCAGCGTAATTTCCCTGGTCTGTATGGCTGATACAGCTTTATGATGAAGCCGATAGCATTCTTCGATCTGTTTTCCTACCGGAATTAACGGGTTTAATGCACTCATTGGCTCCTGAAAAATCATTGCAACTTCTCCGCCTCTGACTGAGCATAGTTCTGCTTCACTCAAAGATAACAGGTCTTTCCCTTCCATTTGGATTTCCCCTTCGGAAACACATGCACCAGATGGAAGAAGTCCCATAATGGCCAGAGAAGTCATACTTTTTCCACATCCGGATTCTCCTACCAGCCCGATGATTTCTCCCGGTTTCGCTGTAAAACTTATCTGGTTCAATACTTTACAATCCTTCCCTCCAGTACGAATTTCTACAGATAGATTTTTTACAGCCAGTCTTATATGCTCTTTGCACTCCGTCATCTCTTTTCTTTCCTTTCTTAGTTCCCCTGTCTTTCCGTAAGATCACGCAGTCCATCCCCAAGCAGATTAAAGCCCAATACCATAATAGTAATCATGATTCCGGGAACAACTGCTAAGAAGGGGTTTGTTATTAAATATGCCTGTGCTTCATATAGCATCTTTCCCCAACTCGCTGTAGGCGGCTGAATCCCAAGTCCTAGGTAACTAAGTCCTGCTTCTGATAATACTGCTCCGGAGAATCCCAATGTTGCAGTAACAATTAACGATGATGAAATATTAGGAAGAATATGTAGTACCATTATTCTGAAGCGCGATGCCCCTCTTGATCTTGCCGCTTTGATATATTCCAACTGTTTGATCTGCATAAATCCACTTCTCGTAACTCTACAAAATTTTGGAATAGACATAATTCCCAGAGCTATAGCAGTATTCAATGCACCACTTCCAAATACCGTAATCAGAACTAATGCCAGAATTACTCCTGGAAATGCCATCTTCGTATCCATTAAACGCATTACAATTTCATCAATCCATCCTCCAAAATATCCGGAAACAGAACCCAGTAAGAGTCCGGCACTCAATCCAATCGTGACCGCTCCTATTCCAACAAAAAATGCAGTCTGTGATCCTGTCATCAAGCGACTCAAAATATCTCTCCCAAAATTATCTGTTCCGAGCAGGTGTTTTGCTGATGGAACTGCAAATGCATTGGCAGTATCCATTGCATCTGGAGGATATGGTGTATAAAACAGGCTGATAAACATCATCACAAATAAAAACACCACAATTCCCAGGCCGATACAAAAATTTTTATTTCTTATGTATTTTCTTTTCATATTTTTTCTCACCCACCTACCCTTATTCTTGGATCAACAACTGTATATAAAAAATCCACCAAAAGATTAATCACTAAAACTGTAATGGCCAAATAAAATACAAGCCCCTGCACCAATGGAAAATCCCTGTTCCCCACTCCTGATGTCAACAAATGTCCGATTCCCGGAAGATTAAATACATTTTCCACAATCACACTCCCGCCTAGAACATCCACAATCATCATTCCCAGGATGGTGATTGCCGGAAGTAATGCATTTTTCAACACATGCTTAAACAATACCTGTTTTTGTGTCATCCCTTTACTTCTCGCTGTACGTACATAGTCAAATCCCATTTGGTCTAAAATGGTATTTTTTAAATATCGGATAATTGTTGCTGTTGTTCCAACCGCAATTGAGCATGCAGGAAGAATCAGGGATTTCAGCCATTCTATTGGATTTTCTGAAAATGGTGTGTAATCTCCGGATGGAAGAATATGAAACTGCACTGCAAAAAGCATAATCAATAAAATACCAATCCAGAATGATGGAACCGCAATCCCAAACTGTGTTACCGAAGACAATACCATCGCAGAGTTTTTCCGATGATTTTTTGCCAGAAAAACTGCTGCCGGTACAGAAATCAATATTGTCAACAGAATGGAAAGTACGGCCAATGATGCCGTGACTGGCAGACTGCTTTTCAGTAAGTCTCCCACGGGCACCTGATATCGTATGGAATTTCCAAGATCTCCCCTGACCGCACCAAATACCCAATCAAAATATCGCTCCATTATGGGCTTATCCAAACCCAGCTCCTTTGTCAGAGCTGCTGCCTGCATTGGATCTGCTTCCACACCTAGTATGATATCTACCGGATCTCCCGGAAGAATTTGAAACACACCGAAAGTTAAGATAGATACTAGCACCAGCGTTATCACAAATGTTCCCGCTTTTCTCACTGCATATATCAAAACCCTTCCCTCCTGTCTACTCTGCCATGCGAAGGCTTCCCATATCAAAGAACGTGACCGGATAGATCTGCATTCCCGTGATTGTATTACGAACTGCATAGTTGATGCTTGGATCCTGAATAAATACGCTTGCGGCATCATCTGCTAACTTCTGCTGACATTCTTTGTATATTTCCGCTCTTTTTGTTTCATCTGTTACAGATGCGGCTTCTGCAATTTTAGCATCGTATTCCTCATTAGAGTATTTGAAGTAATTTTTTTCATATGTTGTTGTAAAACGGTTCAGAAAATCCTGTGGATCCAGCTTTCCACTATGTCCAATTACTGTAGATTCATATTGTGCATTATTATAAACGTTTTCCAACCATTGTGCCCATTCTACAAGCTGGATTTCTACTGTAACCCCAATTTTTTCCAACTGACTTTTTAAAATCTGCGCTGTGTCTATGTGTGTCTGATAGTTGGATGGAACTGTAAGCGTCATTGTAAATCCAGTTGGATAACCAGCTTCTGCAAGAAGTTCTTTTGCCTTTCCAATGTTTGTATCATATCCCTTAATATCATCATTATAGTAATTCTTCATACTTGGACTCAGAAAACTTTCCAACTGTGTTCCGTGTCCTTCCATGACTGTCTGGATAATCTCCTCTTTATTCACCGCATAATTAATTGCCTGACGCACTTCTTTTTTATTCAGAGGTTCTACACTGTTATTCAATGCAAAGATCTGCACCATATTTTGAGGTCCTTCTACCGATGTAAAGTCTTTCCCTAAAGAAGAAAAGTTTCTTGCATCTACGGATGCGATATCCAAATCTCCTGATTTTAATGCCATCAAAACCGCATTGCTGTCTGTCATGATTTTAAATTCTACAGTGTCAATTTCCGGCATTCTTGTCTCAATCGTTTTATAGTTCTCGTTCTTTTCCAGAACAAGCTTCTGTCCCTGTACATATTCTTTAAACTTGTATGGACCTGTTCCATTCGGATTTGTGCTGTCCTGTGTATATCCATCCTGCTGGATTGAAATCGTACATTTAGAAAGAAAACCAGCATCTACCTTGTTCAATTTTAACTGCACGCTATAATCATCCGGGGTTTCAACCGCCACCAGTTCACTTGCCAGTGTCTCATTTAAAGGGGATTCTCCATTTAATCCGGCTAATGTTTCATATGTATATTTTACATCTTCTGCGTTAAATTCATCTCCACTATGGAATTGAATCCCTTCTTTTAACTGAAATTCATAAGTCATTCCGTCATCTGTGATTTCATAACTTTCTGCCAGAGCTGGAATAAAACTTCCATTCTTATCAAAAGAGAGCAGTCCTTCATACACATTCATCATCATAGCCGATGTATCTGTTGCAGAAGATTTCATCGGATTTAGATTATCCGGCTCTGAACTGACAGCCATTCTTACAATAGACTCTTCTGTTGTTCCTTTATCCTGATTTCCCGAAGCGCACCCTGCCGCAGTTACCATCATTACTCCTGCCATCGTTGCTGTTAAGATCCTGAAAATTAATTTTGATTTCATTTTTTACTTTTCTCCTTACTCTTCTCTGAAGCATGTTTCTTTATTGTCTAAATATCATACCAGAACTGGCTAATACCAGTTCCCCCTGATATTTATGACCTACTTCTTCCAATAATTGCTGTCGGTTTCCATATGGCGGCAAATGCGTAAGGCAAAGTTTTTTTGCCTTTGCATTTTTCGCGGCCATTCCCGTTTCCTCTGCACACATATGTCCTGGAGTCTTCCCTTTCTGCCAGTTGTACAAAGAACATTCACATAAAAATAGTTCCGTGCCTTCCGCAAACTTCGAAAGGTCTTCATAATATCCTGTATCCCCGGAATATACAAGAGAACTCCCCTTTCTATCCTCTACACGAATAGCATAAGACAGGATATCATGCACATTTTTCTGACTGGCAAATACCAAGTCTCCAATCTGAAAAACATCTTCTTCCAAATAACTGTTTCCTGTACAGTATTCTTCATAAGATAACCGTTCATTTTCTCCCGGTCCCCATACCGCCAAAGGTTTCTTTCGTTTTCCAAACTGCATCAGAATCATAGATGCATATTGTAAACATCCCAGATCCGAACAGTGATCTGGATGATAATGTGTGATTACTACTGCATCCAGTTCTTCCAGTAAAATATAATTCTGTATCTGGGAAATCACTCCGCATCCACAATCTAAAAGTACACGGACATTCTCGGTTTCGATCAAATACCCGGATGTTGCCTGATTTTGGTCCGGATAAGCGCCCTGGCATCCGATTATCGTGATTTTCATCTTCTCATCCTTCCTCTGCTTATTCCCGGAATCTCCTGTAAACATATTCGGTAGCCTCTACATTCTTTCGGATTCTTTCCTCGTCTTTCATGACGATCCTTGCAATCAGTGCCTGTGCAATGGAAACAACTGCAGTATAAGAATCCAAGAAATAGGTAGAGTCCATCGTTGCATATAGGGATATTTCTGCCTTTTGAGCAAAAGGTGACAGATTACAATCTGTAAAAGCCAGAATTCTCACATTTCTATCTGCGGCAAGCTCCACTGCCTTTTGAGTCCTTGGACAATATCTTTGAAATCCAATCACAATCAATACGTCTTCAGATCCCATAAATCCAATCTGTTCATAAACATCGGCCAGGGTCAGATGAACTGTATTGCCCAGAAGATAATTTAATACAAATCCCAAATATGAAGAAGTCCCCAGTCCCTGCTTATCACCGATCACGTAAATTCTTCTTGAATTTCGCAGCATTTCTGCTCCCTGTGAAATCTTATCCTTTAGGTTAAGCTGATAAGTATTTACAAGATTGACCATCTCTGTCTGCAAACATTCATCCAGCCAGTTTTCTGAAATTCCGCGATTCCGAAAACTCATATTGGTGACCGCCCGGTTCATCAGCAGTTCCTCTTTCATCTTTTCTTTCATATCTGTAAAACTGTCATACCCCAGACTTGCCGCCAGACGATGTACTGTTGCCTCACTTACATCAACCTGTTCGCTCAGACTCTTTGCTGACATCAGACATGCCTGTTCCCATTTCTTTTTTAAATAAATCGCAATTTGTTTTTGTGCTTCTGTCAACTTCTCATATACCAGATCAATTCTTTCGCACAAACTCTTTTCCTTAAATTCAACTTCCATGCTGTTAAACTGAAACACCCCCTAAAACTGATTCCAATTCTGCCACACTTGGAATAATCTCAATATTTTTGATTTCTTCCATCCCCAGCGTCCCATAAGGATTCACCAGGATACAATCTATGCCTGCCTTTGCAGAGCCTATGGCGTCGTCATAATAATTATCTCCAATGTACAACGATAATTTCCTGTCTGCTCCAGAAATACTCAGTGCATACTCAAAAATCTTCACATCCGGTTTTTCTATTTCTATTTCTGAAGAAATCACAATTGTATCCAGTAACTGATCCAATCCATTATTTTTTAGCACCTCCCTGCACGTGGAGTCCCAATTACTGATCAACCCCAATTTCATTCCCTGCTCTTTTAGTCTTTCCAACGTTTCCTTTACACCCTGGATGCACTTCCACTGCTGACTCTCATTTGTTTTCTTTTCCATAAGTGCCTCATAAACTTCCGGAATAGATATTCTGATATTCAGTTCATAATTCAACACGCCAAGATACCACGGGAAAAACTTCTCCGGACTTTGTCCCAGAACATGTGGGTACTCTCTCATAAAAATCTTATCTGTTATGTGATATGCTTTCCGAATTTCCTTCTCTTCCTTTACTATCTGAAAATCTTCCAGAACTTTCTGATAGCGAATACTCCTGGATGTTTCAACCAGTGTCATCCCTAAATCAAACCATAAATATTCGTAGGCCATAACCCCCTCCTGTCTTGTTGTGTTTCTTTCATTTCATTTTTTTTGAATGATTTCCTACATTATGTACTTTAAATGATTCTTGTAAAATCTTTCCTATTTCCCTGGTTAAATCTTTGTTAATCCAGATTAATTTTCTGTCAAAATTGGAGGATAACTCCATTGTGTTTGTTTCTTCGGGCAAGGATTACAAATAATAGTAAAATACCCTATTTCTCACATAGTTTTAATCATATACAACCTGCCATCTTTGAAAGTAACATGCCACTTCATAACCTAAGTACATGGCTTCTTTCAACCCTATATATTTTTCCTCATCCTCATTAAACGCAAGAATGTAATGTAACGCTTGCCTGAGATATGGAGGAAGAGAAAAAAGAAGGAACCAAAAAAGAGCGGAAATTCGGGCTTTAAGAGTTTCCGAGACCGCTCTATTAAGGGAATGGGGGGTTATTGCTATATTATATGTGAATTGTCGGATAAATTAGTTTTTCTTTTTCGGCTGCCCATAGCTCTTGAAGCTTTCCAGTACTTCTGCCATTTCTTCTTTTGACAGATATACAGGACCACCGATTGTCTTTGTACGATACTCTAACTCAGCACAGAATTCCATTCCGCATGCCAGAGAGTATGCGCTCTTTAAGTTTCCGCCGCAAGCAAGCATACCGTGGTTAGCAAGCAGTACTGCGTTGCTGTCACCGATTGTCTTAGAAGCAGCTTCTGCAAGTTCGTGTGTTCCATATGTGCAATATGGAGCACATGGTACTTCATCTACACCAGCATCTGCGATTACATAGTGTGCAGCTCTCAGTGGCTGACGAAGTGTTGCAAATACTGTGCAGTACATAGAGTGTGTATGAACAACGGCTCTGCACTCCGGTTTTGTTTTGTACATTGCTGTATGAAGGGCCCATTCACTGGATGGTTTCTTGTCTCCATCTACGATGTTTGCTTCCAGGTCCATGATAACTACATCTTCCGGTTTTACATCGAAATATCCGATTCCTGATGGGCTGATTGCCATCAGACCTTTCTCTGCATTATAAATACTGATGTTTCCGCTTGTTCCAGATGTCAATCTGTCAGCGCTCATCTTTTTACCATATGCTACAATCTGTTCTCTTTCTTCTTGCATTAACATTGTTTTTTCCCTCTTTCTTACTTAATTTCATATTGCTTTTTCATAATCTATGCTAACTCCCCTTTAAGGATTTAACATCTCACGGTTTTTCAACCATTCTTTATAATACTCCTGAATCAGGCTGTCTTCTTTTGGTGTATAAATTGTTGCTGCCTGCTCCGATTCTGTTTCTGAATCAATTCCGTAATATGCATTACAGATTCTCAAACAGCCATTGATGGATGCCTGGCTGAAACCTTCTCTGATGACCAGTTTCTTTCCTGTCAGATCTGCCAGATGCTGGCATAGCATCTTCGACTGAAATCCACCCGCGCATCCTAAAATATAATCTTTTTCATGTCCGGTCATCTCGCACAGGCTTCTGTACTGTACATAGATGGAACATGCAATATCGGCTACCACCGCCCAGATCAGATGGATTGGTTTCATTGTTGTTTCAAATGGTGCTTTCATCACAAATCCACCTTTTTTCAGAGATCGTTTCTCTGAGAAATATAAGGATGAAAAAGATGCCGTACATAAATACTCTGTCTGTTTTGCCATCTCTTCTTCCATTTCCTCATAAGAGGCATCCGGGAATAAAAATGCCTTCATCTTCTGGTAGTTTAATCCTGTAACACCCGGGTTGGTCTCAACCTGATAGGTTTCTCCTCCAAGGTTGGAGTCTGTCCAGCAACGTTCTTGTTTGTCGTAATATTTATAATCGGTAATCGTAGCAACCGGTGAAGTCGTTCCGGATACAACCGCAACATCTCCTACACCCATCCCAACACTCTTTAATGCGATCTGTGTATCAGCTCCGCCGACAATAAATTCTGCATCTTCACTGATTCCTAGCTCATCTGCCATTTCTTTTTTAATCTTGCCAAGGCTATCCCCGGCTTTTGCGATCTCCGGCAGAATATCCATGGAAATTCCATAATCTCCACAAAGTCTTTCTGACCATTCTTTTGACTCAATATCAAAGAACTGTGTCTCACATGCCTGTGACGGCTCGATAACCAGTTTACCGGTAAACATTTCACCGATCCACTCACTCAAACTTGTGATTTTTGCAATGCCTGCGAACTCTTCCGGATACTTTTTCCGGTATCCCATCAGTTTTGCTGCCGGGAAATCTTCGGTTACCCAACGGCCTGTCTTTTCATAGATGAATGTACGGTCTTCGATTTCTGCCATCCATGCACGGCCTCTATTATCAATATTCGGAAGGCCAAGATAAGCTTTTCCTACTTTATTATAAAGGACAATACTTTCTCTGGCTCCGGATGAAGTAATCGCACGCACCGGATGTTCCGGGAATTCCTTAAGCAGCTCTTTACAGCCGCCTAAGAGATTGTTTTCCCATTCTTCCGGGAGAAAATACTGTGCATCTTCATACTGTTTATCTTTATAATATTGATTCTCGTAATTTCGAATTCCCCAGATGGTTCCATCGGCACTGACAAGTCCCACTCTGGAATTTCCGGTTCCCATGTCTACAACCAGATAATTTGTTTCCATCTGCTTTTCTCCTTATTTGTTCTCTTTCATCCATGCATCGATACGGTCTGTCATAATTCTGGACTGATGATCGGTTACTTCATAAGTTGCTCCACAGATATGTGGTGTCAAAAGTACATTGTCCAGTCTTGCGATTTCCAGTGCTTCTTCTGTCGGAGGCTCTACTTCCAATACATCCAGGATTGCTCCACGGATTTTCTTAGTCTTTAATGCTTCCATCAAAGCAGGTTTATCCACAACCGCACTTCTTGCTGTATTTACGAAAATAGCTGTTTCTTTCATTCTTGCAAATAACTCTGCATTGATCATTCCTTTTGTACTGTCAAGTACCGGAAGATGAATGGATACAATATCTGAATTTTCAAAGATTTCTTCCAGTTCACATTTCTTGTAACTGTCTTTTACAAAATCTACAAATGGATCATAGAATGAAATCTCACATCCATATGCTTCCAGAATCTTTGCAGCATGTTTTCCGACTGCGCCAAAACCAACGAATCCGACTTTCTTTCCGCAAAGCTCATTTCCCATCCATGTATAGTAAGGTGTCGTTCCTTCTACCCATTTGCCATCTTTGATCCACTGTACTGCCGGAACCAGATTACGCATATAACTTACAAGAAGTCCTGACAGCATCTCTGCTACAGCCTGCGCATTTCTTGCCGGCGTGCAAAGAACAGGTACATTTGCTTTCTTGCATGCTTCCACATCGATGTTTGCCGGATTTGCACGACAATCTCCGATGAAGATCAGTTTGTCATATCCGTTCAATACTTTTTCTGTTACACGGTCAAGTTCTGTAATGAGAGCATCCGGCTGTTCTTTTTTCAGAACTTCCAGCATCTCATCTTCATAATAACGTTCACCGGTAGTTGTCCATGGAGCATATACGATCTCATCAAAATAAGCTTCCAGTCTCTTTCTTTCACTTTCAATAAAAGGTGCTCTGATTAATAACTTCATTTTTTCATTCTCTCCTTTTTACTTTTGTCCTGTTCGCTGTCGTTTTTATTTCCTACTAAGTCTACTCCCCAAGTGGTTCGAATACAAGTTCCTTGGAAAGATTACTTTTTACAAGACAATCATCGTAGGCTCTCTGCGCTATATCTTTGGATACTTCCTCCGGAACACCTGTAACCTGGATTATCACAATCTACCGAGACTTTTCCGTTGGAAATGACAGAACCATATTTTCTTTCTTTATTCATACATGTAACCATTGCTCATACCTCTTTTATAACATTATTTTAATAGAAATCTTTTACTTCACCCTTGAAGTAATCATTTAACAGATATGGTACGTAAACACCTTTATCTGTTACAACACCACTGATCAAATGTGGCGGTACTATATCAAATGATGGATAGATTCCTTTGACCTCCGGAATTGTATTCGGGATACCTCGGTAAGAAAGTACCTGTGCAGGATTTCTTTCTTCAATAACGATATCTTTTCCATACATCTTATCTTTATCTGGGATTCCTGTTACATAATATTGAATTCCGAAATATTTTGCTAAAATGGAAATCTGGAAGGTTCCGATCTTATTTGCAATATGGCCGTCTCTTGCAATGGTGTCTGCTGCTGAAGTAAAGAGATCGATGCCCTTATGCTGCATAGAATAAGCTACCATATTATCTGTAATAACCGTTGTATCAAATCCCATCTGCGCACAGCATGTAGATGTCAGTCTTGCGCCCTGCAAGTATGGTCTTGTCTCTGCACAGAAAATTTTTACATCATTGTTGTTCTTTCTTGCTGCACGGAGCATCATACCGATGATTGTTTCTCCAAAGCACTGTGTAAGGATGGTTCCGTTCTTTGGGAACAAAGCTGCCAGATTCTCTCCGACTTTTCCCATTGTTGTATATCTTCTGTTCAAAGAATCAACGGTTCTGTTGAAACATGCCTCTACTGCACTCTTTCCTTCCGCCAATGCTTCTTTCGCAACTTTCAGACAACCTTCTGTAATAATTCCCATACGATTTGCTGTCGTCGGTCTTGCATGTGAGATATCATAAGAAGCCTGTGTTAAGAACTTGATCTGTTCTTCTTCTATCTTACCTTCTACCTCATGTGCTGCCAGTGCCATTCCCATGCCGGCTGCGGTATACGGTCCTGCACTCTGTGTAACCATATCTGTGATTGCCTGTGCAACTTCTTTATAGGTTGTGCACTCAACAAATTTAACCTCTGTCGGATAAATTCTACGGTCTAATATTCTTACTTTTCCATTTTCATACCATGCTACATTTTCATACTGAAGCATGAAAGCCAAATCCTGATCACATCTTTTCATCATACATCTTCCTTTTCTAATAGATACCTTCCGGAACGTTTAACCGGTCCGGAAAGTGATTTTATTTACTTATTTTAAATACTCTTTACCAACAGCTTTGATTGCTGCTCCGTCTTTCAGAGTTCTTCTTTCCTTGATCAGTTTGATACCGATCTGGATCAAAGTTCTTTCCATCGGTATACGAAGATCTACATTTGTAACAGAAGTAACTTCTTTTACTTTAGAATCTCCTACAACACGACGGATGATTTCTGTACCGGCATATCCGAAAGAATCTGCCATTACTTTATCTGTATAATATTTTTTGAATCCTTCTGTCTTATACAGTGGGAATTCAACAAGCGCATCCCATTTTGCTGAGAACTTCTCTTTGAATTTATCTGTAACTTCTCCGATTGTGCTCTCAATCCATGTCAGGAATTCTGTATTTTCAGAATCTGTATAATATTTGTTTGCCCAGGCAAAGAACAGATTTCCGATTACGTTACCGATATCGTAACCCATTGGTCCGTAGAATGCGAATTCCGGATCAATGACTTTTGTTCCTTCCTTATTTACGAAAATAGAACCAGAATGTAAGTCTCCGTGGATCAATGCCTGTGCATGATTCATAAAGTCATCGCGAAGCTGTCCTACTTCTGCATGCAGTTCCTGGTCTCCATAGAGCCTTTCTTTTACAAAATCCATGTTCTGATCCAGGATGATGTTACGTCCTTTATAATCATAATATGGCTCTGTAAATACCAGATCTTCTGAAATATCGCAGAGTTCCGGGTTGGTAAATAATTTTACTTTTTCCTTTTTCTCGGCTCTGTCCAGAATCAGATCGGTTGTCGGAAGCAGTGTGTCCGCCATGAAAGTTGCAATATCATCTGCAAGTTTCGGGAAAGCCTTTCCTGCTTCCATCTCTGTACGAAGGTTCTTGTATGCGGAAATATCTTCCATAGATAATGCATACATATTCTCGTCATAAAGATAAATCTCCGGAACATATCCCTCAGATAATTTTCCTTCAATGCCAAGGATCTCTGCTTCAATTTTATTACGATGCATATCAAGCGGTCTTCCTGAAGAGCGAAGAACTGTATCTGCCTGTTTGATGATCAGGGATTTACCTGTCTCCGGATTCCAAACTTTAAATACGTAGTTGATGTTACCATCACCGATCTCGATTGCCTCTAATGTTTCATCATCTTTAAAATATCCAACTTTTTCTTTTGCATATTCTTTTGCTGTATCAACGTTCAGCAAAAAATGCCTTGAATATTTATCCATTTTCAAATTCCTGCTTTCTAACATTTAATTTCTGTCTTTTATTTCCGCTCTTAGTTTGAAGCTTTTGCAGCTTTTTCTTTGAATTTCGGCCGTCCGATTACAATGAAGATTACACCGAAGATGATCATAAGGATGTCATACCATACATATGGCATAATAGCTACCGGAGCAATCTTAGCCATTGCACCAGCCGTCAGAAGCTGTCCTGCATATGGTGTTAAACCATTGAATGCAGATGAGAACAGGTCAAGAATACTAGCTGTTCTTGCCGGAGCGATGTCAAACTCTTCTGAGATATCTTTTGCGATCGGTCCAACTGCGATGATAGAAATTGTGTTGTTTGTTGTTGCTACGTCTACTAAACTTACAAGCGCTGCGATACTAAGTTCTGCACCGACTTTAGATTTCATTCCTTTAGCCAGTTTGTTCAGTAACCAGTCAATCCCACCTAAGTACTGCATGATTGCTACAAGACCACCTACGAAGATAGCGATAACTGCCATGTCCTGCATACTTGTCATACCATCATGTACAACTGTGAATGATTTTACAAACGAGAAGTCTCCGTGGATAACTCCGATGATCATTCCTGAAATAACAGAAATTGTCATGGCCATTACTGCATGCATACCTGCAAGAGATAATGCGATAATTAAAATGTAAGGAACTAAGTTTACAAGGTTGATAGATCCACCTGTAGAAATCTTAGTTGCATCGATTGGATACAGAGCAAGTGCTACTACTGTAATGAGCACTGCTGGTCCAACCATGAAAATGTTTGCTTTGAATTTTTCTTTGTTTCCGATTCCCTGTGTTGTTGTTGCTGCGATTGTTGTATCAGAAATGAATGAAAGGTTATCACCGAACATTGCTCCACCTACTACAACACCACTTACAAATGCTACGCTTACGCCTGTTTTAGATGCGATGTCAATTGCGATTGGCATCAGGGCTGCTACAGTACCCATTGATGTTCCCATTGAGAAACTTAAAACACAACCGATTAAGAATAATCCCGGAAGGATCATGTTTGCCGGCAGGATTGAAATACCGATGTTTGTTACTGTATCTGTTGCGTGCATTCCGCTTGCTACTCCGTAGAATGCTCCGGCCAGCATGTAGATGATTACCATCAGGATCAATGTGTCATCTCCACCACCTTTACAGAACATAACAACTTTTTCTGTGAATGTCTTTTTCTCAGCTACCGGGCTCTTCATAAATAATGAAATAGCGGATGCCAAGAAAATACCGATCATTAATGGGAAGTTAGAGAAATCTCCAGTTCCAATACCCATTGCAAAATAAACTACCAGGAAAATTACCAGAGGTAATAACCCCATAAAGCTTCCTTTCTTGTTGTTAGCGTTTTCCATTTTACTCTTCCTTTCTTACATACCTTTTTAACGTTACATTTTTATTTTTCTTTTTAATGAAACTTTGAATCATCTTGTGGTCTGTGGTCAATGTTCCTTGTTTCATTATAATAACGTCCGCTTGTAATTAATATTGTGTCTTGTTGCTTAGTTCCTGCATTCAACATAAAATGTCATTTTTCCTAAATTCCCCTCAAAATCACATTTTATTAAGTTTACCCTCCTTCAGTTATTTTGCTATAGCAACAAATTACAACATTTATACACATTTGTCAACAATATTTTTGTTTATTTTTTTTACTTTCTTTGGCTTTTTCTTGACTTTTACCGTCATTTTCACAACATTTGACTGTTTTTTATTTTTTAGTGTTGAAAAATGAGGGATTTTTTGGTATTATATAACTGCGTTCAATATAGTTATGCATTTTTTCTATAAATGTGTTGAAAGGATTTATGAGTTATGTTAAAGATTGACAGACAAAAACATTTGGAAGAAGAGCTTCATACGTATGGAAGCATCTTAATTTCCACAATGAGTCAAAAGCTTAATTGCAGTGAAGAAACCATTCGAAGAGATTTAAAAGAGATGGAATCACAGAACAAATTAAAAAGAATCCACGGCGGAGCATTCCTTCCGGATGCGGATGACAAAGGTGCACCTGTACAGTTACGTGAGACTTTTTTCTCACAAGAAAAAGAGAGACTGGCCGCCTGCGCAATCAATCGCTTCATCAAAGAAGGCGATACTATTTTCCTTGATTGCAGCACGACTTGCCTAACACTGGCCAAAGAACTTGTGCAAAGGAATCAGAAGATGATCATTATCACCAACTCTCTTCGTATTATTAATTTATTTAGCAATCAGTCTTCTAACCTGAAGCTTATTTCACTTGGCGGCACATTCCGTCAACGTTCCAATTCATTTACAGGATATCAGACCACCGATGCGATATCCTATTACATTGCAGATAAGTGCTTCATCAGCAACTCAGCCATCGACTTAACTCACGGTCTGCTCGACAACAATATGAGCGAAAGCCAGGTAAGAAAGGCTTTCATCTCTCAATCACGTAAACATTATCTGGTCGCTGACCATACAAAGTTTTCAGATACTGCGGAATATAAGATTACAGATTTGAAGGATATTGATATGATCATCACAGATAAACGTCTGCCCGATGTATGGGAAGATAAATTGCAGCAGTGCAACATTCCCATTTGTTATTGCTAAATACTATTAATCAGGTATAAAACCCTTAGGAGGCAATACAAATGTTAAACTTTCACTATAGAAACCCGGCTCGCATCTTCTTCGGTGACGGAGCTGAAAATAATATGTATGATCTTTTAAAAGAATACAAAGTAACTTCTCTGATGTTCGTATACAGTGGAGATTTCATTAAAACACTTGGTATCTGGGATGTTATCAAAGATGCTTGTGACCGTCTTGGAATTGATTTCCAGGAATGTGGAGAAGTTGTTCCAAACCCGAAGATCGAACTGATCCGTGATCTTGTAAAAGTATGTAAAGAACATAAAACAGACTTCGTACTCGCTGCCGGCGGCGGAAGTTCTGTAGACACAGCAAAATCTATCGCACTTGGTATTCCTTATGATGGAGATGTATGGGATTTCTTTGATGGATCCGCCACTCCTGAAACAGCAGTTCCGATTGGAGCAATCACAACACTTCCGGCAAGTGGTTCTGAGACATCTAATGCAGCGATCGTTTCCAACGGACTGATGAAATTAGGATTCGAAGATGACATGATCATCCCGAAATTTGCAATCATGAACCCGAAATATACCATGGGGCTTCCGGCATATCAGACATCCTGCGGATGCGCTGATATCCTTTCCCACCTGTTAGAGAGATATTTCTCTGACGTTGCTCACACAGATACAACTGATTATATGATCGAAGGTGCCATTCAGGCAGCAATCATCAATGCAAAACGTCTGATGAAAGACCCGGCAAACTACGATGCACGTGCTGAGATTCAGTGGCTTGCATCCGTTGCACACAACGGAATCCTTGATACCGGACGTGCCGCTGACTGGGGTTCACACAGAATCGAGCATGAAATCAGCGCTCAGTATGGCATCACTCACGGCGAAGGAATGGCAGTTGTTCTTGTAGCATGGTGCAAATACATGGCAGAAGTAAAACCTTACAAACTTGCTCAACTTGCAAAACGTGTCTTCGATATAGATCCATACAACTACACAGAAAAAGAAATGGCTTACATCTTAGCCGACAAATTAAAAGAATTCTTCCAGTCACTGAATCTGAAGACTTCTCTCACAGAAATGGGAATCGACGATACACACTTCAAAGAAATGGCAGACAGAGCTACACATAATGACACCGCTCCGGTAGGACATTATGTACCACTGCATGTAAAAGAATTTATAGAAATTTTGAAGCTTGCAGTTTAATTAAAAGGGGGGCTGTCGGGAACTGAACTGCTCCCGTCAAGTAGACAAATGAAAAAATATAAGATTTTTTCTGCCAGTAGATTATCTGCTGGCAGTTTTTCATGCGGCTTGCAAGTAGATTTCATGTTTTTCCATTGGAGTTAAAACTCCAAGATTTCTTTGCAAGCGTTTGTTGTTATAGTAATCTATATAATCTTCAATCATTTTTACAAGTGTTTCTTTATCAGTAAAACGTTTACCATAATATCTTTCTCGTTTGAGAATGCCCCAAAATCCTTCCATAGGACCGTTATCGATGCATTTACCTACACGAGACATACTTTGTGTCATGCCTGCTTTTTCTAGTTTATTATGAAATGATCGGTTTGTATATTGATATCCCCTATCACTATGGCAAAGTGGATGTGCATTCGGATTTTTCATATAGATCTAATATAGCGCTCAAGTATATTTTGTGTACTACGGGTCCGACATAATATTTAAATTCCGTGACGTCAGTAAGCCATTTCTCATTTGGCATATCACTGTGAACTCTCTATTTAGGATGTTTTCGGCAATATACTGTGGATTAGCAGCTTGTCCTGTACAACCATTATTTGAGTATTTTATAGTTGATTTGATATCTTTTTTACGACATATCCGCAGCACTCGTTTATCATTTACGTCTATAAAATATTCCTGCACCGCTTGGAGTTTCAGTTCTTTTGAATATCGTTTATAATGTTTCATTAGGAATGCATCTTCCCCCATAGATTCATAATTACGAATCCATTGTTGGACAGTAGCAAGACTCACCTCTAACCGTTCTGCCAATTGATGCTGGGAAACATTTCCCTCAAAATATAGCATAACCGCAGATATTTTATCTTTAGCAGATATCGTCTTCTTTGACATAAAGTATGCTCCCTCCTAAGTGACAAGTTTTTATTATTTCACTTGTCTACCTAGAAGGGAGCATATCACAAACCGACAGCCCCTTATTTTTTTATATTAACTTCTTACTTGGCTAGTTGGGTGTTCATCATTCTTATATTCATCTTCTTAAATACCTGAATCAGTACTTTGCCTAATGCCAGTACCAGCACTGCCGCCGCGATTGCCTCCGGTATTCCTGATGCAGTCACCGTTCCCATAATCAGGCCCCATACCGCGGTTACGCCAACTTCCCTGGCCTGCGCGTACTCCTGGGCGAATAGCAGGTAAATGCTTCCCATAACCGCCACCGTATTCACCATTGACCCGATGAATCCTACGATTGGAAGCGCTATCAACTGGCCTACCTTCAGCTTGCTCAGTAAAATCCATAGCCATCCTGCCGCTACTCCAATCAAGATCCTGCATCCTACTGAAATCCAGATTGCCTTTAGTGCTCCCGGTATCCCTGTAGTACTCATGAATGGAGAGAATGCAAAGGATAAAAGCGTTGGCGCCATCGTATTGCTGATCAATGAGCATACGCCAAATACGGCGCCCAGGATTGCTCCGGCTGATGGGCCTAACAGAATCGCTCCGATAATTACCGGAATGTGTACAGTTGTCGCCTTAATAATCGGCAGTTGAATCATCCCCAGCGGCGTGTTCGCCAGCACGATGACAATCGCTGCCATAAGTGCAACACTGACCATCCAACGTGTGTCGTGTTTCTTTGTCTTCATTATTCAATTCCTCCTTGTTATCATTCCTGCTGTGCAGGATACAATACAATTACGTTGTAATTATAACACCCGGGTCAATATTAAGCAACTCTTTTCCACATATAGCTGACGTACATATTTATTCACCCGTCCTTTTCACACAGGACTTCTTGCAACACGTCCCAAAACAGGTTATAGTTATAGTAATATGAAAATCATACAGAAAGGAAACATACTATGTTAAAAGGAAAAACGATCCTCCTGGGCGTTACCGGAGGAATTGCCGCATATAAAAGCGCCAGCCTGGCCAGCATGCTGGTCAAATCAGGGGCCGAGGTCCATGTGCTTATGACCGAGCATGCCACAAACTTTATTACGCCGATTACTTTTGAGACGCTCACTGGCAACCGTTGCGTGATCGACACATTTGACAGGAATTTCGAATTCCATGTCGAACATGTTGCTCTTGCCCAGAAGGCGGACGTTGCCGTAATCGCCCCGGCAACTGCCAATGTGATTGCCAAGATTGCCCATGGCATGGCTGATGACATGCTGACGACTACCTTCCTGGCCTGCAGATGTCCTAAGATCATCGTGCCGGCGATGAATACGGCAATGTATGAGAATGCGGTGACCCAGAACAACCTGGAAGCGTTGAGAAAGTACGGTATGGAAATCATAGATCCTGCCAGCGGAAGGCTGGCATGCGGGGATACCGGAGCCGGGAAGATGCCGGAGCCTGAATTCATCCTCCAGCACATTTACAGATGCTGTGCCTGCCCCAAAGATATGTTGGGCTTAAAGGTTCTCGTTACCGCAGGACCTACCCGGGAAGCCATTGATCCGGTCAGGTACATTACCAACCACTCTTCGGGAAAGATGGGATACAGCATTGCGAGGGACTGTATGCTAAGGGGGGCGCAGGTTACGCTGGTAACCGGAAAAACCGCTATAGAGCCGCCGATGTTCGTCGATGTGATTCCTGTCACTTCTGCCAGAGACATGTTTGATGCCGTCACTTCCAGAAGCCGGGATATGGACATCATCATCAAGGCTGCTGCCGTTGCCGATTACCGTCCATCCCAGGTTGCAGATGAAAAGGTCAAGAAATCGGATGCTGAACTTAGCATCCCTCTGGAGCGCACGGACGATATTCTGAAATTTCTGGGTGATAACAAAAAGCCCGGCCAGTTCCTTTGTGGATTCTCTATGGAAACCGAAAATATGCTGGAGAATTCCAAGAAGAAACTGGTGAAGAAGAATCTGGATATGATCATTGCCAATAATCTGAAGGTGAAGGGGGCTGGATTTGAGACCGACACCAATATTGTCACCATGATCACTCCGGATTGCGTAACCGAACTGGAACTGATGAGCAAGGATGATATTGCTACGCTGCTTATCAATCATATCTTAGCACTTAGGCAGGAATCTTAAGGCAACGAATAAGAAGCGCGCGGCAATCTTGCCGCGTGCTCCTTATTCTGTTTTATTCTTGCTGGCAGCGCCTACTCATAGCACTGCCTCTGCGTCTGCATCTCATATACTTTTTCAGTCGGCGTATCAAATTCTATCATACAACTGTTATAGTATTTCTCCGGATCAGCATCTTTCCAGATATACATCTGGAAATTCTCATCGGAATAATCACTGATAAGCCTGAGTCGTTCTTAAAGAACACGAACTCATACTCGCCCGCGTTCGCCATATAATCCTCAAGTCGCTTCCGATATGCGTTTTCAAACTGCTTCTTGCCGCAATTTATCATTACTCTTTTCAGCCAGTGTTTCAGATGTTCTTCCCCTTTGATCCTGCCAGATCAATTAGCCGTGCATCTTTCTTGTGATTCTCTTCCCTCATGTATAATACCTTTCATTCCCTCAGATAGTTACAAATATTATACCATATATTACTATATTTCTTAAATATTGAACTTGCTATAGATGGCTCCTATATCTCTCTTCTCTCTTTTTATATATCAATTGGACAAAAACTTCCATCTTTCATTATACTGTTATATAGAAAAGACAGGAGGATATTTATATTATGAAAGATGTCAGAGCAATATTAGAAGATTCCAATTACGGTATGAAGGCCTTAGGCGACTCTAATCCAGAAGCATTCGGCTCCTTATCAGGCTTCATCGGAGCCGCGCTTTCCGAAGGGAGCATTTCCTCAAAGAACAAAGAATTAATCTGTATCGCTATATCCGTATATTCCAGATGCGAGTATTGCATTGTAGGACATGCGTACAATGCTTTAAAAGCAGGGTGCACGAGACAGGAAATCCTTGAAGCGGCAACGGTTGCCACGGCTTTTGGAGGTGGTCCGACAATGGCATATTCCTCAGCCCTCCTTGTGGCTGCATTGGATGAATTTGAAAAAGATTTTAAATAGCAAAAAAGTCCAGGAAATTAACTCCTGGACTTTTCATATATACCTTCAAAACCGCATACGGGAAATACTTCCATCCGAAACTCCAACTCCGAGTCTTTTTCTGCCTTCCAGCCTCTCTGGTCATGCCCTCGACCGATTAGTAATAGTCAGCTCCATGCATTGCTGCAATTCCACCTCTATCCTATCTACCTCGTCGTCTTCAAGGGGTCTTACTGGCTTAACGCCAGGGATATCTCATCTCGAGGGGGGCTTCACGCTTAGATGCCTTCAGCGTTTATCCCGTCCCGGCTTGGCTACTCTGCCATGCGCCTGGAGGCGCAACAGATCCACCAGCGGCCAGTCCATCCCGGTCCTCTCGTACTAAGGACAGCTCCTCTCAAATATCCTACGCCCGCGCCGGATAGGGACCGAACTGTCTCACGACGTTCTGAACCCAGCTCGCGTACCGCTTTAATGGGCGAACAGCCCAACCCTTGGGACCTACTTCAGCCCCAGGATGCGATGAGCCGACATCGAGGTGCCAAACCACTCCGTCGATGTGAACTCTTGGGAGTGATAAGCCTGTTATCCCCAGGGTAGCTTTTATCCGTTGAGCGATGGCAATCCCACTTTATACCACCGGATCACTAAGTCCTACTTTCGTACCTGCTCCACCCGTCGGTGTCGCAGTCAAGCCCTCTTCTGCCTTTGCGCTCTGCGAATGGTTTCCGACCATTCTGAGAGGACCTTTGAGCGCCTCCGATACCCTTTCGGAGGCGACCGCCCCAGTCAAACTCCCCGCCTGACATTGTCCCCCAGCCGGTTCACGGCTGCTGGTTAGAAACCCAGCACTGCAAGGGTGGTATCCCAACAGCGGCTCCGCGGCGACTGGCGTCCCCGCTTCCTAGCCTCCCACCTATCCTGTACATGCAATACCGGATCCCAGTATCAAGCTGGAGTAAAGCTCCATGGGGTCTTTCCGTCCTGGCGCGGGTAACCAGCATCTTCACTGGTACTTCAATTTCACCGGGTGCATTGTCGAGACAGTGCCCAAATCATTACGCCTTTCGTGCGGGTCGGAACTTACCCGACAAGGAATTTCGCTACCTTAGGACCGTTATAGTTACGGCCGCCGTTTACTGGGGCTTAAGTTCAAGGCTTCGATCGCTCTAACCTCTCCCCTTAACCTTCCAGCACCGGGCAGGCGTCAGCCCATATACCTCGCCTTGCGGCTTCGCATAGACCTGTGTTTTTGCTAAACAGTTGCTTGGGCCAATTCTCTGCGGCCATATCTCTATGGCACTCCTTCTCCCGAAGTTACGGAGTCATTTTGCCGAGTTCCTTGACAATGCTTCTCCCGTCGGCCTTAGGATTCTCTCCTCATCTACCTGTGTCGGTTTGCGGTACGGGCGCGATATGAGCGATAGCGGCTTTTCTTGACGCATGGCTCGCATACTTCCCTACTTGCAGTTCGGTACGCGTCACGGCTTCGGGTTACGCTGCACGGATTTGCCTATGCAGCCCCTGCCCCGCTTGCGCCGGTCTTTCCATTCCCGGCTTATGCTTTCCACGCGTGTCCCCACAGTTCTGTCATATCGCGGTACAGGAATCTCAACCTGTTGTCCATCGGCTACGGCTCCCGCCCTCGCCTTAGGCCCCGACTTACCCAGAGCAGATCAGCTTTACTCTGGAAACCTTGGATATTCGGCCGGAAGGATTCCCACCTTCCTCTCGCTACTCATTCCGGCATTCTCTCTTCGATGCGGTCCACGGCTCCTTCCGGTGCCGCTTCCTCCCGCATCCAATGCTCCTCTACCGATGTACTTGGTACATCCCCGGGCTTCGGCAGTGTGTTTCAGCCCCGGACATTTTCGGCGCGGGACCTCTCGACTAGTGAGCTATTACGCACTCTTTGAATGCATGGCTGCTTCTGAGCCAACATCCTAGTTGTCTTCGAAATCCCACATCCTTTTCCACTTAACACACATTTTGGGGCCTTAGCCGCAGGTCTGGGCTCTTTCCCTTTCGACTGCCCAACTTATCTCGTGCAGTCTGACTCCCATACATCATCTACGCGGCATTCGGAGTTTGATATTCTTCGGTAAGCTTTGACGCCCCCTAGGAAATTCAGTGCTCTACCTCCGCAAGACTCGTATGAGGCTAGCCCTAAAGCTATTTCGAGGAGAACCAGCTATCTCCGGGTTCGATTGGAATTTCTCCCCTATCCACACCTCATCCCCACCCTTTTCAACGGATGTGGGTTCGGTCCTCCATTGCCTTTTACGGCAACTTCAACCTGGACATGGATAGATCACCCGGTTTCGGGTCTACTCCGGCTGACTCCTTCGCCCTATTCAGACTTGGTTTCCCTTCGGCTCCGGGCCTTTAGCCCTTAACCTTGCCAGCCGGCGTAACTCGCCGGACCGTTCTACAAAAAGTACGCGGTTGGGCACGTAAGGCCCTTCCACAGCTTGTAAACATATGGTTTCAGGTTCTCTTTCACTCCCCTCCCGGGGTTCTTTTCACCGTTCCTTCACAGTACTATGCGCTATCGGTCACTAAGGAGTATTTAGCCTTGCGGGGTGGTCCCCGCCTCTTCCCACAAGGTTTCTCGTGTCTCGTGGTACTCTGGATACCGCCGTGTCTGTCAGGCTTTCGCTTACGGGGCTTTCACCCTCTCTGGCCGGCTTTCCCAAAGCCGTTCTGCTAGCCTTCCCGAATCACTTCCGCGGTCCGAACCCCGGGGCGCACGCGCCCCGGTTTGGGCTCCTCCGTGTTCGCTCGCCGCTACTTACGGAATCACTTGTTGTTTTCTCTTCCTCCGGCTACTTAGATGTTTCAGTTCGCCGGGTTCCCCTCCCTGCGTTATGGATTGGCGCAGGGATGCATGAGGGCTCCTCATGCGGGTTTCCCCATTCAGACACCTCCGGATCAAAGGGTATTTGCCCCTCCCCGAAGCTTTTCGCAGCTTATCGCGTCTTTCATCGGCTCTTAGTGCCAAGGCATCCACCATATGCTCTTTCTAGCATGACCAAGCGGACTTAAGCGCACGGGCGGCGCTTCGATCCTACGTCGGCATAGCGTTGCCGGCGTTGGCCAGTTGGCATTTTTTCTATTCGTTGCCTCGAATCTGGTTTGTTCTGAATAATCGCT